>JAWWCR010000001.1:0-79541 GCA_033720355.1 Gemmatimonadota bacterium
CACCAGGGCCACCCGGTGTTCTGCCCCATCTTCGCGAACGTCATACCGCCCACGACCACCAGGAGGCCGATCGTCGCGATCTGGCCGACCGGTCGACGGTCGCGTCCTCGTAGCCCGAAGGCCACCAGACCGGCAAAGACCACGAACGACACAGCGACGAAGATCGGGAATCGCACGGCGCCTACATCATTCGCGGTCGGGCTCGGACGCCGACGTCCCGGAATCGACCCCGACCCGGAGATGATGCTCGTATTCGGTCTCGTCGAAGTGGCCGAGTGCGCCGGTGATCAGGCCGTCCTCGCCGAGCGTCCACTCCTCGTGGCCGCTGAAGCGGACGGCCATCCCGGTGCCGCCCGGCCCGGTGTTCGTCCCGCTGTACGTCCAGTGGTACTTGGCGCCGGTCGGCGTCTCGACGATCGAGTCCATATCGAGCACCATGTCGGGGAAGGCCGTCATGAACCCGCGCGCGACCTCGGCGATGGCATCGCGTCCGACCGCGGGCTCGGCGTCGTTCACCTTCAGGAAGCTGCTCGCGTCGTGGAAGGCGGCGACGCCTTCCGGGTCGAGCCGATTCCACGCGGCGGTGTACGCCGCTCCGAGCGCTCTCAGCTCCGCGGTGTCCATCTCGTCTCCCCAGCCGGTCGGACGTCGGTACGTGCCCAGCTCCGCCGTCCGGTCGCGGAAGAACTGAACGAACTCGGGGCTCACGGCCACACGGAGCATGTTGTCGGAAACCTCCTGGAAGTATGGGGCGACCCACAGCAGGTTGCGCCACCCGTACGACTCGAAGACGCCCTCGGAGACCACACCCGCCCGGTATTGGAGGTACGTGTTCTCGAGGTGCGAGAGGAAGGCGATGTAGTACCGGTTGAGCCTGAGCGTCTCTTCGGTTCGGAAGTCGGCTCTAACGTGTCCCTGTATCAGGACCCGGTCGATGAGCTCCATGAACGTCGGGTCCGACCCGCCCTCGAGGAGGAGCCGGGTATGCATGTCGGAGATCGCCTGGAGCGTCGCCCCTTCGGTGGCCGCGGTGTTCTGACGGACCTCGAGTCCGACGAAGATCAGCGAGCCGATCACGCCGAGCGCCGCGATCGTCTCGCCCAGCGAGAACCGGCCGTGTGAGCTCCGCCGTTCATTCATGACGCCAGACGCGTCCTTTCTCCCGACTCGACGTCAGCGCCGGGTCATCGACATCGGCCGAGGAGTCGTGGGATCTCCTCGACTCCCCGCTCGACGGACCCGGTCGGGTAGTATCCGAAGCACTCGGCCGGCACGTAGCGAACACTACCATCGGCGGCCACTTCGAATTCGACGTTCGCTCGCTCGAGCTCGCCCACCAGCCGGGCCTGAAGTGCGTCATCGAGGAAGCGGAAGGAGCTCATTTCTCGGCGGAACGACGTAGCCAATCTTCCCTCATCAGCTCCCCGAATAGCTGTCTCAGCCGGTCGGATCGATCGTCGCTCGGAAAGCCCGATACGCTGCCCGCCGCGGTCACGAGTGCGGAGACATCCTCGGGATCGAAGGCGATCGCCCACCCGGAGTACGGCGAGCCCAACCACCAGGTGTCGCCGAATCGGAAGTGCTTCCAGGCCACGCCCGCCGTCCAATCGCTCGCCGCCGGCGAGGCGAACCCGGGCGTCGGAATGACCTCCACTCGAAACTCCAGATAATCGTCGAACCGCAGCACCTCGACCCGCGCTCGTACCAACCACCGGCCCTCGGAGTACACGGCTTCGGAACCGCTACGCGCCCACACCCGGCGCTCGACATCCCGGCGATACTCGATGGCTCGCGGATCGACGTCAGGTCCTCGTGGTCCGGGATTCCGGTCATCCATCGCCGTCGGCCAACGCCCCGGTCACTGGCGAAGTGGGCGCCGCGCGCCCGCGACCTCGTGCCACTCCTCGGGCCCGCTCGGCGCGACGGCGATCAGTCCCGACTCAGGCGCCATCGCACAACCCGGTCTTCACGGAAGTCACCCTGCTGGATGCCGAAACGCGGAGCCTGTACGCCTTCATGTGACCACCTCTGCGATCGAACGCGCTACTGCATACCGGGCCTTTGGCCGATGGTGAACTCGGAGGCGCCTGAACGAACCCCGGTGATGCAAACACCCGGTGGACCTGTTGACTGCAGTGGCCGACCTAGGAGCCGACCCGCTCATCACCGGGTACAGGCTTGCCCGCCGGCACTCGACGTAGCGCGCGCTGGTACTCCTTCCGAGAACCCGTCTCACCCCGCTCCTCCAGATAGGCGACCGTGTCCAGAGCCGAGAGCTTCTCTGCGAGCGCCGTGGCAATGAGCTGGTTGATCGACGTGCCCTCTCGCCTGGCCACCTCGCGAGCTCGCTTATGTAAGGAGTCGGGCAATCTCAGACTCATCGTACTCATCGCGTTTCCTCCTCCTGGAGGCGCAGCAGAAACTCGCGGGGTGTCTCCACCCGAATCCCGAACGACTTCTCCACGTCCTCGAAGTCGCGGACATTGTGCGTGACGATCACGTCAGCCCGTGCCTCCACGGCGACCTCGAGTACCATCTCATCCGCCGGATCTCTGAGAAACGGGCGCCAGAGAAAGTAGATCTCCCGGTGCCTGCCCACCTTGCAGAGGTAGGACAGGATCGGATCGATCAGCTCCGCGTCGATCTCGTCGTCTCGGCTCAGCGCAATCTCGTACTCGAGCACGAGCGGAACCGACAGGTTGATCTCGAAGCCCGCGCCTCTCGAGCCCACTCGTTCGAGCAGTTGGAACGAGGCTCCGGCGTTCGATCTCAGGCCGGCGACCAGCACGTTTGTGTCAAGCACGACCTGACGCATGTGGTATCATATACGATACCGCATGATCCGCGCCAGCGTTCCAGGCCTGCCCCATGAAACGAGATGCGCCCCGGAACTTGAGCTCACTGGCGGGGAACGGCCGCGAACTCGACGACGTTGCGACCCGCCCGTGCAGCCGGTCGGTCGGGTCCGAACACCCCGCCGGCACTGGCAGAATCAACGATTTCGGCTGTATCCTTGTTAGGCTAGACGTGGTGTCTCCGCGCGGCACGGCCCCTGCGGCCCAATCCGGGGGGAAGCCACGTGCAGGTACGGTCCCGGGACGCGCCCACAAGCCGGGAAGGCCGTACCGCTAGCTGGTTTCCGTCGTTACGGAAGGGTTGGAATGAAACGCATCGCTCTCGCGCTCGTGGCGCTCGCGCCCCTCTCCCTGGGGGTGTTCGCCGGCATCGACTCTCCCTTGCCGTCCGAGATCGTCCGGTTCGGCGGACCCGCGACGGCTGTCGCGGACGCGCACGGCTGGGAGATGCTCGCCGACGGGATGAGCAACGAGGTCATCCAGGAAGTCTGCGTCCGCTGTCACTCCGACGACCGGATGCGCGGCAACCTCACGCTCGAGAGCTTCGACGCCGACAATCCGGTGGCGAACGCCGAGGTCGCCGAGAAGATCATCCGGAAGCTGCGGCTCGGGATGATGCCGCCGGCGGGGATGAGCCGTCCGGGTGGCGACACGCTGATTGCGCTCGCGATCTCGCTCGAGAACCAGCTCGACGAGGCCGCTCGCCGCAACCCGACGCCGGGGCAGCGCACCTTCCAGATCCTCAACCGGGCCGAGTACACGCGCACGATCCGCGACATGCTCGATCTCGAGGTCGACGCCGACGCGTACCTGCCCGCCGAGACGATCAGCGAGAGCTTCGACAACATCGCCGACGTCCAGATGATCTCGGCCACGCTGATGGAGGGCTACCTGCGCGCGGCGGCCGAGATCAGCCGGCTCGCGGTCGGCGATCTCGAGGCGACCTCCGCCGAGGCGACCTACACGGTGCCGAAGGCGGCCGACCAGACGAAGCGGGTCGACGGCGCCCCGTTCGGCACGCGTGGCGGGATCTCGGTGGTCCACGTGTTTCCGGCGGACGGCGAGTACAGCTTCCGCATCGACTTCCACCCGGGGCCGACGGGCTTTCTGTACGGCATGACGGTGCCGAACGAGCTGCTCGAGATCTCGATCAACGGCGAGCGCGCGACGATCGTCGAGATAGATCGGTGGATCTCCGAGTCCGACCCGAACGGGATGGTCGTCGAGACCGAGCCGGTGCACATCCGTGCGGGTCCGCAGCGCGTCACGGCGGCGTTCATCAACAGGGCCGACGGGCCGGTGAACGATCTTCTCACCCACGTCGACTACACGCTCGCCGACACGCAGATCGGGAGCGCCTACGGGGTGACGACGCTTCCGCACGTGCGCGACCTGATCATCGCGGGTCCGGCCTTCGTCACCGGTCTCTCCGAGACCCCGAGTCGGCGGAAGATCTTCTCGTGTCGCCCGACCTCACCTGATGAGGAGGGGCCGTGCGCCGAGCGCATCATCCGCGACCTCGGTCTGACGGCGTACCGACGGCCGCTCACGGACGACGATGTCGCCGACCTCATGTTCTTCTACGAGGATGGGGCGGCGGACGGCGGGTTCGAGATCGGGATCCGCACGATGCTCCAGGCGATGCTGTCGAGCCCGCACTTCGTCTTCCGGCTCGAAGAGGCGCCCGCGGACGTGGGTCCCGGAAACACCTACCGCATCTCCGACTTCGATCTCGCATCGCGGCTCTCGTACTTCCTGTGGGCCACGGCGCCCGATGGCGAGCTGATCGACGCGGCGCGGAGAGGTGTCCTGTCCGACGACGAGGTGCTCGTCGCGCAGACGCTCCGCATGCTCGACGATCCGCGCTCCGACGCGCTCGGCGGCCGGTTCGCCGCGCAGTGGCTGCGGCTCCAGGACCTCGACAAGATCCGCCCCGACGCCCTCCAGTACCCGTACTTCGACCAGGCGTTGGTCGACGCGATGCACACCGAGACGCGGATGTTCTTCAACAGCCTCGTCGAGGAGGATCGGAGCGTCCTCGAGCTGATCACCGCAGACTACACGTTCGTGAACGAGAGCCTCGCCCGGCACTACGGGTTCGAGGGCGTCTCGGGCGACCACTTCCGCCGTGTCCAGATCCCGGGCGACAACCGACGCGGGATCCTCGGGCACGGCAGCGTGCTGACGCTCACCTCGCATGCCGACCGCACTTCGCCGGTGCTCCGGGGGAAGTGGGTGATGGAGGTGCTGCTCGGCAGCCCGCCGCCGCCCCCGCCGCCGGACGTGCCCGATCTCGAGGCGACCGACGATGCGGACGACGGACGGCTGCTCACGGTTCGCGAGCGCATGGAGATGCACAGACGCAGCCCCGCGTGCCGTTCGTGTCACCGGGTGATCGACCCGATCGGGCTGGCGCTCGAGAACTACGACGTGACGGGGCGCTGGCGGATCAAGGACGAAGGGTCGCCGGTCGACCCGGTGGGTGAGCTGTACGACGGCAGCCCGATCAACGGGCCGCAGTCGCTCCGCACGGCACTGCTGAGCCGGCCCGAGCCGATGATCCGCAACTTCACGGGCGCGCTGATGTCCTACGCACTCGGCCGTCGGATCGAGTATTACGACATGCCGACGATCCGGCAGATCGCGCGCGATGCGGAGGCGCAGGGAAATCGGATGACGGCGTTCGTCCTGGGCGTGGTGCAGAGCCCCGCGTTCCGGATGAGTCAGGTGCCGGTGGTGGCGGACGATGAGGACGACATGATGGGTGGTGGCGGCCGCTGACGCGGACAATGACGGCGCGCCCGCCGATGGGCGCCTTCAGGAAAGACAACGAGGGGCCCGGACAGGCCCGACCGAGAACCAGGGAGAGCAGGACATGGAGATTCTGACCGGCAAGCACATCGACCGTCGTACGGCGCTCAAGGGCCTCGGAGCGACGATCGCGCTTCCGTTTCTCGACGCCATGGTTCCGGCGGGTCGGCTGTGGGCGAGTCCGAGCGAGGTCGCCGTCCCGACCGACGCGACCCGCTTCGTCGCGATCGAGATGGTGCACGGCGCGGCGGGCTCGAACGAATGGGGCGCATCGCAGTTCATGTGGGCACCCGAGAAGACCGGGAGCGCCTTCGACCTCACGCCTTCGAGCCTGAGTCCGCTCGAGCCGTGGCGGAAGTACCTGACGATCGTCTCGAACACGGACGTCGAGGGCGCCGAGGCGCGTGCCCCGAAGGAGATCGGCGGCGACCACTTCCGGTCGAGCGCCGCGTTCCTCACCCAGCAGCACCCCAAGCAGACCGAGGGGTCCGACGTCTGGGTCGGCAACAAGTCGATGGACCAGTTCTACGCCGAGCGGTTCGGGCAGGACACGCCGATCCCGTCGATGCAGCTCTGCATCGAGAACGTGGATCAGGCGGGCGGGTGCGCGTACGGCTACGCGTGCGTGTACACCGACACGATCAGCTGGGCGGCGGCAGACACGCCGCTGCCGATGATTCGCGACCCGCGCGTCGCGTTCGATCAGCTCTTCGGCGCCGGCGGGACGCCCGAGCAGCGGGCCGCCCGACGTCGGACGCAGCGCAGCATCCTCGACTGGATCACCGGCGAAGTGGCCGAGCTCAAGTCGGGTCTCGGCACGGGCGACCAGCGGAGGCTCGATCAGTACCTCACGAACATCCGCGAGCTCGAGCGCCGCATCCAGATGGTCGAGGCGCAGAACCTGAGCGGCGAGCCCCGTGAGATCCCCGAGGCGCCGGCCGGCGTTCCGGACTCGTACTCCGAGCACGTGAAGCTGATGTTCGACCTCCAGGTGCTCGCGTTCCAGTCCGATCTGACGCGCGTGTTCACGTTCAAGATGGGTCGCGACGGGTCGGGCCGGGTCTACCCCGAGTCGGGCGTCAACTCGGCGTTCCACCCCGCGTCGCACCACGGCGGCCGAGAGGACCGCGTCACCGAGTTCGCGCAGATCAACCGGTACCATGTCGGTCTCGTCCCTTACCTGCTCGAGAAGCTCGACTCGATCGAGGAGGGCGACGGCTCGCTGCTCGACAAGACCATGCTGATCTACGGCTCGCCGATGGGCGACTCGAACCTGCACAACCACAAGCGGTGCCCGCTGTTCATCGCGGGTGGCGCGAACGGGCAGCTCGCGGGGAACACGCACATCAAGGCGCCCGATGGAACGCCCATGGCGAACGTCTTCCTGAGCCTGATGCACAAGCTCGGGATGGACGACGTGGAGAGCTTCGGGGACAGCACGGCCCCGTTCTCGTTCAACGCGACGGCCGCCGACGACGTCTGACGGCGCCCTTGCGGCAACAAGTAGCGACGGGCCGGCCGCTCGCGCCGGCCCATACTTCCTGGCCACGAGCCAGAGGGGAAGGACGATGTCGAAGCTTCGCGTGAACGTGGTCGGCGCCCTCGCGCTGGCCCTCCTCCTGTTCAGTGCCGCCCCCGAGTCTCCGGTCGCCGATGCGGCCGAGAGAGGGGACCTCGACGCCGTGCGGGCCCTTCTGGTCCAGGGTGCAGACGTCAATGCGGCTCAGGGCGATGGGATGAGCGCGCTCCACTGGGCCTCGATGAGCGGAAGCGTCGAGATGGTCGACGTGCTTCTGTACGCGGGCGCGAACACCGAGGCCACGACACGTCTTGGCGCCTACACGCCCCTGCACCTGGCGAGTCGCTATGGACAGGCGGACGCCGTGGCGGCGCTGCTCGAGGGCGGCGCGAAGGCGGACGCGTCGTCGACCACGGGGTCGCGACCGCTCCACTTCGCGGCGGCTAGCGGCGTGGCGGAGGCCGTCGCGACCCTGATCGATCACGGCGCGTCGATCGACGCGGCGGAGGCCGCGAACGGCCAGACGCCGCTCATGTTCGCGGCCGCCGCGGGACGGATCGATGCCGCCCGGGTGCTGATCGAACGGGGCGCAGATCTCTCCGTCGCGTCGAGCGTGGTCGACTTCAAGGCCCGCGGCGAAGCGGACAGCGAGGATGAGGATCGCCGCCAGGAGCTCATGACCGCGCTCCGCAGGGCGCGTGGCGAGGCCGATGCGGAAGCGCCGCGGATGGATCCGCCGGCCACGCAGGACACGCGACGTACGCCGGCGCAGGCGTTCCAGGAGGACAGCCGGAGCCGGGCTGCGGCAGGGCAGCAGGCGGCGGCCCCGACACAGGGCGAGGATCCGCCCGCTCGCGAGACGGTCGCGCAGGGCGAGGACCCGCCGGCGCAGGCCGGGGAGCCGAACGAGGCCGAGGAACCCGACGAGGCCGAAGAGGACGAGGCATCCGACGAGGACGCGCTCGACAGGCGTCGCGCGGAGGAGGCGGAGGCGCAGCGTCGTGCCGCCCCCTCGAGCGACACCCCGCTCGGGTACAACGACCTCGTGGGCAGCCAGGGGGGGATGACGGCGCTCCACTACGCCGTCCGAGACGGGCACCGGCCGGTCGTGGCCGCGCTCCTCGACGCCGGGGCCGACGTGAACGAGCCGACGGGCGGCGACCACAGCACGCCGCTCGTCATCGCGTCGATCAACGGGCACTACGACCTCGGCATGTATCTGCTCGAGCGGGGCGCCGACCCGAACATCGCGAGCGAGGACGGGGTCGCGCCGCTGTATGCCGCCATCGCCAACCGCTGGGCTCCAAAGGCGCTGTACCCTCAGCCGACCGCGTTCAAGCAGCAGGAGCACTCGTATCTGGAGTTCATGGAGGCCCTTCTCGACGCGGGCGCCGACCCGAACACGCGTGTGGCGACGCACATCTGGTACGCCTCGTTCAACTTCGATCTGCTGGGGGTGAACTTCCGGGGCGCGACGCCGTTCTGGCGGGCCGCCTACGCGCTCGACGTGCCCGCGATGCAGCTGCTCGCCTCGTGGGGCGCCGATCCGCACATCCCGACGAGAAAGCCGCCGGAGCGACGGCGACGCGGGGGTGGTGACGATGGTGAGGAGGAGGCCGACCCGAGCGGTCTGCCGCCCGTCGAGATCAACGGGCCCGGCATCCCGCCGATCGTGGCGGCGGCCGGCGTGGGGTACGGACGCGCGCGCGCGGGCAACTCGCACCGCCACGCGCCCGACAGCTGGCTCGCGGCGACGAAGTTCCTGATCGAGGTCGTCGGGGCCGATCCGAACGCGCGCGACCACGACGGCTTCGCTCCGCTCCACTACGCGGCGGCCCGCGGAGACAACGAGCTGATCGAGTACCTGGTGTCGAAGGGCGCCGACCCCCTCGTGGTGGCGCGTACGGGTCAGACGACGGTCGACATGGCGAACGGTCCCATTCAGCGCGTGCAGCCGTTCTTCGAGACGATCGCGCTGCTCGAGGGTATGGGCGCGAAGAACAACAACAACTGCCTGAGCTGCTGAGCGGCGCGCCGGACTCGTCGCCGAGCCGCGGGGTGCGGCGGCGTGAGGCGCCGGGGGTGTGAGACCCGGCTAGGGGCCGCGCAGCCGCTTCGCCAGCTTGCTCGCCACCGCGGCGACGATCGCCCACATCATGAGGGCGCCGAGCCCGAACGCGATGCGTCCGACCGCGCTGCCCACTCTGCCCGTGACGCCCACCCCGCCTACCGCTGCGCCGCCCGAGAACCGGCGCTCGCCGGGACCGAACGCGACCCAGCTGAACACCGTCGCGAACCCGATCATGAGCGCGAGCACGAGCACCTCCCCGACCCACTCCTCGGTCCGGCCGGCGAGGCACGCCGCGACGCCGCTCAGCCCGAAGACCCCGCCGCACAGGATGATCACCCAACCCGGGGCGTGCACCGAGCTCGGGTCGACCGGGATCAGGCCGCTCCCGACCCCGATGATGCCGGCGCCGGCGATGACGAAGGTGGCTCCGAACCACAGCGGGGCCGGGGCCTCGCTACTCGACATCCGGGTCGCGTCTCCTCGGGGATCCCGAATCGCGAGCTTTCCCTCCGTCGACATCGGTTTCTCCTCGCCTGCGTCTTCTGCACCAGGGACGGGGAGACTCCATGCAATTCACGTGCTGACGGCAGTCTCGGTTCGGTCGCGTCGACGGTTCAGGACCCACCGGGCCGGTAGGAACACCGCGGCGGCCGCGGCTCCCGCCATGAATGCCCCCAGCGCACCGGGCAGACCCAGCCGCTCCTCGACCCACCCCGAAAGCGTGTTTTCCAACCCCGCGAACACGAGAAGCCCCAGCGTCCCGGCAATCCCGTTGATCGTGCTCTTACGGAGCGCGAGCCGCGGGTCGACGGCGCCCGAGTAGAGGATCGCGACGGCCACGCACACCAGCATGAAGAGCGGTGCGACGACGATGATCAGCATCGCGTAAGTGGACAGGGCCCCGAGAGAGGTGGGGAGGACGGCATCGACGACCCAGATGAGGAGGCTCGCGACGATCATCAACGCCGCCGTCGCGATCCCGACGACCAGCCAGAGGGCGGGCCGTCGCGATCCCTCATCGGCACGCCGGTAGCCCGCCACGAAGTTCGCCGCGGCGACAGAGACCATACCGAGCACGATCGCGACGATCAGCGTCAGCGTGGCCAGCAGCACGACGGGCATCGCCGCGGCGACGCGTTCCGGCGGCACTCCGACCGCCCCGGCGATGCGGAGTGCCAGGGGAATGACGCCCTGCACGATGAGCGGGACGGTACACGCGAGCACCCATGGCAGGTAGCGGTGCCGCAGCCAGCGTCGGAGCCGGCCGGTTGCGGCGTTCGCCGGGTCGAGCGCCCGCTCGAAGTCGTACGGGAACCGGACCGACAGCCGAACCAGCGATGCGGCGGCGAGCGCCAGCGCGAATGCGGCGACAACCACGACCCACCCCTCGGCGCTGATGCTGATCCCGTCGATCTCGCCCCCGGCCGTGTAGTCGAGCGACGCGAACCGGAGGATCGACCCCCAGCAGATCGCGATCAACACGAGGAAGAGCGAGAGGCTCCTCGCTTCGTAGCGCTGGCCGGCTCGCACGATCAGGAAGCCCGCGAGCCCGCAAGCCAGGATCGCGACGACGAGACTCAGCGAGATGGCGAGCACGGTGAGGCGTCCGCCCGGAGGCACTGCCCGATACAGCTCCACCGCCGTGGGCAGCAGGATGGCCACGTGAGCGGTCGCCGCGATCGCGACGACGCCGACGAAGAGCCGGGTGGGCAGGGAGTCGGAGGTGCTCATCGATGATTAGGACACACGAACGGGCGTCCCCGTCACCTCGCTGCGCCGGAAGGCCGACGAGACCGCACCGTCCGCCCCGCCCCCCCGCCGCGGCGCTTTAGCGGTCGTCGCCCTCCTCGTTGGACTCCTCTTCCGCAATGCGCCGCCGCTCGGCCACCAGCCGGTCGTACTCTTCCTGATCGAGATACGTGACGTCGGCCCACAGGTGCGCCATCTCGTCGACGGTCCGATCTCCCCAGTCCACCCATTGCTCGTGGTCGGGGTTGTTCGGGTTGTCGGGTGTGTTGTCGTGCCACGCCGTGACGACGAGCGTCGTTCCGGCGGGGAGGAGCGGCGCCACGTCTTCATCGTAGATGTAGTTGATGTGCCAGTTCCACTGGAAGTTGTTGACCTGGCTGATCAGGGTGCGCTCGCCGTCGGGTGTAATGGCCTCGAGCGAGAACGCCTTCCCTCGCATGTGCATGTGCGGCTGGAAGTTCTCGATCCGGGCCGGCCAGCGAAGCGTGTGGAAGTTCTGGGTGACCGCGATCTCGCCCGGCGGGATGTCGAGACCGCCCGGCTTCGTGGCGTTGTAGAAGGCGAGCCGTGTGCGGTGTGTCGGCTCCTGCCCCTTCGGATAGAACCACACCCCGAGCTCGACGTAGCTGTCGGGCACCTGTTTGCCGATCGCGTGGAGGTGCACCTCCCAGCGGATCTGCGAGTTCGGCAGCATCAGCTTGCCCGCGCCATCCGGGAACACCTCGCCCTCCTTCCCGACGGCCCACTCCATGAAGAGACCTGGTCCGCCCATGGCGCCCCCGCGAGTGCTCGCCTGCACCGCCCCGGGGCTCATCGCGTCGTCAGACTCGTCCTGCTCGAGAAAAGCGAGGACATGGTGGGTGATGCGACGCGAATCCAGCCCCGCCGGCTTGATCTCGATCGCCTTCACCCAACGCGGCTCGTCGAGATCGACCGGCGTCACCGGGCGCCACCATTTGTCCTGGGTCACGGCGTCGAGCGTGAAAGGCTCGGAGCCGACGATCAGGTCGGGCTGGCCGAACTCGTCCGCCAGACGCCACTCGTTAGGATCGGGAAACTCCGCGGGCGGCGGAAGATCGGCGGGATCGCCCTCGACACGGCCTCCATCGATCCACGCGACGATCGTCTCGATCTCCTCGTCGGTCAGGCTGCGGTCGTTCTTGAACTCGCGGATACCGACCGTCCGGTCGATGTGCCACGGTGGCATGACGCGGTTCGAGACCTTCTCGCGGATGCCCGAAGCCCAGCGGTACGCGTCGCGGTACGTCATGAGCGCCATCGGGGCGATCGAGTTCTCCTGGTGGCACTCCTGGCAGTTCGCCTGGAGGATGGGCATCACGTCGCGGTTGAAAGTGACTTCGGCGTGGCCGCCCTCCTGCGCGCTCGCCGGCCCGGGCGGCCCCACGACCGCCAGAGCGGCCGCAGCGGTAATGGCGGCGATCGCTCGCCCGGTCCTCGCCCGTCCGTCTCTCGCGATGCGGTCTACCGAGGTCGTCTTCATCTGCCCGCTCCTTCCGATTGGCTCGCGATCCGTCCGGTCGGGGTCGTCCGGAGGGTCCGGATCCCCCCGACTCGCCGCGTGTGTCTACGGCGTGACCGTCACCTTCACGAACCCGTTCGTCCAACAACATTGCGCGTGACCCGCGGTCGAGACGCCGGAGGCGTCGTTCGCCCGAACGCGAAGCACGTACTCGCCGGGAGCGCCGAACATCACCGTCGTGGTGGCGCTCCCGCCCGCCGCCGGGATCTCGGCGGTCGGTTCACCGAACCACACGTCGCCGGGCCCGCGGTGCTTGAACCAGGTGACCGTCACGGGAACCGCCGTGTCGCCCGAGCCGCGCACGCTCGTGCGGCTCCGGCCGTCATCGCGCGCGTGAACGGTCAGCTCGAGCGGCTCGTCCGCCGACGCGGTGCGCGTCTTCCCGACGACGCCGGCCGGTCCCATCGCCTCGGGTCCCCCCTCATCGAACCACACCGTCGGGGGCTTGTTTCCCGACCCTGCTTCGCCGACGATCGCGTCGATCTTCCAGTCGGGGTGCAGGTGTCCCGGCACCCGCTGCGTCTCGCCCCTCACCGTGAGCGTCCAGTAGACGCGCTGTTCGGGGTCGAAGTCGCTGGGGACGCGGATCGCGAACACTCCGAAGTGGCGCCCCGGCGCGAAGTGCTCGGGCTGATCGCCGTCCAGGCCGGGCTCGGAGATCGCGTTGGCGTCGCCGAGCGGGACCTCGATCACTTCCTCCATGTTCCGGTTGAAGTAGCCGAACGACATCGCGATGGTCCCGTCGGGGAGCTCGTACCACCCTTCGTAGGCCGGCGTGACCGTCAGCCCGCTCCCGCTGCGTGGCGGGAGAGGCATCTCCTGGGCGATCACCGGGCCCGCGGCGCACGCGCCCGTGAGCGCGATCACCGCGGCTCCCCTAGTGATCGGTCGCATCGTCTCTCCGCGCTACTGCGTCGACGCCGCGATCGACGCCCTGATGGCGGTGACCGTCTGGTCGATCCGGAAGTCGAGGAGCTTCCGACCGATCTCGACCACCTCATCCTTCGGCGCGATCGAGACGCCGTTGATGCTGGCCTTCCCGGCCTTCACCCGCTGGTCGTAGCGCACCGTCGTCGGGTCGGTGACCATCATGATCGAGGTGATCACGAAGTCGTCGTGGATCCCCTCGGGGTCGGTCTCGTAGATCCCGAGCTCGGAGTTCATCCACTCGTGCACCTCGCGGTACTCGTAGAACTCGGGGATGAAGTGCGCGGTCGCGTCGGTCCACTTCGCGTTCAGACGATCCGCGACGGCCTCCATGCCCTGCTGGTTGCCGCCGCTGTCGCCGAAGAGGATGATGTGCTCGAAGCCGTGCGCCTCGAGGCTCTCCGCCACGTCGGTGAGGACGGCCTCGAAGGTCTCCTCGCGCAGGCTGATCGTACCGGGATACACCATGTGACCGCTCGGTTCGTCGATCCCGCCCTCGGGGACGAGCTTGATGATCGGGGCGCAAAGCGCGTTTCCGAGCTCGCGCGCGACGCCCTCGCAGGCGCCCTGTAGCACGTAGTTGTGCTTGCCCGTCGCGAGGTACGGACCGTTCTGCTCGATGCCGCCCGTCGTGATGATCGCGGTCGTCTTGCCGGCGGCCATAGCGTCGCGGACTTCCATCCACGTGAGTTCCTCGATCCACACCGAGTCGAAGGCGTCGATCGGACGCGGCGCCCTGAGCTCCTCCTGGATCCGCGCTTCCTGTGCGGCTCGCCGCTGCGCGCGCTCCTCGGGGGTCAGCTGCTGTTGTTGGGCCGTAAGGGGCGTGGTCGCGATCAGGGCGAGGGCGATGGTGGGCAGGAGGGTCGTTGCTCGCTTCATGGTGGCGCCTTTCTGTCGATCCGGGTCGCACGTCCGCACACACCCCGCACCAGGTGGAGAACACCCGTGGCAGAAAGATGGCTCAACCGACGGACGGCGGCCAGCCGCCGCGACCGGGCCGGAACCGACCGGGCGGCGCCCGCCCCGGTACCTGGCCGCCGTCCCAATCCTTAGAATCAACGTGCGCGAGGCAGGCCTCGCGGAAGACCAGCCGATCATGGAGGAACCGATGTCGAAACGCTCTCTCGCGGCATGGACGCTCGCCCTGTCTGTGCCCGCGCTGGCCCTCACCGCCTGTGCGACGTCGGAAGAGACGCCGGCCCCCGACGACGCCGCGGGAGGATCGGGTGAGGAGGCGGCCGTTGGCGCGGCGCCCGTGCGAACGGGGAACCCCTACGAGCGCGGGCTCACGGACGCCGACTTCCCTCGCGTCCAGGAGCTCGCCGACGGCGTCTACTCGTACGAGCAGATCCACGTGGCCGGCGGCGAGACGATCACCACGGTGAGCCTGTTCGTCGTGACACCCGCCGGTGTGCTGGTCGCGGATGGGCAGGAGAGCGTCGAGGAGACCCGACGGCTGATCGACACGATCGCCGGCATAACCGACCAGCCGATCACGCACATGGTGATCTCCTCCGACCACGGCGATCACTCGGCCGGCAACTCGGTGTTCCCGGCGGATGCCGAGTTCTACGCACACCCGACCTCGGCGGCCACGCTCGAGCGTCAGGCCTCGTCGCCGAACCGCTCGGCGGACGACCCGCCCGTTGTCCTCCCCACCCGTCTCGTGGAGGAACGCGAGATCCTCGACGTCGGGGGCCGCGAGATCCACCTCGTACACCTCGGCCGCGCGCATACCGGGGGCGATCTCCTCGTCTACGTGCCCGACGGAAAGGTCCTCTTCATGAGCGAGACCTTCCTCAACCGCATCTTCCCCGCGATGCGTTCGGCCTACCCCTCCGAGTGGGTGGCCATGGTCGAGACGGCACAGGCGATGGATGTCGACGTGTACGTCCCGGGCCACGGGCTCGTCGAGGACCCGGAGCTCCTCGAGGAGGAGCTCGAGCGATACCGCCAGGCGATGGTGTCGGTCATCGCCGAAGCTACGCGCCTGCACGAGGCGGGGCTCGACGCCGACGAGGCGGTCGAAGAGGCGGACTTCGGCGACGTCGGCGGGTGGACGCTCAACGAGAGCCAGGGGCCGATCGCCGTGCGCCGCGTGTACCTCGAGCTGAACGGCGAGCTCCCCGGGTGAAGGAGCCGCGTTCCGCCACGGCCAACCTGCGCCGGTACCTCCTCCAGGGACTCGCCGTCACGGGGCCCCTGGGGATCACGGCCTTCATCCTCTGGTGGCTGTTCGTCCAGCTCGACGGGGTGCTCGGACGGTGGCTGGACCCGCTTCTCGGGTGGTCGGCGCCCGGTATCGGGCTGCTCCTCCTCATCCTCCTCCTGTTGCTGGTCGGGTGGCTCGTCGAGCGCGCCCTCGGCGGACGGCTGCTCCGGCTGGGCGAGCGGCTCCTCAACCGGGTGCCGCTCGTCCGGCGTCTCTACGGCGGGTCGAGCCGAATCGTGAAGGCCGTGATCGGCGAGGAGAAGATGGCGTTCCGCGAGGTGGTCCTCTTCGAGTACCCCATGGAAGGAACCTGGGCGTACGGGCTCGTGACGGGACCCGCGCCGACGTCGGCCGCCGAGGCGCTCGGCGGGGAGGGAGTCACGGTCTACCTGCCCACCGCGCCGAACCCGATGTCGGGCTTCCTCATCGTCGTCCCTCGAGAAAAGGCCCTGAAGACGGCGCTCACGCCGGAGGAGGTCTTCACGTACATCCTGTCGGCGGGGTCGGTGTCGCCCGGACGCGCCGCCCAGCTCCTGGATTCGCGGGACGTGGTCGCGGTAGGCGAAACCGGGGCGGCGGATGTGGCCCCGCCGTCGCATGCCGGGTAGAGATCGGCGATGCCCATCTCCGCGCTCATGGATCTGACCGGCCTCATGGGGCTGACCGCGCTCGCAGACCTGGTCGCCTCCGCGTCGACCCTGGTCACGCAGGTCGAGCCGTCCGGAGGGCTCGCCGCGGCTCTGTCGGAGAGCCCGATCGTCGCGCTCGGCGCCCTGTTCGCGGCAGGGGTGCTGACGAGCTTCACGCCGTGCGTGTACCCGATGATCCCGATCACGGTCTCGGTGATCGGCGGAACCGCGACCGAGGACCAGAGCCGGTGGCGCACGCTCGGGCTCACCCTCACCTACGCTACCGGTCTGGCGCTCCTGTACGCGTTCCTCGGGATGCTCGCCGGGCTGAGCGGCACGCTCTTCGGCGCCGTTAGCGCGAGCCCCTGGGCCCTCCTCGCGATCGGGAACCTGCTGTTGCTGTTCGCCCTGTTCATGCTGGACGTGTTCCCCGTACCCGTCCCGCGCCGTCTGCTCGACTGGGCCGCGAGGAAGGAGGGCGGATCGTACGGTGCGGTCTTCGTCCTCGGTGCGACCTCCGGGGTCGTGACGGCGCCGTGTGGCGCACCGGCCTTCGCCGTCGTCCTTACATGGGTCGCGGCGACGCAGGCGGGGCTGATGGGGTTCGTCTACCTCTTCGTCTTCTCGATGGGGATGACGGCGCTGCTGGTGGTGATCGGCCTGTTCTCGGGAACCCTGGCCGTTCTGCCGCGTTCAGGTTCGTGGATGGTGTGGGTGAAGCGCATCGCCGCCATCATCATGATCGCGATGGCGCAGTACTACTTCGTGAGGGCGGGATACAACCTGTGAGCACGACAACACGCGCCCGGTCGGCACGTCCGGGGCGCTCCATTACAGCCGCCCTCACGCTGGCGATGGTCGGCCTGTGCGGTGCGGTCGGCGGCGCGGCCGCGCAGACCGGCGAGGGTCAGGTGAGCCTTCCGATCGGCACGCCGGGCCCCGACGCCGGGCTCCAGGATCTCGACGAGACCGACGTCACGCTGCTCTCGTTCGCCGACGGCAAGCCCACGCTGATCGAGTTCTGGGCGTCGTGGTGCGAGCAGTGCGAGGCGCTCCAGCCGCAGATCGACGAGATCGTCGCGTCGTACGGCGAGTCGGTGAATGTCGTCGCGGTGGCCGTCGCGGTGTCGCAGTCGTTGCGTCGGGTGCGCCGGCACGTGGAGGAAGCGGGCCACGACTACCCCTTCCTGTGGGATGCGCGGGGGGAGGCAGTCCGCGCCTACGAGGCGGCGACCACGTCCGTCGTGGTCATCCTCGACGCCGACGGGCGGGTGGCCTACACCGGCGTGGGGCCCGATCAGAACCTGGTCGCCACCGTCGCGTCGATGGTCGGAGGTCGCTGACCCTGGCCGATCAGGGGGCCCCGTCCCCGTAGGCCTCCTCGAGCGCCGCGATGTCGAACTTGCTCATCCCGAGGGCTGCCTCCATCACCCGCCCGGCGCGTGCCGGATCGGGGTCGGCGAGCATGTCGGCGAGGGCGCGTGGGTTCACCTGCCAGGACATCCCGAATCGATCCACGAGCCACCCGCACGGGCCCGCCTCGCCACCTTCCGACAGTCGTTCCCAGTAGTGGTCGATCTCTTCCTGCGTGTCGCACTCCACCGACAACGAGAACGCGTCGGTGAAGGAGAAGTGCGGCCCGCCGTTGAGCGCGACGTAGGGCCGTCCCTCGAGCTCGAAGGCGACGGTCATCACGCTTCCGGCCGGGAGCGGCGAGCCCGGAGGGAACGGCGTGGTCCCCGTGATACGGGAGCCGGGGAAGAGGGACACGTAGAAGGCCGCCGCGTCCTCGGCGCCCTCGGCGTAGGCGAGGAAGGGCGTGATGTGGGGCATTCGGGATCCTCTCGGTGGGCGTCGGAGCTCGGTGGGCGTCAGAGCTCGGTGGGCATCGGAGACCGTACGGCCCGGAATCCGGTGGGATCCCGGGCCGCCAGCCGGTCGCTTCGTCGCCGGCGGGACCATCGGTCCCGCGATAGCAGCCTCCTACGGCTCTTCCGGCTCCGGAGTCACCTCGTCGATGACCGCCGCCAGCTCGTCGTACGCGGCCGGGTCGACCTGGTTGAACTGAGGCATCACGCCCGCGATCCGGCCATCCGGCCCGACCACCACTACCGAGCGCGCCCCGACCATCCCGCCGTCGCGGAGAGGGCCCCCGTAGGACGAGTACACCTCGCCGGAAGGGTCGCTCGCGAAGAGGTACTGGAAGTCCTCATCGGCGAGCCACGACCGTCCCTCCTCGATCGCGTCGTTCGAGATGGCGATGAGCACGACGTTCCTGCCGTCGTTGAATACGCTTGCGTACTGATCACGGTACGCTCTCATCTGAACCGTTCAGCCACGCGTCCTGACTCTGAAGAAGAACGCGAGCACCACGGTCTCGCCGCGGTAGTCGCTCAACCGAACGGGCTCCTCGAGCAATCCGTAGCGCGTCGCGCCCGGCAGCTCGAAGTCGGGGGCCATCTCCCCGACGGCTAGCAAGTCCGGTCCTTCTTCCTGAGCCGCGGCCGGCGCCGCGGCTCCGAGGGCGATCGCCCCCGCCAGGACGCCGAATACTGCGAGTCGGCGCATCTGCAGGTCCTTTCGCACGGGTCGCCGCCATGGGGCGGCATGCCTCGATTCCACATCAGAACACCCTGCGCCCGGCGCGGCGTTTACGCCAGTGCGCCTCGCCCCCGACCGGCCCCACTGCCATTCTGACAAAATACGTAGCACTGCTACGCATTTCTCGTTGGAGACGGCAGCACCTGTCCCCGGACACGGCCGAGCGAGCTACTCCGCGAGATAAGCGTCCAGATACGCCGAGTACGGCGGAGTCTAGCCGATCACCTCGGCATAGAGCCGGTAGAGGTTCGTCCCCATTATCCTCTCGACGGCGTCCTCGGAGTAGCCGCGCGCGACGAGCCCGTCCCACACCGCCGTCATGCGCGACGGACCGTTCAGCTCGGGGATGAAGTACGGTAGCTCGCTGTTCTCGACCTGGCTGCCCTCCTCGGCGCGCAGCTCGGCGATGTAGTCCTCGCTCATCTCGATCACGCGGTGGTCGCGATCGCTCCCGATACACACATGCTCGATTCCCGCGACCTGCACCGCGTGATCGACGTGCTTCAGGTAGTCATCGAGGGTGCCCGGCTTGTCGCTCGTAAGGAACGGCCGGAGCTGACAGATGCCGATCACGCCGCCCCTCTCGGCCATGGCTAGCATGTTCGCGTCGCTCATGTTCCGGATGTGCGGGTAGAGATCAGCGCACCCCGTGTGCGAGTTGTGGATGGGGGCCGACGAGTGCGCGATCGCGTCGGCCATCGTGCGCTCGTTCGCATGGGAGACGTCGACGAGCATCCCGATATCGTTCATCCGATCGATGGTCTCGCGCCCGAAGCGGGTCAGGCCGCCGGTGTCGATGGCGCCCGACGACGTCAGCGCCCGACAGCCTACCCCGACGTGATTGCGCTCGTTGTAGGTGAGCTGGCAGGAGCGCAGCCCGAGCCGGTAGAACATGTCGATTCGGTCGAGATCCTCTCCGAACTGGATCGTGTTCTGGTAGAGATAGAACACGGCGAGCCGGCCCGTGCGTCGCGCCTCATCGACGTCGGCAACGGAGGCGGCGCGGACGAACAGGTCGGGGTGGTCTGCGAGGTACCGGTCGTAGGCGAGCAGCTCATCGATTGCCAGCTCGAGCGCCTCGGCCCCGACGGGCTTGGGGTCGCAGAGAGTGATCGTGATCGAGTCCATTCCGCTCGCGAGCATCCGCCGCACGAGGGGTGGCTCGTATATCCTCCTCAGCTCGCCCATCGCGTCCATGATGAGCGCGTCCGGGTTGCGTGACGCGATCGCGCCCACGGCTTCGCGTGGGGCCAGACCCAGCGCGAGCGCCGAGCCGGCCGACCGGCGTACGAAGGTGCGACGATCCATCCCGAGCTCCCGTCAGTATGCGAACTCGCGCGGCCCGCCAGTTCCGCGGGTCGGCCTCTCCTCCTCCGACGGTACGCGGCGCTGTATACTGCGCGCCATGACTGCCCTGACCCCCGCCGCCGCGGCCCGCGACGGCAGAGACCCGATCTTCCGTCTGCACCACGAGGCCGTGCGCCGCGCGAGCGAGGGAGAGGACATCCTGAACGCCACCCTCGGCGCCCTGTTCGAGGACGACGGCCGGCTCGCCGTCATGCCGTCCTCCGCCGAGGCATTCGCCAGGGTACCCGCCGATCTCGCCGCCGGGTACGCGCCGATCTCGGGGGTCCCGCGTTTCCTCGAGGCCGTGATCGGCGATGTCTTGGCCGACTCGCCCGCCGCCGACCAGGCAGTGGCCGTGTCGACCCCCGGCTGCACCGGAGCGCTCCACGCGGCGATCAACAACTTCCTCGAGCCGGGGCAGAACGCGCTCACCTCGAGCCACTACTGGGGGTCGTACAACGCGATCACGTCCTATTCGGGGCGGGGGATCGACGTCTTCAACATGTACGACGGCGATCTGCGGTTCGACCTCACCGCGTTCGAGGAGGCCGTGAACCGTCAGATCGAGCGGCAGGGCCGCGCGCTCGTCCTGTTCAACTTCCCCTGCCACAACCCGACCGGATACTCGCTCCACTCCGACGAATGGGAGGCCGTCTCGTGGATCGTGCGGGACGCGGGTGAGCGAGCGCCCGTCGCCTTCCTGCTCGACAACGCGTACGCCGCCTTCGGGTCCGGGGCGAACCGCTGGGTGTCGTACGTCCCCCGGATGCTCGAGACGGCGACCGTGCTCGTCGGTTGGACGATCTCGAAGACGTTCGCGCAGTACGGCGCACGCGTCGGGGCGCTGATCGCGATGCACCGGGATGCCGACGAGCGGGCGCGGCTCGGAAGCGCGCTCGGGTACTCGTGTCGCGCGACCTGGTCCAACTGCAACCACGCCGGTCAGACGGCGGCGACCGAGCTGTTGACCGACCCCGAGCTGCGACGCCGATCCACCGAGGAGAGGGCGCGGCTCATCGAGCTGCTGCGAGCGCGTGTCGCGGCCTTCAACGAGGCGGCAGGCGCCGCGGGGCTGTCGTATCCACGGTACGACGGGGGGTTCTTCGTCTCGGTCTTCACGCCCGACGGGGAGGCGACGGCGGCGCGGATGCGCGAAGAGGGCGTCTACGTCGTGCCTCGTCCCGGCGCCGTTCGGCTGGCCATCTGCGCGACACCCGAGGCGGCCATCGGCCGGCTGGTCGACGCGGTCGCCGCGGGCGTCGCCGCAGCGCAGGCGTAGGGAACATCCCGCGCCCTGCGCAACATTACGAATCGTAGACGACGCGAACGCGGTGTCGGGGGACACCCGAGCTCGACCGCCGCCCGAGACGACAGGAGTCCTACTCTGACCGCCATTCAGCAGGCCCCCCTCGACGTCCTCGTCCTCGGCGGGACCGGGTTCCTCGGTCCGCACATGGTCCGCGCGCTGCTCGCGAACGGGCACGAGGTCACCCTGTTCAACCGCGGACGCACGAACACGCACCTGTTCCCGGAGGTGGAGAAGCTGGTCGGCGACCGTGCGGGGCCGCTCGATGCGCTGCGCGGCCGCAGCTGGGACGTCGTGATCGACAACTCCGGGTACTACCCCGAGCACGTCGAGCTCTCGGCGACCGCGCTCGCCGACCAGGCCGAGCACTACATCTTCACGTCGACCACCGACGTGTACCGCGATTACGACACGCCGGGGATGACCGAGGGCTACCCGCTCGGCGTGCTGCCCGACGGCGAGCCGCACAACCCGCAGCAGTGGTACGGGCAGCTCAAGGTGATCTGCGAGCGGGCGGTGCGCGACGCCTTCCCCGAGCGCAACACGGTGATTCGCCCCACCTGGGTCATCGGGCCCGGCGACACCAACCATCTGTGGACGTACTGGGCGGTCCGCATTCACGAGGGTGGCGAGGTGCTGGCGCCGGGCCGCCCCGAGAACCCGATCCAGTGGATCGAGGTTCGCGACATCGCCGACTTCGTGACGCTGCGGGCCGAGCGACAGGACGGCGGCACATTCCACCTCGTCGCCCCGCCGATGTCGATGGCGGAGATGCTGTACGGGATCCGCGGCACGACGTCCGTCGGCGTGGAGTTCACGTGGGTGGACGAGGACTTCCTGTGGGACCGCGGGACCCGCCCCTGGGTGGAGTTCCCGCTCTGGTGGCCCGCCCGCAACGACTACGCCGAGCCGGTGTTCGGCGGGATCAGGGGGGGAGAAGGGTCGGCGCTCCTCGATGGGACGCGCGCGTGGGAGGCCGGGCTGGGGGTTCGGCCGCTCGCCGACATCGCGTTCGACACCGTCGAGTGGTACTCGGACGCTTTCGGCGAATGGCCGGATACGGGGCGGCCGGGTCTGACGCGAGCGCGCGAGGCCGAGCTGCTGGCCGAGTGGCGGGCGCTGAACGGATGACCGGCAGCCATTGCGCCGGCTGGTCGCGGCCCCGTGCGCGCGGGCTCGCCTGGCCGCTCGTCGGGCTGTCGTGGCTGTCGGCAGCGACGGCGTGCGCCCGCCCCGTCGCCACCGACGAGGAGAAGGCCGCGCGAGTGGCCGAGATGGTGGCGGACATCGCCGAAGCCTTCCCCGGCGTCGAGTCGATCTCGGTCGCCGAAGCGGGCCGGTTGCTCGAGAAGGACAGCATCGTCCTCATCGACGCGCGGGATCCGGCCGAGCGCGCCGTCTCGATGATCCCCGGATCCATCGCCGCCGCCGAGTTCGAGGCCGACCCGGGCCGCTACGCGGACGTCGCGGCCGTGGCCTACTGCACGATCGGCTATCGGAGCTCCCGATACGCCGCGCGTCTGACCGCCGAGGGGATCCCCGTACGCAACCTCGGCGGCAGCATCCTGGCATGGACGCACGAGGGCGGCCCCCTCGTCGGCCCGGACGGCCCCACGACCCGCCTCCACGTCTACGGCGAGACGTGGGACCTCGCGCCCGGGCGGTACGAGACCATCTGGTAAGCTGACGGGGCGCACGCCGCGTCGGTCTGTGCCGGCCGACCGCGGTGCATTGCGCGCCCGCGCGGCGCGGCGCACCGTCCGGGTCATGACCGTCTCGTACGAAAACTCGAAGGCCGTCTTCGAAGGCATCAAGGCCGCCGGCATCCGCAGCATCTCCGCGCTGCCGGAGACGTGGCTCGGGCTGCTGCTCCAGCGGGCCGAGGACGACCCCGACGTCGACCTCATCCAGGTCGCGAAGGAGGAGGAGGCGATCGGCGTCGCGGCCGGCGCCTACTTCGCGGGCGAGCCGCACGTCCTGCTCATGCAGAACCACGGCTTCTTCGGCGCCATGAACGGCATCATCTCGCTGGCGCAGCTCTACTCGATCCCGCTGTGTATGCTCATCGCCGTCCGGGGTCACTGGGGCGAGCCCTACCCGTGGCACACGCGGGGCGGGATCGTCACCGAGGGGCTTCTCAGGGCGCTCAACATCCCGTACGAGCACGCGCGCGATCCGGGCGCTGTCGCGAAGCAGATCGCCGAGGCGTACACGTTTTCGCAGAGCTCGCTGTCGCCGGTCGCGCTGCTCCTGACGCGCGATCTGATGGAGGGAGACGTCTGATGAGGGGGATGCCTGATGAGAGCCGCCGGCCGATGACGGAGACCCGCTGATGCTGCGCGCGACCTGTCTCGAGCTCATCTACGCCGAGATCGAGGACAGGCTGGTCGTGACGATCATGGGCGCCTGCGCTCAGGAGCTCTACGACCTCGGGCACCGCGAGAACTTCTTCTATCTCCAGCACGCGATGGGACTTGCCTCGTCGATCGGGCTCGGGCTCGCCCGGCACCTGCCGCACGAGCGCGTGATCGTCCTCGATGGCGATGGGTCGGCCCTGATGAACCTCGGGACGTTCGCCACGCTCGCCCGTTACCGGCCGACCAACCTCGTCCACATCGTCTTCGACAACGGCAGCCTGCTGTCGACCGGCGGCTTCGACTCGCACACCTCGTCGGGGATCACCGATCTCGCCGCGATCGCGCGCGGCGCCGGGATCGAGCACGCGGTGTCGGTGGACGACGCGATGTCGTTCGGCGAGGCGTTCGTGGAGGCGATGGAGCGCGACGACCTGAGCGTCATCGTGGCGCACGTCGACGCGGTCGGACCCGACAACTACGGGATGGATTTCGCGCTCCCCGAAAACGCCTTCCGGTTCAGACGCTGCGTCCAGGAGCGACGCGCCGCGACGGGGTGGACGTCGCCGCCGAAACTGGGGCACATCGGGAGCGCCTGACGGTCGGTGTACGGTGTGCGGAAGGCGCTCAGGCCGACCGCTCGAACGACGTCCCCTCCCACATCCCGAACAGCTCGTCCCGGGACTCGCGCAGTCGCGTCAGACCCTCGTCGCCGACAGTGTAGTAGCGTCGGGCTCGTCCCCCGTCGCGACCCGATCTGACCGTAGAGGAGATCCACCCCTTCTCCTCGAGGCGGCTGAGCGTGAGGTAGGCCGCGGCCTGCGAGACCGAGCGGTTCGTCCTCGCCTCGATCTCCTCGGCGATCGCCGTTCCGTACGCATCGTCTCCCAGGCGGATGGTCGCCAGGAGGATCAACTGCTCGAAGTCGCCTAGACCGTGTCGGGGCATGGAGGGGTCGCTTTCCTCACGAAACTATACTCTGTATACTAAACACAGTATAGCGACGTGGTGGTGATGGTCAAGCGCCGGAACGGCCGATCGATCACCTCCTTCAAAACGCCGAGGGGGAGACGGAATGACGCCGCACGTTCCGCCGGGGCCGTGGGAGAGACTTCTCGAGGTCCTCCTCCCGGTGTGGGATCGGAGGGAGCTGCTCCTCGATCTGCGCGAGCGGTTCGCCGGACGGGCGGAGGTAGACCCGGGGCGAGCCCGCATGTGGTATCGCTGGCAGGTGGTCCGCGCGATCGGACCCGCGCTTGCCCTGCGGGCCCGCTCTCGTAGAGGCCACCGGCGCGGCGCCGGGGCGGGCTCGGGTCCGTGGCTCCGCGGGTTGACGAGAGACATCCGATTGGGCGCTCGAGGGCTGCTGGCGCGCCCCTCGTTCGCCGTCGTCTCGATTCTGACGCTGGCCGTCGGTATAGGCGCTTCGACCGCACTGTTCTCCGTCGTCGACCCGCTTCTCCTCAAGCCGCTCCCGTATCCCGATTCGGATCGGCTATTCGTCCTCTGGAACCGTAGCCCCGCGACGGATGTCGCCAAGGACTGGCACGCGCCGGCCCATTACCGCGCGTTCCGCGACCGGCTCGGCTCGCTCGAGCACCTGACGCTCTATGGCGGCGGTCGCGTGACGGCGCGGGGCGAGGACGGTCCGCCGCAGTTCTGGGAAATGGTACAGACCACCTCGGGGCTGATGCGGCTGCTCGGAACCCGCGCGGCCCGTGGCCGGGTGCTCCAGCCCGAGGACGATGCGGCGGGCGCGGGGCTCGTCGCCGTGCTGTCGCACGATATCTGGGTGGACGAGTTCGGACGCGACGAGAACATCGTGGGACGGACGATCGCCGTGGGGTCGGCGACCGCACGCGTGATCGGCGTGATCGACCCCGGGTCCCGCATCATCCCCGAGGCGCTCGCCACCGTCGGAGCCGTCTCGGGCGTCGATGTCCTGCTCAATCTCGAGCTGGATCCGGACTTCCTGTCCAACACGGGCAGCTGGAACTGGAACGTGGTGGGTCGGCTGCGGGGGGATCGTACGCGGGCGCAGCTCGACGCGGAGCTCGAGGGCCTCATGACGTCGGGGTTCATCGATGAGTTCGACATCGACGATGACCGGTTCGCGGTGTACGCGGTCCGCGTCTTCGACGAGATCGTCGGACCTCTGCGCCCCATGGCGCTTGCGCTGCTGGCGGGGGTCGGGCTCGTCCTCCTCATCTCGTGCGGGAACGTGGCGATGCTGCTGCTCGCCAGAGGCTCGGCGAGGGCCGGCGAGGTCGCGGTCCGACGTGCCCTCGGGGCCTCGCGCGCGCGTGTGGTTCGACAGTTGCTCGCGGAGGGCCTCGTGATCTCCGCCGTCGCCGGCGCCCTCGGGGTCGCGCTCGCCCGGGGGCTCGTCAGGGGCCTGCACATGCTCGACCCGACAGAGCTGCCGCGTCTCGGGGAGGTCGCGCTGGATCTTCGCGCCGTCACCTTCGCGGTGGCGGCGTCCCTCGCGACCACGATCGTGTTCGCGCTGCTTCCGGCCCTCCGGGCGACCGCACCCGATGGCGTCGCGGGGCTCCGGGCGGGTACGCGGGGCGGCAGCACCAGGGGGAGCGGTCTCCGGGCCGTCCTCTCCCCCGGGAGCGTGATCGCGCAGGCGCAGATCGCGTTCTCGCTCACCCTGATCGTCGCCGCGAGCCTCCTCGCGAGGAGCTACGCGGCGGTGTGGCGCCAGGATCCCGGATTCGATCGAGAGAGCGTCGTCACCGTGAGGATGGATCTCGGCCCCTCGGGCCCGGAGAGGGACGACCGGTGGTCGCACGTCTCGGAGTTGCTCGCGGCACTGGAGCGGATACCGGGGGTGTCCACCGCAGGTGTGTCGAACCAGATTCCGCTGGGCGCCTCGATCGCCTGGGGAGGAGCCGCGCTCGCCGGCGTGACCGAGCCGGTGACCGCCGAGTTTCGCGCCGTGACGCCGGGGTACTTCGAGGCGATGGGGATCGAGGTCCTCGAGGGGCGATCCTTCGAGGACGCCGATATGCTGCCCGGCGTCGAGGTGGCCATCGTCGATCAGGCGCTCGTCGATCGCTATTGGCGCGGTTGGAACCCCATCGGTCTCACCGCCGGTCTGGGGACGGACTCGATGACGGTGGTCGGGGTCGTCCGGACCATCCGGCAGTATCGGCTCGATGAGGAATCCCCGAGGGTCTTCATCTACTACCCGTACGTGGAGGCTCCGACGCGGAGCTTCTACGTCGCGGCGAGGACGACGCTCCCCCCGCAGGACGTCGTCTCGGCCGTTCGGTCGACGATTCGGGATGTCTCCGCGAGCGCGGTACTCGAGGACATCCGCCCGATCGGGTCGCTCGTCTCCGACGCGCTCGCCACGAGACGCGCCGGCGCCGTGCTCATGGTGGCGTTCGGGAGCATCGCGACCTTCCTCGCCGTGATGGGGACCTACGGGCTGGTGTCGTTTCGCGTGGCCTCCGCCCGACGCGAGCTCGGTCTCCGGATGGCTCTCGGGGCCGCGCCGGGACGGCTGGTGCGGGCCGTCGCCCGATTCGCCGTGAGCCTCGTCGTCGTCGGTGCCGTCATGGGGGTGCCACTCGCCCTGGGCGGCGCGAGGCTCCTGGCGGGACAGCTGTTCGAGGTCGGTTCCGCGGACCCCGCCTCCTTCGCCCTGGCGGCGCTCCTGACAGGAGGCGTGGCCGTCCTCGCAGCGGTGATTCCCGCTCGCCGGGCGGCTCGTGTGGACCCTGCCCGGGTGTTCAGATCGGAGTGACCGCCACGGCGTGAGGTCGCCGCCCGATGTCGAGAACGCATTCTCCTCTCGTCCCCCGTCAGCGCCACGCGGCGTTGACATGACATGTGTGTATGTGTATAATACATGCACACGATGGAGGGGCTCATGTCGACCCGGATACACATCGTCCTCGATCCCGAGGAGAAGGAGCGCTACCGCGCGCTCGCGAGCCGAGAAGGGAAGAACCTGAGCGAGTGGGTTCGCGAGGCGGTGCGCGAGCGGGCGGCCGACTACCCCGCCGAGCTGCCGCTGGACACGCCCGATTCGCTGGACGCGTTCTTCGCCGAGTGTGACCGCGTTCATGGACCCGACGCTCCGCCCGAGTCCGATTGGGAGGAGCTCAAGCGCCTGATCGCGGAGTCGAAGATCGAGGGGCTCCCGCGCCCGTGATCTTCATCGATGCGAACATCCCCGTGTATGCGGTCGGGCGCCCCCACCCCCTGCGTGAGCAGGCGAGAGCAGCTCTCAAGGACGCGAAGCGCGATGGCGAAACGCTCGTCACCTCCGCGGAGGTCTTCCAGGAGATCCTGCACGTCTACGTCGCCGTCGATCGCGATCGGGAGCTCGAGAACGCGTGGGCGCTCCTGGGTGCGGTGAGCGGAGACGTGTGGCCGGTCGAGCGTGCAGATGCCGATCTCGCGAGGTCCCTGCGAGCGCGCCACCCCGAGCTCACCGCGCGCGACCTGGTGCATCTGGCATGCTGCCGTCGACGCGATGTCGAGGAGATCCTCACGTTCGACCGGGGGTTGAAGGCCGCGGTCTCCAGGCGGTCGGGCTGAGAGGCGACCCTCGTCGGTGGCAAGACCGCGCTCAGCCAGCCGGCGATACGACGACCGTCACCGCATACGGGGTACCCGCCGGGTCCTCGCCCTCGCGCAGGAACCGCTCGAGCTCGGTCAGCCGTGCGTTGAGCTCGGTCACCGCCTCGTCGCTCAGCCGCGGGTGGAACTGGACGAGGGTGCGCTGCCGGTCCGGTCCACCCTGGCGGACCTCCCGGTCCGCGAGCGCGTCGGCATGCGCGCGCTCGGCCCACCGCAGGAGGCTGCCGGCCATCTCGGCGTACGCTTCGCGCAGCTCGGGACTCGCTTCGTCCATACGTACCTCGATGTCGCGCGCGACGAGCTCGTAGAGCCCCGCGAGCCGGCGGCCTGTGGGCCGTGTTCCCGCGGGCACGATGAGTCCGGCCTCCTCGAGCTGCCCGACGTGGTAGTAGAGCGATTCGGGGGCGACATCCATGTGCTCCGCGAGGTCCCGCACGGAGCACCGGCCGAGCGCCTCGAAGGCGGCGATGATCCGGTGACGCGCCGGGGACGCGAGCGCTCTGAGCTGCCCGGGCCGCTCGACGCGGTACGTCCGCTCTCGCGTCGGGTTCTCGGACAACTTGAAACCTCCCGGGGCTCGACTCCGTCCTGATCAATAACTGAAATAATCAGATAAGTTTTAGTTAACTGTCAGACAAGGGATCGACGGCACGACATGACCGGAGGCTCGATCGGAGCGCGGATTCGCCGGTTCGCCCGCGTGCTCGGCATCGTGCTCGCCGCGATAGCGGCAGCGACGGCGTTGAGCGGCGCGATCTATCAGGAGGTCGGTGTGCGTCGCGACCGGGCTCGCTATCCTGCGCCCGGCGAGCTCGTCTCGATCGGGACCCACTCGCTACACCTCCACTGCGCGGGTGACGGCGCGCCCACTGTGCTGCTGGACGCGGGTGCAGGCGGATGGTCCCTCCACTGGTGGGGCTTCCGAGAGGGGCTGGCTCGGGAGGGACGCGTCTGCGCGTTCGACCGTTCGGGGCTCGGCTGGAGCGACGACGGCGTCGGCGTGTACGACGGCGAAGGGCTGGCTAGAGAGCTCCACGCGGTGCTCGGCTCCGCCGACACGGGACCGGTCGTCTACGTCGGCCATTCGCTCGGGGCAAACCTGGCTCAGATACATGCGCGGCTCTTTCCGGACGACGTCGCCGGAATGGTGCTCATCGACCCGGGTCGGCCGGTCGACATGCTCGAGGACTTCGAGGGAACGCGCGACGACGCCGCGGCGATCGAGGGCTGTGGCTGGAAATGCGTCGCCGCCTCCGTCGCGACGCGTCTGGGCCTCGTCCGCTTCGCCACGCGAAACGCGGGGCGCAACACCCTGAGCGCCGAGCGCCAGGCGCTCTACCACGCGGGCCTGTCGCGGCAGACGACCACCCGTACCGTGATCGGCTACCTCGACCTGCTGCCGAAGACGGCGTGGCAGAACATCGACTCGGATGACTTCCAGGACATCCCGCTCACCGTCGTGTATTCGTCCGACACGCGAAGGCCCGAGGGCGACGAGACCGAGGACGACGTGGCCCGCTGGCACCGTGAGGTCCTCGCGGACATGGAGACGCTCGCGGCGCGGTCGACGCGCGGTCGCGGGCCGGTCGTGATCGAGGGCGCGACGCACACGTCGATCGTCACCGACACCCGCTTCATCGGGCCGGTCATCGAGGAGATCCGGTACGTGGCGCGTCTCACGCGATCGCCGGGCGATCCTTGAGCCGGCCCCCGCCGGGCCGACGGAGCCGTCCCTACGGCGTGAGCTCGCCCCCCGAGGTCCTCCGGATGAACGCGACCAGCGTATCGCGCCACTGATCGAGCAGCGACTCCTCCACGTACATCATGTGGCCGGCCGCGAAGTCGGCCCGCGCGATGTTGTCGCGCAGATCCGGCGGCAGCCCGAGCTGGTCCATCGTCCACACGGCCGCGAAGTACGGGGTCGCGAGGTCGTAGATCCCGTTCACGAGCAGCACCTCGAGCCGCGGATTCCGCTCGATCGCTCGCGCCAGATCGGGACCGACATTCGGGACGGCGCCGCCGAAGAAGCCGCCGCCCCCGCCGAACTGGCGCTCCCAGTTCCATCCGCGTGCCATCCCGCTGGGGACATACTCGCGATCGCCGTCGTAGCCGAGCTCCTCGCGGACGTAAGTGTTGAAGATCGATGTGTACGCGGAGCTGATCGCCGAGGATTGCGGATCGTGCCCCGGAGTCGTCGCGAGCTGATCGCCGGTCGGGCCGGTGAAGCGCGCATCCAGCCGCCCGACGACGAGACGCCGGTCCCGCAGCAGCTCCTTCTCGAACTCGGGCGCCGAGACGCGCAGATCCGCCTTGTCGAGATAGTCGACCGAGAGCCCGGTGTACTCGTGCATCTGCTGGAGTACCCGCTGGCGGTAGGCGGGGTCGACGGAGTTGCCGGCCAGCAGCACCTGCGCGTAGTCGGTGAGCGCCCACTCCTCGACCTCGGCCATGAACGCCTCGAGGTCATCGGGCCGGCCACCCGGCAGGGCATCGTGGTACGCCGCCGTGATCGCGTACGAGGGGACGTTCGTGATGTACCCGGTGTGCGAGCCCGGCGGAAACTGGATCGTGTTGAAGTCGAGCACCGAGGAGACGAGCACGATGCCGTTCAGGTCTATGTTCGCCCGCTGGAGGTGCCCGGCGAGCACCGCCGAACGGGTCGTGCCGTAGCTCTCGCCGAGGAGATAGCGGGGAGAGTTCCACCGGTTGTTCTCGCTCAGAAAGCGCCGGATGAACTGCGTGAGCGACGCCGCGTCCTCGTCGAGGCCCCAGAAGTCGCTGCCTTCCGCCTCGCCGGCGGGTCGGCTGAACCCGGTGCCGATCGGGTCGACCATCACGATGTCCGCGATGTCGAGCAGCGTGTGCTGGTTGTCGACGAGCGGGTACGGCGGGGGCGCCTGCTGGCCGACGTTCGGCGTGACGACCCGCCGCGGCCCCATGATGCCCATGTGGAGCCAGAACGACGCCGACCCGGGCCCGCCGTTGTACGAGAAGATCAGCGGCCGGCTCGACGCGCCGCCCCCGTTGGTCCGGAAATACGCGGTGTAGAAGAGCTCTCCGGTGGGGCTTTCTTCGTTGTCACGGAGGATGACGCTGCCCACGACCGCGTCGTAGGCGACGGTCGCGCCGCCGATGACGGTCGAGTGGCTGGTCTCCCAGCGGGACGGCTCGGGGTCCGCGATCCCGTTCGGCGCATCCTGTCCGACGAGACCGAGAGGTACGAGCAAAAGCGATGCGGCGATGACGGAGCGCTTCATGGTCCCTCCTGATACGTTCGATCCCCAAACCGGCAGGCTCCTCAACTTCTTGCCGCTCTGCCGCGGTTTCAACCACTTTGAGCGTCGTCAGCCCCCCGACCCCCATGAGGTGGTGGCGTGAGCGGCTTCAAACGGCTCGTCGGCGAGATCCACCGCAGGTCCCTGTGGCAGGTGCTCGGGATCTACCTCGCCGGCTCGTGGGTCGCGCTCCAGGTCGTGGAGCAGCTCGCCGAGGCCGCGGCCATGCCGGCGTGGATCCGTCCCCTCGCCCTCATGCTCCTGATCGTAGGGTTGCCGATCGTTCTCGCCACGGCCTTCGTCCAGGAAGGGGTCGGATCGGGCACGGTCGCTCCGCGGCCGAGTTCGGCCGACGGCCCCGGGCGTGGCCCGGACGGGGGGATTCACGTATCCGAAGGGGCCCGTCGCCTGTTCACCTGGCGCAACGCCGTGACGGGCGGGATCATCGCCTTCGCGGCCCTGGGCGTCACCGCCGTCGGCTGGGTGATCTTCGGTCCCGGGCCGGGCACCCTCGTCGGTGGCAGCGCCTCGGGTCCCGGCTCGGCCCCCTCTGTTGCCGTCCTCCCGTTCGAGAACCTGAACGCGGACGAGGAGAATCGGCTCTTCACCGACGGAATCCACCAGGACGTCATCGCGCAGCTCCAGACCGTCGGCGACCTGACGGTCATCAGCCGTCAGTCGGTGCTCGAGTACCGTGACCGTGCCGTGGACCCGCGGACCGTCGGCGAGGAGCTGTCCGTCCGCACGATCGTCACCGCGAGCGTCCAGCGAGCCGGCGACAGAGTTCGCGTCAGCGCCTCCCTGATCGACGCGGAGACCCAACGGCAGCTCTGGGCGGAGCAGTACAACGCCACGCTGACGGATGTGTTCGAGATCCAGTCGGACATCGCGGGCCAGATCGTGGCGGCGCTCGCCTCGAACCTGGTGCTGCCCGTGCGCGACGGGGCGGAGAGACCGACCGGGAGCTTCGAGGCGTACGAGCATTACCTGCGGGGATCGCAGCTCATGGACCTCGCGGACGAGCGGCTGGAGAACGCGGCGATCGACGTGGCTCGCGAAGAGCTGGAACGTGCGATCGCCCTGGACGGGGAGTTCGCCGAGGCCCATGCGCTCCTGGCGCTCGCGTATCATCGACTGTCGACCGGAGCGCAGCGGGACGTCGTGACCGGGCCGGCGCTGGGCGGATTGGGCCGCGTGGGCGCGGAGGAGCCCGCTCGGCCTGGTGTGCTTCGAGAGCTGGCGCGTCGCGAGACGGAGCGGGCGCTTCGGCTGGCTCCGGACCTCGCCGCCGCGCACTTCGCGATGTGGGGGGTCGAGGAGGAGGTGGGTCGTGATGGACTGCCCCACCTCGCGCGCGCCCTCGACCGTGAGCCGGGCAACGCGCTCTACGTGGCCGAGATGGCACGCGCGCTCCGGGCGCGCGGACGCTGGGACGAGGCCCGTGACATGGCGCGCCGTGCGACCGAGCTCAACCCCCGTTCCGCCTATGCTCAGCTGCTTCTCGGCGAGATCAGCCGCTTCATGCGGGAGTTCGACGAGTCGGAGACCGCGCTCCTGGGCGCGGTCCGCCTGGCCGCGAACGACCCGGAGGGTCTCCCCGACATCATGCGCGAGCTCCTGTGGCTCGAGATCGCCCGCGGAGGTGGGGCGGAGGGGGTCAAGGAGCTCTTCGCGGAGGAACAGACGCGCGGCGTCTTGAGTCCGGACTGGTTTCGCCTCCGGTTCGCGGACACCCCGGAGGTGCTGACCGGCGGCGAGTACGACGAACTGGTCCTGAGCTTCCGTCCGGATGCGACCGATGTGGTCCTCCGCTGCACGTGCTACTACCAGAAGGCCATGATGTACCGGGCGTCGGGACAGACCGAACGCGCACGCGTCTACTTCGACTCACTCACGACGGAGGTGGAACGATCGCGACCGACCTTCTCCAATCGCGCGAGGCAAGCGACCTGGGGGACGGTTCACGCGCGGAACCTCGCGCGCGCGGGCCGCATCGATGAAGCGCGGGTCGAGCTCATGGAAACCATCGCGTTGACCGCCGATACGACGCTTCTCGATCGATCCATGCTGACCACCATCCGCCGCTACCGGGCGATGGCCTACGCCGAGCTCGGCGATGTCGAGCGCGCGATCGCGGAGCTGGAATACCTGCTCTCCGTGCCGTCGCCCCTCTCGCCCTACTCGCTCCGGGACAGACAGGCCTGGCTTCCCCTTCGCGGGAACCCCCTGTTCGAGGCGTTCGTCGAGGAGAAGCTGGCCGAGGTCGAGCGCGGTCGAGACTAGGCGGGCGTCCGGCCCGCCTCAACTCAGCGCCGCGGCCACCCTCTCGATGCGCGCCCGCGCATCCGCCGCGACGCCTTCGAGCCGCCTGTCACCCTCGGACAGCGCGCTCGCCAGCATGGCCTCGGGGTCCGTCAAACGAATCGTCGACCCTCCACCCTCGCGCTGCTCGACCGTGACGTTGCACGGCAGGAAGAGCCCGATCTCGGGCGCCCGCTGCACCGCCTCGTAAGCGAGCTTCGGGTTGCACGCCCCCAGAATCGCGTAGGGTCGGAACTCGACACCCAGCTTCTCGTCGAACGCCTCGTCGAGATCGATCCGGGTGAGGATCCCGAACCCCTCTTCCTTTAGTGCGGCGGTCACCGTCTCGATCGCCTCGTCGACCGGCTCATCGGTCTCGGCGGAGAACCAGCCCACGTCCCTCATCGTATCGTCAACCATCGTCCTTACCCCTCGTGTCTCGAGTCCCGTCGCGTCCGCACGGGTCATTACCCGTCTGTCGCGCAACTGTTGGTGTCACGGGTCCGCGAGGAGGTTCCCGGGCGCATCAGCCCGCGTCGTCGTCCAGGATCCAGAGGACCCCGGCGGGCCCCGCGTTCACGATCTGGGTGTCGCCGACCGAGGAGCGCTCGCCCCAGCAGGCGTGGATGTGACCGCACACGACGAGCTTCGGGGCCGTCCGCTCGATGGTCTCGAGGACGGACCAGCTGCCCCGGTGACCGCCCGAGCCATCCGTATCCACATGGCCCTGCGGCGGCGAGTGCGACACGAGCACGGCGCCGGGCGGACAGTCGGCGAGCAGGGCGGCGGCCTCTTCCTCGGTGAGGTCGTAGCTCCAGTCGCCGAACGGGGTGACCGGGACCGCCGCGCCGAGACCGAAGAACGTCACGCCATCGATCTCCACCGACTCTCCGTGCAGTACGTGTGCGGTGCGCCAGCGGGTGCCCGCACCGGGGCTCGCGGCCCGCGCGCATGCCTCGCGGAGCTCCTCGGGCGACTCGCCGTTGCCACACACGAGGACCGTCGGTGTCTCGATCGCCGCGAGGACGTCCACGATCTCCTGGAGCCCGCCGCGCTTGATCGCCAGGTCACCGGCGATCACGACGACGTCGGCCTCCGCCGAGCGCGCGACGACCGACCGCGCAGCCTCGTGGTCGCGGTGGAGGTCCGAGACGAGGAGGAGACGCACTACCGGCCGGCGGCCTCGCGACCGACCGCGATCGCGGCCGGATCGGTGACGATGAACACCCGGAAGCCCTGGGCGATCCGCTCGCCGATATCGTCGACGCCGGCCGTGATCCCGCAGGGCACATCGTGCTCCCTGCACGCCGCGAGCACCGTCTGGATCGCGTTCTCGACGGCCTCCATGTCGCGCTCGTAGGCGCGGCTCAGGTCGCCGGGGCCCGCGAACACCACGCTGACGCCGTCGGTGGCCACGATCTCCGAGACGTTCGCGATGCCCTCGCGGTCCTCGACGATGAGGAAGTTCAGGTGCGCCCCATCCGCGCGGGCGGGCCAGGCGTCCGGCCCGCTCGCCCGGACGGACGCCGCGGCGTGGGCCGCGGTTTGCACGTGGGGGACGACGAGCACGTCGATCCCCGCCTCGAGCGCCTGGCCGGCGCGCTCGATCGCGCCCTGCGGGTCGTCGCCCACCGGCGGGATCCTGAGCGCCATCGGCCGCCGTGGCGCGTCCGCGCCCAGCCCCGCCTGCATGGCGTCGACGTAGGCCGCGTAGGTCTCGAGATCGAAGGGCCCGTTCTCGAGCGAGTAGAACACGAAGTCCATCCCCGACAGCTTCGCCATCTCGGCGCCGCCCGCGGCGGACTGCTCGCCGGGGAAGATCCCGAAGATGACCTGGCCGTCGGCGAGGAGCTCGGCGAGCGAGGGAGAGGGTTCGGTCATCTGGGCCTCCGCGGCCGTTGTACACAGCGCCGCCGTGAGCGCGATGAACGCGGCGTGTCTTCCGATGCGAATCATGTCGAGGCGTCTCCGGTCTCTACTTCCGTGGAACGAGGGCGGCTACGTTAACCCTCGTCGAAGGAGGTCCGCCATGAAGACACGCAGGGAGTTTCTCGAGGAGGCGGCGCTCGGGGCGGCCGGGCTGGGAGTCGCCGGATTCGGTGTGACGGGCGTCGCCACGGCCCGCCCGGCATCCGCCGAGGGCACGGGCTTCTTCTACGACCCGCGGTGTCTCGCGCACGTCGTCCCCTCGAGAAACGGCGTCGCTCGTCCGGAGGTGAAGGAGCGCCTCATCCGCATCATGGAGGTGCTCGAGGAACGCGGGCTGATCGACGAGATGATCGCCTTCGACGCGCTGGCCGACCCGATGCCGTACATCGCCGCGCACCACACCCCCGAGCACGTCGCCTCGATTCGGGAGATCGACGTGTCTGGCCCGCTCGCCGAGCTCGCGGTCGCCGGCGCGCTGGGCGCCGTCGCCGCCGTCGCGCACGGCGACGTCCGCAACGCCTTCTGTGCGATCCGGCCCCCCGGGCACCACGCCAACAACACCGGGGCCGAAGAGGGATTCTGCTACTACAGCAACGCGGCGATCGCGGCCCGGTACGCGCAACGCGCGCACGGGTTCGAGCGGGTCGCGATCATCGACTGGGACTACCACCACGGCAACGCCACCCAGAACGCGTTCTACGACGATCCGACCGTCCTCGTCTACTCGACGCACGACTGGGCGGCCTACCCCGAGACCGGCGACCCGTCGCTCGCGGGCGAGGGCGACGGCATGGGGACGAACATCAACGTCCACCTCGATTGCGGCTCGCGCGACCTCGACATGTTGAGGGCATGGGATGAGAAGCTCGAACCCGCGATCGCGGCGTTCGACCCCGACTTCATCATCGTATCGGCGGGGTTCGACAGCCGGAAGGACGATCTGCTCGGGTGCTTCGACGTCGAGGACGACGCGTTCCGCCGCATGACGCGGGCGGCGATGGGCTTCGCCGACTCGTGCTGCGAGGGGCGGCTCGTCTCGCTTCTCGAGGGGGGCTACAACATCGACGGGCTGGCGCTCGCCACCGCCGCCCACGTGGAGACGCTGCTGGGGGGCTGAGTCGCCGCCGCGCGGCGACGGGACGGCCGGTTCAGACGTTGAAGCGGATGTGCATGATGTCGCCGTCCGAGACGACGTAGTCCTTCCCCTCGACCTGGAGCTTCCCGGCATCCTTCACGGCCTGCTCGGAGCCGTGCGCCATGAAGACGTCGTACGGGGTGACCTCGGCGCGGATAAAGCCGCGCTCGAGGTCGGTGTGGATGCGGCCGGCGGCCTGTCTGGCCGGGGTCCCCCGGCGGATCGTCCACGCACGGACTTCGTCCGGCCCCACCGTGAAGAAGGAGATCAGATCGAGGAGCCCGTACGCCGTCCTGATGAAGCGACCGAGCGCCGACTCCTTCACGCCGAGATCCTCGAGGAAGGCCGCCTGGTCCGATGGGTCGAGACCCGCGATCTCGGCCTCGAGCGCGGCCGACAGGGCCAGACCGGCGCCGCCGATCTCCTCGATCCGGGCCGCCAGGTCGTCCGGCAGCGGGTCGCCGGCGCGCTCCTCGGCGACATTGAGCGCTACGAGCAGCGGTCTGTCGGTGAGGAGACCGTACCCCTTGAGAAAGCCGCGGTTGAGCGCCGTGCGAGGAATCGACCGGATCGGACGCTCGCCCTCCAGCGCCTCGAGCATCTTCTCGAACGCGATCAGCTCGACCGGGTTGACCTGCTCCTTCCGTCCGCGGTCGAGCCGCTTCTCCACGATCTCGTGATCCGCGAAGACGCACTCGGCGTGGAAACCCTCGAGGTCGCCGAGCGGGTCGGGGTCCCCCGCGAGTGCGGGGTTGTCGAAGTCGCGCAGCACGAGACAGAGCGCCTCCTGCTCGCGGATCTGCTGGAGCGACCTGCCGGTGAGCCCCTTCTTCTCGGCGCCGTGCTCGCCGGGGATGTCGCAGAACGTCATCTCGGCGTACGTCGTCTTCTTCGGCGAGAAGATCTCGCTCAGCCGATCGATCCGTTCGTCGGGGACGCGCGTCGTGCCGAGCTTGACCTCGCCGCCGAAGCCGACGGGCACGTCGAGCCCCGTCATGGCGTTGAACACGGTCGTCTTGCCCGATCCGGCGAAGCCCACGAGTCCGATCTTCATCGCGGGAAGGTCCGTGCATCGAGCCCCGCCCGCAACCAACTTGTGCCCGTACGCCTCCAACCTGCGGAGACCCGCGTGAGGAGGCCGATCGCGCGGACGATCGCGCAACTACCCGAGACGAGTCGAGCCATGCCCCAGCACCTGCTTCGTCGACCCGAGTCCCCGCTTCGACATCGTATCCCGAGTCGCCGGCGCTTCGGGTGTCGGTCGCTCGCGGCGGTCGCGCTGCTCGTCGCGACCGCCCCGGTCCGCTCGTCGATCGGGCAGGAGCTCCCCACGATCGACCCGGCCGACTACGGTCGCTGGGAGAACTTCGGGTTTCCGACGGCGCTGTCTCCGTTCGGAGACTGGCTCGCGTACCCGGTCACACGGGTGAACGAGGAGAACGAGCTGCGGATCCGGCAGATCGACGGCGACTCGACGCACGTCGTGCCGTGGGGGTCGAGCCCCGGCTTCTCGGCGAACGGCCGGTGGCTCGTCTGGACCGTGGGTGTCTCACCCGACGAGCGCGAGCGCGCGCAGGAGGCGAACGAGCCCGTCCGCAACTCGCTCACCCTGCTGGATCTCGAGACGTGGGCCGAGCGGTCGTTCGACGAGGTGGTGGCGAGCGCCTTCGACGCGACCGGGCGATTCCTGGCCCTCCACTCCTACGCCCCGGACGAGCCCGAGGGGAAGGGCGCCGACCTCCGGATCCTCGATCTCGAGGGTGGCGGAGAGACGACGTTCGGCAACGTCGGCGAGTTCGCGTGGAGCGACTCGCTGTCGCTCGTCGCGTGGACGGTCGCGACGGGCGAGGATGCGGCGAACGGCGTGCAGCTGTACGACCCGACCGACGGACGAATCCGATCGCTCCACAGCTCGGGTTCGGCGTATCGGGGTCTCGCGTGGCGCGAGGGCGCCGCGGACCTCGCCGTCCTGCGCACCGAGGACGAGGCGAGCGAGGACGACGATGAGCACGAGGTCCTGGCGTGGCGCGGGCTCGAGCGTCCCGGGGCGACGGCGCTCGTCCTCACGGATGAGACCACCGGGATCGCCGATGAGATGGACATCGTCCGCCACGCGACGCCGCGGTGGGCGGATGACGGCTCGATGATCGCGATCGGGTTGCGGCCCGAGCCGGACGATGACGAGGACGAGGACGCCGAGGAGGAGTCACCGGAGGACGACGGCGCCACGCCCGAAGAGGACGACCCCGGCACGGGAGACGAGGGGGAGGAGACGGGTGCCGACGGGAAGGCCGAGGACGAGGAGCCCGAGCTCCCCGGCGTACAGATCTGGCACACGCGCGACGTCCGTCCCTATCCGCAGCAGAAGGTGGCGGAGACGAGCGATCAGCGTCGGACGCTGACCGCCGTGTGGAGCCTCGACGAGATGCGCGTCGTGCAGCTCGGGGAGGATCTCCTCGAGGCGGCGCGTCTGCTCGAGGGGTGGCGGTGGGCCGTCGAGAACGACGCCGACCCATACCCCTTCGGCAACATGTTCGGGAAGCCGTACCGCGACGTGTGGCGCATCGACGTGGCGACGGGTGAGCGCGAGCGGATCGCCGAGCGCGAGCGGTATCTGTGGACGAGCCCCGGCGGGACGCGGTACGTCGCGTTCGACGGCGAGCACTACCGGTCGGCGGACATCGGTGCGGCCGAAGGGACCGGCTACATCCTCACCGAGTCGATTCCCGCAGTCTTCGCCGACACGGCGTACGACACGCCCACCGACATGCTGCCGCCGTTCGGGTTCGGTCCGGGCGGCTGGTACGAGGGCGACGAGACCGTGCTGCTGTACGACGAGCACGACATCTGGCGCGTGTCGCTCACCGGGGATGCGCCTGTCCGTCTCACTGAAGGTGCGGAGAACGGCGTCACCTACCGCGTCGCGTTCCAACGCGACGACGACGTGCCCGGGCTGTCGGCCGACGAGCCGATCTACCTCTCGATGCACGACGATGCGACCGAGCAGCGCGGCTACGCTCGGCTGATGCCCGATGGGTCGGTCGAGTCGCTCGTGTTCGACGACCTGTACTTCCTCGGTCTCACGCAGGCCGACAGCGCCGACGTCTTCATGTACCGGTCGATGGCGTTCGATCGCTCACCGAACGTCTACGTCGGGGGGCCGCGGCTCGTCGACGCGCGGCAGGTCACCGATCTCAACCCGTTCATGTCGGAGTACGCGTGGGGCACCGCCGAGCTGTTCGATTTCACGAGCGAGCAGGGGAGGGAGCTCCAGGCCGGTATCCTCCTCCCGGCGAACCACGAGGGCGGACCGGTTCCCACGATCGTCTACACGTACGAGATCCTCACGCCGCAGATCCACCTGTTCCGCCGGCCGAGCGAGCACGACTACTACAACTTCACGGCGTGGACACAGGCGGGATACGCCGTCCTCCTCCCCGATATCGTGTATACATGGCGCGAGCCCGGTCCGAGCGCGCTCGCGGCGGTTCGCGCGGCCGTCGCCGAGGCCGTGGAGCTCGGGTATACGGACCCCGACGCCGTCGGGCTGATCGGGCACTCGTGGGGCGGCTACCAGGCCACCTTCCTTCCCACGCGCACCGACATATTCGCGGCCTCGGTCGCGGGGGCGCCGCTCACCGATTTCGTGAGCTTCATGGGCCAGTTCCACTGGGGCCCGGGGATCCCCGAGCTGACCCACTGGGAGACCGGGCAGGGCCGCATGGAGGTCCCGTTCTGGGAGGATCCCGAGGCGCACCGGCGAAGCTCGCCGATCCACCGCGTGCACGAGATGGAGACGCCGCTCCTAATGGCGCACGGGGACGAGGACGGGGTCGTCGACTGGGATCAGGCGACCGAGTTCTACAACTTCGCGCGCCGCGCCGGGAAGGAGATGGTCCTGCTGGTGTACGAGGGGGAGGACCACGGATTCCGCGAGGAGGCGAACCAGGTGGACTACCACCGCCGGATCCTCGAGTGGTTCGGTCACTACCTGCGGGGCGACCCGGCGCCCGCCTGGATTACCGACGGCGTCGCGCTCGAGGACCTCGAGGATGAGAAGGAGCGGGTGGCCAAGAAGGGGACGAAGCCGTGAGCCGCCGGACCGACGAGACGGCGACCGCGCCGTGACGCCGATCTTTCGTGTCGGGGCCGTGCTGACGGCGCTCGTGGTCGGCGGCGTGGTCCTCCTGCGCGGGTCGAACCCGGAACCGGACGCCCCGCGACTGCCCGATCGCACGGTCGATTCGCAGGCGACCTGGACCCACGAGGATTGGGATGTCTTCGCTTCGAAGGTGCGGTGGGCCCGCGCAGAGGGGCTCGACCGCGCCGAGGCGGGAGAGGCGGTGGGCCGGCTGGCCCGCTCGTTCGTGGACACGCCCTACACGCCCGGCACGCTCGAGGCGGAGGGTCCCGAAGGTCTCGTGATCAACTTTCGCGAGTTCGACTGCGTCACCTTCGTCGAGAACATGCTCGCGATGACGAGGTTCATCAGGGGCGGCGGGGCGGAGCTCCTGGCCGACCCGGATCGGGCCCGCGCGACCTACGAGGAGTACCTGACCGATCTGCGGTACCGCGGCGGCCGTCTCGATGGATACGCGAGCCGTCTGCACTACTTCTCCGAGTGGCTGTCCGACAACGCAGGGCGGGGGCTCGTCGTGCCCGTCACACCCGAGCTCGACCCGGCGCTCGACGACGAACCGATCGATTTCATGTCCTCGCACCCCGACGCGTACCGGCAGCTCGCCGACCCCGGCGTGCTCGCGGCGATCGCCCGGATGGAAGAGCGTCTGAACGCGGCCGGCCCGCGCGTCTACGTGCCGGAATCGCGCATCGCGGACATCGCAGACCGGATCCGAACGGGTGATGTGATCGCGGCCACCTCGACGGTGTCGGGGCTCGACATCGCCCACACCGGGCTCGCCCTGTGGATCGACGGTCGGCTCCACATGGTACACGCCCCGCTGGTCGGCCGGTCGGTCGAGATCTCCGAGGCGCCCCTCGCCGAGCGCATCGCGAGGATCTCGGGACAGGACGGCATCATGGTCGCGCGGCCGATCTTCTGAGTCGCCGCGCCCTCACTGCCGGGGGAGCGGCGGAAACCCGTCCGGCGGGCGGCGGTGCCGCGTCGCCTGCTCGTAGGCGTGGGCGTAGCTGAACAGGAGGCCCTCGGCCCACGGACGGGCGAGGATCTGGAGACCCGCCGGCCACTCTCCGTTCGTAAACCCCATCGGAACGGTGATCGCCGGCATCCCCGTCGCCGGGGCGACGAGCTGACTGTTGTCGCCGCAGTATTCTTCGTCTCCCCGGTCGATCGGAGCCGGTACGCACAACCATGACGGGTAGACGAGCGCGTCCACCCGCGCTTCGTCCATGGCCGCCACGAGCTCGGACAGATACGCCTGCCGCCCCGGGTTGGTCGCGTAGTCCGGGCACGGATCGTCCCACTCGGATGGGTGAACATCGAACGGCGTTTCGACGGCCCGCCGGATGCGTGCCTCCCCGAACTCGGTGTAGTCCCCCGTGTCCAGCACCTCGACGACGTCGCGGATCGGCGCATCGTCGCCCAACGACGCCAGGTACTGTCCGACATCGTACCGGAACCGGTTGCAGTACATCCCCTCGCGGTCGTTCTGCGCGTCGACGTCGAACACGAAGGGGTCGACGAGATCGGCGCCGAGCGCCGCCAGATCGCGGAGAGCGATCTCGAATAGCGACACGATCGCGGGGTCGGCCCCTCCGCGGTCGACGAGCGAGCGGAGCACGCCGATACGGGCCCCCTCGAGAGCCGTGGGATCGAGAAACGCCGTGTAGTCGTCCTCGCGACGCTCGAACGCGGCGAGCGTGTACGGGTCGGCCGGGTCGGTCCCCGCGACGACGTCGAATACGCGCGCCACGTCCTCGACGGTTCGCCCCATCGGTCCGGCGATGTCCCGATCGAAGGAGAGCGGGATGACGCCGTCGCGGCTCGTCAGACCGATCGTCGAACGAATCCCCACGAGCGCGAGGTGCGAAGATGGGCCGCGGATCGAGTTCCCCGTGTCGGAGCCCAGTCCGATGAGGCCGAGACTGGCGGCCACCCCCGAAGCGGTGCCGCCGCTCGAGCCGGCCGGCACGCGCCCGAGGTCGTACGCGTTGCGCGTCGTCCCGAACGACGAGCTCACCGTCTGACGCGGGCTGAACGCCCACTCGGCCATGTTGGTCTTCGCGATCACGATGGCGTCGGCACGACGGATCGCCCCGACCATGAACGCGTCGTCCGGGGGAACGCTCCGTGCGAGCGCGCTCGACCCGCCCGTCGTCACCATGTCGCGCGTGTCGAAGTTGTCCTTCACGAGCATCGGCACGCAGAAGAGCGGCCCCAGCTCGGCGCCGATGGAGATCGCGGCGTCTATCTCATCGGCTCGTCGCAGGGCGGTGGGGTTCACGACGGTGATCGCGTCGAGGTCGGCATCGTACGCCTCGATGCGGGCGAGGTGGCCCTCGACGACCTCTCGGCACGTTGTCCGGCCGCTCCGGATGGCCAGCTGGACACCCTCGATCGTCGCCTCGGCAACCTCGAACGAGGGAGGTTCGTCGTCGCAGCCCATCGCGGTGAGACCGCAGAAGATCGCGGCGGCCCATGGCGTCGGAATCGATGCGAGCGCCGTCCGGCGGCGTCTCGGGGCGGGGGCGGGTCGGGTCTGGTGTGGGAAGCGCATGGGAACGAGCATATCAGCGCGACCCCGATCATGAACCCCGTGAACCGCACCCGGAGCCCCGACGGATGCCTCGATACCGACACCCGACCCCGAGTTCGACCCCACGGCCATCTCTGCCGGCCTCTCCCCGGCGAACCCCGAGCGGTCTGCCCGGCGTGGCCGTTCCGCTGCTCCTCGCCGCCTCGGTCGCCGCGGCCGGGGGCTCGTCGTCGGCTGCACAGATGCCGGCCGGACAGACGACCCCTCCCGGGGCCGGACCGATCACGGAAGCGTACCGCGAGCCGGCGGGGCGGATGATCGGGGCCGCGCTCACGGACGAGGAGGGATGGGAGAAGCTCACCCATCTCACGACCCGGATCGGGCATCGATTGAGCGGCTCGTCGGGGCTCGAGCGCGCGATCGCATGGGCGGATGAGGCGATGCGGGCCGAGGGTCTGGATGTGACGCTCCAGCCCGTTATGGTGCCTCACTGGGTGCGCGGGGAGGAGTACGCCCGCGTCGTGGCACCCGTGACGCGGCGGCTATCGATTCTGGGGCTGGGGAACAGCGTCGGTACGGGCGGCGAGCCCATCGAGGCCCCGGTCGTGGTCGTGGGGTCGTTCGAGGAGCTCGAGCGGCTCGGGCGGAGTGCGGTCGAGGGCCGAATCGTCCTCTTCGCGGTCGAGTGGGAGGGTTACGGGCGCACGGTGCAGTACCGCAGCGGCGGTGCGTCGGCCGCCGCTCGGCTGGGCGCGGTCGCTGCGCTCGTGCGCTCGGCGACGGGGAACTCCCTCTACACGCCGCACACCGGAGCGATGAACTATGCGGAGGATGCGCCCCGTATCCCCGCGGCGGCGGTCACCGTCGAGGACGCGGCATGGATGAGACGGATGGCCGAGGCCGGCGAGACCGTGACGGTGCGTCTCTACATGGAGGCGGAAATGCTCCCGGACGCGCAGTCGTACAACGTCATTGCCGAGATCCCCGGCTCCGAAGCCCCCGACGAGGTCGTCGTCATGGGCGGTCACTACGACTCGTGGGATGTCGGCCAGGGCGCGCACGACGACGGAGCGGCCTGCATCGCCGCCTGGCACGCGCTCACGATCATCAAGCGGCTGGGCCTCGTCCCGCGCCGCACCCTGCGCGTCGTGCTGTGGACGAACGAGGAGAACGGACTGCGCGGAGGGAACGCCTACCGCGACTGGGTCGGCGACGACGTCGCGAAGCACGTGGCGGCGATCGAGATGGACGGCGGAAACGAGCGTCCGGTCGGTTACGGGGTGACGGTCGAGGGAGACGGGCAGGAGCGGGCCCTCGGTCTCGCGCGACAGATCGGCGCCCTCCTCGATGGGGTCGACGGCGGCCTGATCGAGGGTGGTGGAGGCGGTGCCGACATCGGGCCGCTCATGCGGGCGGGCGTGCCGGGTCTGGGTTTCCGGACGGTCGGCGAGCACTACTTCGACTGGCACCACACCGACGCGGACACGATCGACAAGATCGAGAAGACCGATTTCAGAAAAGCCGTCGCCATGCTCGCCGTAATGGGGTTCGTTCTGGCCGACATGCCGGAGACCCTGTCCGGCGGGTGACGACGGACCCCCTGGCCTGACCCGGGATCTCGATTGCCCCCCGGGTCGTCTTGCGGTGCGCTCAGCGTATGATCGAGGCGTAGCGCAGCACCGGGCCCGGAGGACAGTCGCTTCCGACACATCTCGTGCCGTCCGTGTAGACCGAGACGAGAGCCGAGCCGTCCCCGAAGACCTCGAGCTTCATGAAGCCCCGCTCGCCGTGCCCCGAGCCCGAGACGAAGGCGGCGCGCGGGACGTCCTCCACATGCTGGAGGTCGCTCCCCGCGCCGCTAACGAGGTGGGTGCCCACGCCGAGACCAAAGCCATCGAGAACCTGCAGCGTGTGTTCGTGCCCCGACGCGTACACGAGCGGCTCGCCACGGTGCTGCTCGAATATCTCCTGGAGCCGGCGACGCATGTGGCTGTTCCGCGCGTTGGGCAGATCCTGCGCGGTTATCCCCGCGTTGCGGACGCCCGTGTAGATGAAGGGGATGGGTACGTAGAGCCAGGGAACCACGTCGGTGAGCGGGAAGAACACGGACCGGCCCGAGAAATACCCGCCGTGCCTCCCGAAGGACTCGAGAGGGTGGTGGGCCACGACGACCGCCCGTCGCCCGTCCGGTAACTCAGAGAGCGCCGCGTCGAGATCGGCGAGGATCTCGACCTCCGTCCTGTTGCCGCAGACAGGATTCACCCGCTCGTCGCGATCGTGGAGCCACCAGTGCGTATCGAGCGCAATCAGCCTGACTGCGCCCTCGAGATCGATCACGTCGGGGCCCGGGCAGCCGTCGGCGGGCGACATCTCGACCAGGACTCCGGCATCGGCCCTTCGCCGGAGAAACGCCGTCTGGTTCTGCATCCGCCGCAACCCCTCGGCGCCGGAGTTGGCCCAGTCGTGGTTGCCCGGAATGAAGATCCCGCGCGCACGGGCTCCGCGAAGGACGTCGACCTGCGACTCGAGGTGGGTGCTGTCCTGTTCGAACCCGGGGTGATCGGCGTCCCGAACGCCTGCCGGGTAGACGTTGTCGCCGAGGAACACCACCACGGGGGTGGCGCCGCGGGCTCGATCGATATCCGCTCGAAGCTGCGTCATGACAGGCGGACGACCCACCCCGTATCCGGCGTCGCCGATGAGGTACACGACGGCGACAGGCGCCTCGGGCGTATGCGGACGCGTGGCAACCGGAAGCGGTGACGCCGCACAGGCGGACAGCACCGCCGCCGGCGCGAGCGCGGCGAATCCGCGGATCGCGTTAACTGACAATGATTTACCGTCGCCGTCGGGAGTTACCGGAACCCTGCTGTCGAGGGGTCGTGCCCAGAACGCACGGACGGTACGTCATCCTCCCGACGCGGCGCTACCGAAGCCGAAGACTCAACTCATCGGGTACCCTCCAGTAAGGTTCCGGGGTCCACGTGCATCGAATGTTTGTACGCGGGAAGCATCAACGAACCGACAGGGGGAGAGGTCGCCCGGCGGGAACAGCACGAAGTTATCCGTCGAAACCGACGACCATTTTGTAATCGTGAAGGATTCTGCCACCGCTGATGCACTTCTTGCCCATCTCCGGGACGCACCGATTGGTGCTGCAACGCATCTCGGGCATGATCGCCAGGGACATGAATCCGGCGACGGTTGCGGCAAGCAGGCTGGCGACCACCTTCTGAGAGTGTCGTTTCGTTCGCATGGTGTCCTCCTTTTGGGAACGCATGTCATGCGAGCGCCTCTCTTCCCTGTCGGTTCATCTAGGAGGAGCCAATCCGACTGGAGCGGAGTGACTCCGAAGCGCGAGCTATCGCGCGGATTGTCGCCGGTGATCCGGATGCCCTGGCGGACGCGTTCAAGAAGCACAGCGAGCGTGTCTACCGGCTCGCTTTCGGGATCACGCGGTCGCTGAGCGATGCGGAAGACATAGTGCAGGACGTCTTCGCGGCTCTGCCGGAGAGCCTCGCGTCGTTCAGGGGTCGGGCGTCGCTGGGCACCTGGCTTCATCGGGTCGCCGTACGGTCGGCGATGATGCGACTGAGACACGAGCGTCTCATCGACAAGGTCCCGCTAGAGCTGGCGGCCCGGCGGGCACGGGGAGACGTCTCGCAGCCCGTGGACCGGGTCGCGTTGGAAAGAGCTCTGTACCAGATACCGGACGAGTACCGGATCGTAATATGGCTGAAGATCGTCGAGGGCTGGTCGCACGCGGAGATCGCGGAGACCCTCGGCATCACGGAGAACGCATCGTACCAGCGATTGCACCGGGCGAGACGGCTGTTGCGGGCCGCGCTCGGCGAGAGGAGGTGAGGCGGATGCGGACGTTCTCGAGGCACCCGCGCTTCGAGCGGCTCAGTGAGCTCGCGGAGGGATCCCTGTCCGCCGACGAGCAGCGTCGGATACGGCGCCATCTCGAGCGTTGCAACCGTTGTCGGCGCGAAGTCGGCCTGATCCGCGATATCGATGACGCGCTGCTGAGAGTGCCGATTCCGTCCATGCCGGATGGGATCCTCGAGGGGATTCTGAGCCGTCGGGCGGACGGCGTTCGGACGATTCTGCCCGATGGCCCGGTTCACGCCCCGGCCAGTCCGGCGTGGAGGCCCGCCGCGGTGGCCGCCGGAGCCGTTCTCGCCCTCTCGGCCCTCGTCACGGTGTTCATCCCCGGGGGAGAGGTTCGCGCGGGAGCGAGCACGCTCAGCCTCGCGACGCCGCCCGTGAGTGGGGCGAGCGTCGCTGCGGTCTACGAGCCCGGCACTCTTCTCCGAGGCCGCTCGCAGGTCCGTGCCCGCGCCCGCGTCTGGCTCTCCGCGGATCCCGCCAACCCGCTCACGATCGAAGCCGGCGTGCTCGACGCGATAGACGATCGTTACGCGGGGGCCATCGACCTCCCTGACGGGACGGGATACGCGGTGATCGTCCTCGAGGATGGTTCGGGGACCGAGATCGACGCGAACGGGGGTGCGTTCTGGCGATTCGACGCCACGTCGGAGACGGGGGCCACGCCCGGCGTGTTTCGTGCGAAGGTCGAGGCACTCGAGGAGCTCGCCGGGCTGGGGCTGGTGCCGGCGTCGCAGCCGCTGCTCGCCTCCATCGAGGCGACCCGCCGCTACCCCGACGACGCCGCGCTGTGGCGTCTGCGGGCCTTCCACGAGAAGCTGGCGACCACCGCCGAGGTGGAGCGCGCTTCGATGCTTGCAGTTCACAGGTCGAGGCTCACCGGTTTCGTCCGTGCTCTCGGACCCGCGCCCGACGCGTCCACCCTGGTGATGCTCGCCGACTACGCGGAGGCGATCGACGCGAACGAGCTGCAGTCCGAGTTGTTCGAGCGACTCGAGTCTATGGACCCCGATCATCCACTCCTCATCGAGGCGATGGCCGAGAGTCTGTACGACCCGGAATCGTGGGGTCCCCAGACCCTCGAACCCGCCGACGATCTCTTCCGTCGGACCGGCGGGAGCAGCCAGTGGATCGCCCAGATCGGGTACGAGCTCGCGAAGGTGCTGGGCGACACGGACGCCCTGGTCACATGGGGCACCCGGATGTGGGAGCTCCAGCCCGAACTCCGCGATCAGGTGGCGATCGACTTCGCGCAGCACCCGGAGCTTCGGTCGGAAGCGATCGAGCTTCTCCGCGGGCGACTGCACCTGTACGAAACGGCTCCACCGTTCGTGCGAGCGCTCCATCAGACGACGAGCGACTTCGAGAGCGAACTTCGTTCGAGGACGGCGCGGCTCTACGCGGAGCTCGGGAAGGCCCTGGTGGCCGGTGGGCGGAGAGCGTCGGGCGTAGAGGCTCTGGACAGGTCCATCGAGGAGCGCTGGGACTCCGAGGTTGCGGCGCTTCTCGTCGAGCACGGGGGGGCGTCGAGCCGATCGCTGGCAGCCCTGGTCGCGGCGGACCCCCTCTACCAGGGCGCTCTGCCCGACGATTTCGGCTTCACGACCGCAGAGCTGGACGCGGCCCATCTGGAGCTCGAGTCGCGGCTCCTCGCCAGCCTGTCTCAGGGCCGTCTGCCCGAGGACATCCGCCTCCGGTCGAGGGTGGGAGATCCCGTCGAGGTCGACGACGGAGGGGTGAGCCTGATCGCGTTGTGGCGCGTACCGCCGCACGAGGGGTCCGACGCGTCGATCGAGTTCGCGGAGTACGTCGGGCGTCTCACGGCAGCGGGCGTACGGGTGGTCGTCGCGTCGCCCGAGATCTGGCTGGACGAAACGATCGTGGTCGCCAATATGGCGGGCGCCCGCCCCGTGCTCGATCAGGACGGCCGCGCGGCACGCAGCTTCGGGACCGCGGACGTTCGAGATTATGTCGTCGTTCATGACGGCTTCTATTCCGTCCAGTACGATCTGGCGGAGGCGACGCGACTCGCGCTGTTGCAATCGGAAATCGAGAGCCGGGGGCGCTAACCCCGGCGCGGCGGCGAGGAGCCGCATGAGAAGTGAGATGCACGAGGGACGCGAAACCTTACCGCGCCCCTCGCACCGGTGTGGGTCGCCGGCGCGCCGGGGGGACGACGCCGCCGCCCGGATTGGGGGCGAAGGCCCCCGGGGTGGCTACCTCAGCGGGATCACGGCCTCGGCGGTTCCGCCCTTCAGGGCCTCGTAGCGGATCGTCACCGATCCCGACCCACGCAGCAGATACTCGATCGTCCGGGTCTCGTGTCCACCGAGCCCGCTGCGGACGAGGATGCGCTCGAGCTGCTCCTGATCGATGCGCTCGGTCGGGCCGGGTGCGAACCGGTCGGTCACCCAGCCGGCCGCGATCACCTCTGCCCCGTCCACCGTGATCAGGTCGGGTCGCACGACGTTGTTTTGCTGTGCCTTCACCGTGATGGTCGGGATCGCCCGATCGTTCGCGAAGTCGACTCTTACCCGGTAGACGCCCCCGCCGATGGCCTCCACCGAGGTCTCACCGATTCGGGTCATCGGCATCTGATCGGCATGGTAGAGCGTGAAGGCCATGTTCCGGTGAAAGAGCTCCATGCTCATGAACCGCGGGTTCACGCGGCCGGAGAGCTTCTTGAAACCGCCCATCTCGACCTCTCCGTAGACCGGGTGGTCGAAGGGAGCCCACTCAACGTATTGATCGCCGAACTCGAGGAAGTCGTCGAAGAAGTAGCGCGAGCGCTGACCCGAGATCGGCGAGTCGGGATCCCGTCCCTGCTCCTGGAGAAGCGGGCTGTTGAAGTACTGGCCGCCGTTCCACAGCTCGTTCGAGAAAGAGATGATCCCCAGACCGTCGTTGGTCCAGTCGATGGACCCACCGTGGACCGTGTAGAGCCCCTGCCAGATGATCAGGTAGTCGTAGTAGGGGAGCATCCGCTCGCCGGTCTCGCCGAGTTCGTTGTACACCTGGATGTCGCGCTGCGGGTAGTCGCCGTACCACGCCATCCCCGGTCCGCGCAGGATCATCCCGCCCGAGTTGTGGAAGGACTGGAACCCGGCGATGTTCGGCCGCGTCATCAGGAAGTCGTTGATCGCGCGCGCCTCGGGGAGCTGGAACGGGTAGTCCATCGACCCGCCCTGGATGTAGTCCGGCTGCCAGTCGGACGCGTAGTTGCGGTTCGGGTCGTAGCCGCCGATCGGATCCTCGTTCACCCGACCGTCGCCGTCGTTGTCGATCCCCTCCGACCCGAGAAGCTCCCAGTCGCCGGTCTCCCCGATGGGCGCGGGCTCCATGATACGCGGGTCGTCCGGGCTGATTCGCCAGCGGCCCTGCCCGGGGACGTGCTTGCGGATCTGCTCGATCACCCCGTTGCCGTTCAGGTCGTCGGGCCCGTCCTCGTCGAACAGGCCGTCACCGTCGCTGTCGACCGGGATGTGCCCCGTCCTCGCGCCCGACCCCGCGCCGTGGAGGAAGTAGTCTCGACCGTCCGGGTTGACGCTCGGAAGGATGTAGAACACGCGTTCGTCGACGAGGCGCGTGATCTCGTCGATGCGGCCGTAGTTCTCCATCAGGTACCAGATCGTGTACAGGGAGACCTCGGCGCCCTGAATCTCGTTCCCGTGCACGTTGGCCTCGATGAACATCCCCGTCTTGGAGAGCTCGGGCCCCGTCGCGGGGTTGTTGATCGTCATGAGCCACATCTCCCTCCCCCCATAGCTCTCGCCGAGCGACTGGAGGGACAGGAACTCGGGCCACGTCCGCTCCATCAGCTGGAGGCGCTCGCCGATCTCTGCGTGGTCGAGCCAGCGATCCCAGGTGAGCGGGAGGGTGTGCTCGGGATCGGAACCCATGCCCGTATCCTGCTGACCCCCGAGCGGAGCGCCGCCGGGGAGCATCGCGAGGAGCAGGGCGGCCGTCGCGGCGCCGCGCCTCGCACGACGCGAGGGGGCCGTCGGGTCGTCGGTCTTCGTCATCGAGTATTCCGGAGTCTCCGTGTGTCGTCGGCTCATGTCCGTCACCCCAGCGTGACCGTGGCGGAATCCGAACCGCCCTTCTGCGAGCGAACCCGAATCTCGATCCGAGAGCCGGGCTGTCCGCGGATCACCCATGTGACGGTCCTGCGCGTTCCCGAGCCGGAGAGTTGCTGGACGGTCACGGTCTTCTGCGCGCCGCTCAGGATCTGCTCGGGGGGGACCTGGATCTGGATGGTCGTCGGCTGTACCGAGCCCGAGACCACGCCATGTCGAAGCGACGTGGGAAAGAAGCCGCCGTTGACGATCGTCGCCTCCACGGTGAAGACACCGCCCCCGTGAGACGTCACCTCCGTGTCGACGAGCGAGACCCGCGGGAGCATCCCGGCGAGACGGACGACGAACTGGCCGTGCCGGCGGCCCAGGTCTTCCAGATCGGCCTCGGGCGGGTTCGACGTGACATAGGGCAGGAAGCCGCCGATCTCGACCTCGCCGAGCTGCGGGTGGGTGTATGCCGACCACGCGGCGAATGCGTCGACTCCGGCCCCCTCCAGGCCTCCCAGCACCTCGGCGTCGACACCGCCGCCGTCTCCCCGACCGCTCCCGGCCGGTTCATCGCCTTCGCCCGCCGCCTCGGGAAGGGCCCATCCCTGAGTGCTGAACGACGGGATGCCGAACTGGTAATAGCCCCACTCGAAGAAAGCCCCGGCCGGCTCGCGGTGCAGGCCGACCCGCTCGATCCCGGTCAGCTCGCGATAGACGTCCGAGACCTTCGTGAAGTACACCTGGTCGTCTCCGTGCACGGTCGTCGAGGGTCGCCGGCCCGAGCTCGGGTCGTTGTCCCGCCCGACCTGGGCTCCGCGGAACCCGCCGCCACCGCCGCCGAACCCGAACCCGAATCCGCCTCCTCCGCCGGTCGGTCTGAAGACGCCGACGTCGTACATGCCATCGAACGACGCGTCGGCGAACTCCACGAGGTCGAGCGCGCGCGGATCGGCGAGGCCGCCCCCGGAGTTGGGGGGGGTCACGAGATTGTCGGTGTGGCCGAAGGTAAGGATCGCGCCGATGTTGCGGTGGGAGATCATGAAGTCCATGAGGCCGCGAGTCTCGGCCTCACTCACCATGTGCACCCCGGCGTCGGCCTGCCAGTAGGGGTATTCGTGCTGGAAATTCCTGTCGAGGTCCGTCCCCCCGGGGCCGTCTTCGTTGAAGAACCCGTCTCCGTCGTCGTCGGCTCCCTCGTAGTACATCGCGTGGGTGCCGGTCTCCCCTTTCGTAGCGTCGGCGCGCTTCATGAGCCGAGGGTCGTCGGGGTCGATCATGAGGGCGCCGCCCGGGTCGGGCACGCGCATGAGGGTGATCGCGCCGTCGCCGTTCAGATCGTCGAAGCCGTCCTCATCGGTACGCCCGTCGTTGTCATCGTCGTACGCGGATGCGTTGCCGGTCCGGTCCCACCTCGCGGCACCGAACATCGCCTCGGCGCCGTCGGGGTTGAGCCTCGGAATCACGTAGACGACCTGCTCGTCGAGCACCGTCCGGACGTCGACGGAACCGGCCTGCTCGATCAGGTATCGCACGATTTCGAGGGCGTGCGAGCTCCCGACGACATGGTCGCCCGACAGATTGCCGACAACCAGCACCGCGGGCCGATCGGCGAGGGGGGCGCCTGAACGGTTCGCGATCTCGACGACCCATACCTCGCGCCCTTCGCTGGTCGTGGCGATCGAGCTCAGGCTGGCAACGGAGGATCCGCCCGTCAGCGTCTGTAGCTCGGAGGTGAGAGCCGCGTGGTTCCGATACGAGGCCTGGGCCGCGAGCGAGCCGGGCAGCAGGGCGGCGAGGACGGCCACCGCGACCGGTCCGCCGCGGCGAAGGGATGACGTGATCACCGTGCTGACTTCTCCTGGTTCGGGAAGGGACACAGGATAGAGGCGGGGGAGCACCGCAACCAGATGCGGGGTCGCGCCGGGACGAGGAGGGCGCAGCGACATGGGGTATCGACTGCTGGCCGACACCGTGCTGGTCGTGCATTTCCTCTTCATCGCGTTCGTCGTGGGCGGGGGATTCCTCGCGATCCGCTGGCGCCGCGTCACGTGGCTGCACCTTCCGGCCGCGGTCTGGGGCGCGGCGATCGAGTTCTTCGGCTGGGTCTGTCCGCTGACGCCGCTCGAGAACCACCTCCGACGACTGGGAGGCCAGGCCGGGTACACGGACGGATTCATCGAGCACTACCTCATGCCGCTCGTGTACCCGCCCGGCCTCACGCGTGGCACGCAGCTCGTGCTCGCCGGGGTCGTCGTCGTGCTCAACGTGGCGGCGTATGCTCTCGTCGTGCGGCGGTGGCGCGCCGGGCGCCCCCGCCACCAGTGCTAGTCGGCGCGTAGCGCCTCGACGGGGTCGATGCGAGCGGCCCGCCGGGCCGGCAGCCAGCTGCACAGGACGCCGAGGGTAAAGACGAGGAGGCACCCTGCGGCGAGGACCCGCGGCTCGAGCGGGCTGACGCCGAACACGAAGCTCTCGAGCAACCGCGTCAGGGCCGCCGCGGCGAGAAGTCCCACGGCGAGACCGACGCTCGTCAGACGCACGCCGTCGCGGAGCACGAGCGAGATGGCGCCGCCCGGCGCGGCTCCCAGGGCGATGCGGACGCCGATCTCACGTCGTCGCCGTGACACCGCCTGAGCCATGACCCCCGCGATCCCGACGAGGGCCAGCACGAGCGCCAGAGCCGCGAAGATCGCGAGCAGGGTGGCGCGCAGACGCGGGCCGCCCACCGTGCCGGCGAGCAGGTCGCCCATCGGGCTGATCGAGGAGATGGCGATCCGCGGCTCGATCGAGTTGATGACCGCGCGGATCTCGTCCCCCATCGACTCGACGACCGCGTCGCCGCGGACGACGACCGAGAGCCCACGGGCGATGCCGTTCCAGGGCTCCTGCGAGGCGGGCAGAAACGCCATCGGGCCCGGCGGCGTCTCGGGTCCGAAGTGGCGGATGTCCGCTACGACGCCGAGCACCGCGAACGTGTCGGAGTGGATGAGGGCCGACTTCCCGATGGCGCTTTCGCCGGGCCAGAACATCTCGGCCATCGCGGCGCTGATTACCATGCCCCCGGCGGCGTCGGCTCCGTCCCGCCACTCGATCCCCCGTCCCGTCACGAGTCGCGCGTCGAGCGCGTCGAGCGCCCCCGGCGTCACCGAGCGGACCTCCGCGCACCGGCCTTCCCCAGGCCCGGGCGGTGGCCGGTCGAGCGGGGTGACCCCGTCGCACGAGTAGTTGTCGGAGAGAGGTACGACGTCCATCGCGCCGGCCACCATCACCCCCGGCAGAGCCTCGATTCGCTCGAGTACCTCGCGGTAGCGGTCCTCTGCCGCTTCGGGCTCCAGGTCCCACCAGGCGGCGCCGTGCATCTCGAGCGTCAGGACTCCGCGGCGCTGCACCCCAAGATCGACCCCGTGGAGATTCGCGAAGCTCTGAAGAAGCAGCCCGGCCCCGACCACGAGCACCAGCGTCGTCGCGACCTGCGCCAGCACGAGGCCCCGTCGAAGTCGCTCTGCCCGTCCGGCGATCTCACCCCCCCGCGACCCGCCGACGGGCGAGAGCGGAGTCGAGCCCGCGATACGAAGGGCGGGCAGCAGGCCGAAGAGTATTGCGGTCCCGCCGGCGAGCGCCGCCGAGAACGCGAGAACCGCGGCGTCGACCTCGATGGCGTCGGCTCGTGGCAGCCACTGTCCGGCGAGACCGACGATCGCGCCTACCGTCCCGTAGGCAAGGGCGACCCCGAGGACGCCTCCGACCAGCGCGATCGCGAGGCTCTCGGCGAACAGATGTGTGACCAGTCGCCCCCGCGACGCGCCCATCGATGATCGAACGAGGAGTTCCTCGCGGCGTTCGAGCATCCGTCCGGTCAGCAGGTTCGCCACGTTCACGCAGGCCACCAGCAGGACGAGACCGACTGCGCCCATCAGGACGTAGAGCGCCGTCCGTGTGTCGCCGACGACGCTGTCCCGAAGCGGTGCGAGCGTCATCGTTCGATCCGCGTTCTCTTCGGGGTAGGCATCCGCGAGGCGCGCCATCGCCGCCCTGACCTCCGGCTGCGCGCCGTCGACGTCGACCCCGTCCGCCAGACGCGCGACCCCCCTCCACGACCGGCCCGACCGAAACCAGTCGACGGCGTCGAAGTACGGCGTACGCCAGACCTCCGGCTGACGCCCGTTGTACGTGACGAGGTTCGGCCCCTCGAAATCGGCGGGGGTGACGCCGGCCACGACGTAGGCCTCGTTGTTGAGTAGCACGCTCGACCCCGGAAGATCCGGATCGGCCCCGAAGCGTCTCGTCCACAGGCCGTGCGAGATCACCACCGTCGGGGTGCGCCCCTCCCCCTCCTCGTCAGGGACGAAGAAGCGTCCGGCCGCGGGCCGGACCCCCAGGACGTCGAAGTAGTCCCACGACACCGTCGCGCCCGGCAGCACTTCCGGGGCGCCCTCGGTGAAGGCGGGCTGCCATGCGGAGATCCCGGCGACACCGCTGAAGGCCGAGACCTCCGACTCGATATCGGCGAGGTTCGGGTACGACACGTTTGTCGATCGACCGGGCTCCCCGATCCGGTGGCCGATGAGTTGAACGAGCCGGTCGGGCTCGTCGTACGGGAAGGGCCGGAGGAGGACGCCCCGCACGATCCCGAGCAGGGCGGTGTTCGCGCCGATCCCCAGCATGAGCGTCACGACGGCGGTCGCGGTGAATCCGGGCCGGCTCCGGAGCGATCGGCCGGCGCGGCCGAGATCCTGGAACAGGTTGCGGAGCCCGAACCCGTGTGTCGTGAGATACCACGCGTCGCGCAGCGACCCGACGGCGTGGACGACCAGCCGAAGGCGATCGAGCGTCCCGACCCCCCTTCCCCGGGCGAGACGGTCGTGGGCGGCGAGGATCTCGGCGTTCCACTCGGCGCGCCAGGCCCTGCGGTCGGCGCTCGGCAACAGCCGGCTTGCCGCGCCGACGAACCGGATCGAGAAACGCACGAAGCGGTCGGGGGTTTCGGGGGTCGGAGGGGTCGGAGACAGCATCGGCTCAGCCCTCCCGCGGATGGAGGATGCGCGCGCCCACGAGCCGCGGCAGCGAAGCGAGCTTCTCGCGCGCCGCGGGCAGAAGGGCGGCTCCCTCGGGCGTTACCTCGTACACCCGCCGCCGCGGCCGACCGGCCTCGAGGGCGTCGGCGGCCGGCTCCCACGTCGATCTCAGACACCCGTTGGCCTCGAGACGCCGCAGCGCCGGATAGACCGTGCCGCTCGGCAATCCCGTCACGTCCATGATATCGAAGCCGTATCGCGCCCCGTCCCTCATCGCTCCGAGGATCAGAGCGGTTGCGACGGTCATCCGGGTCCCGGCCATGTCAAGCCTCGCAGCGGTGATGATCTCTGCTCGATACAGGTTGTACACTACCTATGTAGACTACGACGGGCGACGGATGGTTGCAATCGGCTCGAGCTCCGCGGGGTGCGATCCCGAGATGCCGCGCCCGTCAGGCCGACCCCGGGCGGAGTTCTACTCGGAGCGCAGAACCTCCACGGGATCGACGCGCAGGATCCGCCGCGCCGCGAGAGCCGCGGCTCCGAGGCCGACCGCCACCAGCCCCACGACCGCCGCCGCATAGGCGACAGGGTCGATGGGCGTGATGCCGAAGAGGAACTCGCCGAGCAGCCGCGACCCCGCGAGCGCGGCCACAAGCCCGACGGCCACGCCAGCACCCAGCGGCAGTGCCTCCCGGCCGAGCTCGCGAACGAGCAGCCGTCCGGGGTCGGCGCCGAGGGCCACGCGGACTCCGAGCTCCCTCATGCGCGCAACGAGGCTGCGGCCCGTCACGCCGAAGACGCCGATCCCGGCGAGGAGCGTGGCGGTCAGCGCGAAGTCGGCGAGAAGGAGCGTTCTGTAACGCTGGCCCGCCAGCGACCCCGCGACCACCGACGAGAACGGTCGGACATCCTCGAGAGGAAGCGCCGGGTCCAGCGACCAGATCGCCTCACGCGCCGGGGCCGCCAGCCCGCCCGGGTCACCGGAACCCCCCAGCACCAGGGAGACACGCTGTCGGACATCGTCCTCCTCCTGGTGGATCGGCGTGTAGAAGGTGGCGTCGGGGGCGCTCCTCAGGTCGGACATGATGACGTCGCCCACCACCCCGACGATCTCCCACCGCCGGTTGTCGCGCAGGATCGCCTGGCCGATCGCCGTGTCTCCGGGCCAGAACCTGGACTCCATCGCCTCGCTCACCACCACGACGGGCTGGCCGCCGTCCCGATCGGCCGCCTCGAAGCCGCGTCCCTCGCGGATCGGGATGCCGAGCGTCTCGAAGTAGCCCGGTAGCACCGACCGGCGCGTGGCTTCGGGGCCCTGCTCGGAGTCGGGGGTCACCCGACCGGGGATCTCGAAGCTCGAGCTGCCGCCACGCCCCGAGAACGGGAGCGCGCTCGACCCGGTGACCGACGTGACGCCGGGCAGCGCGCCGAGTCGCTCGGTGACGCGGAAGAGCAGGGCCGAGCGGGACGCACCATCGGGATATCGGTCCACGGGGAGCCCCAGCTCGACGACCAGGCTCCCCTCCGCCTCGAACCCGGGGTCCACCGACAGCTCGGCGACCAGGCTGCGCGTGAGCAGGCCCGTACCGACGAGGAGTACGAGGGAGATGGCGAACTGGGCCGCGACGAGACCGTTCTGCGTACGGCGGCCGCCACCGCCCCGCCCGGGAAGCTTGCGGAGCGTCGCCTGGAGATCGGGCGATCCGGCGATGAAGGCCGGCACGAGACCGAACGCCAGGCTCGTGAGCGCTCCGAGACCCGCGGTGAAGGCCAGAATTCGCGGGTCGAGCGGGGCGACGGCGGACAGACCGAGCTCGGAGGGCGCCCACCTCAACAGGACTCCGCGCAGCGCGAACGCGAGTCCGTAGCCGCCCAGAACTCCGCCTCCGGCAAGGACGAGCGCCTCGACGAGGAGCTGTCGCGTGAGGCGCCCCGCCCCGGCACCGAGGGTCGCGCGCGTGGCGAGCTCGCCACGCCGCGCCGCGAGGCGGCCGAGCAGGAGGGTCGCGACGTTCACGCAGGCGAGTAGCATGAGGAGCGACACCGCCCCGAGCAGGAGCAGAAGCGGCCCCCGTGCGTTCTTCGTCTGCTCGGTGTGTCGAAGCGTGACCCGCACGCCGCGCGATTCGGGCGGGGCGCCGCCGGTGACGAGGCGCTGTGTCTCCGCCACGGCCGTCGGCGTGATGCCGCCAGCGAGTCTCCCCATGGCCTCGTACACGTGGTTGCCGTCGTCGCGGTCGACCGGCTCGCCTCCGGCCGGCACCCAGAGGGTGGCCTCGCCGATGCCCGGTACGACCGACCCGAAGCGGAAGTCGGGGGGCAGCACGCCAATCACTCGAAAGGTGCGTCCGTCGAGCCGGATCGACCGGCCGATGACCTGCGCGTCGCCCCCCCAAACGCGCTGCCATGCATCGTGGTGGAGTACGGCGACGTCGGCCGCCCCGGGGCCTCCCTCGTGGGGTCCGAAGAGACGGCCCAGCAGGGGAGAGACCCCGAGCAGCGGCCACAGCGATGGAGTCGCCCACCCCACCATGACGGATCGGGGGTCCCCCGAACCCACCAGGGCCATCTGCGTCGCGCGGTAGACCGCGATCTCTTCGTACGCCGTCTGGTCGCGGCGCCATGTCTCGTACTCGGGGTACGAGAGACCGATCCGGTCCCACAGTGCGTCGAGCACGTGGTGGCCCTGCCAGCCGGGGTAGGTGTTCCAGATGGTGACGAGCTCGTCGGGCCTGTCGAAGGGAAGGCTGCGGAAGAGCACCCGGTCGACGATCGAGAAGACGGCCGTCGTCGCGCCGATCCCCACCGTGAGGGTCGCCACGATCAGAGCCGCCTGCCCGGGTCGGCGACGCATTGCGCGGAAGGCGAACCGCGCGTCGTGCGCCCCCGCAGAAAGCCAGCGTCCCGGCGCGGAAGCCGGCGGGCGCCTCAGCGCGTTGCCGAGCCGGGCGAGAAACGGCCCGATCGCACGTCGCGCCTCCGCGCGATAGTGGCGACGGGCGGCGCGGCGGCCGTCCGCCTCGAGCCGGGTCGCGAACTCCTCCTCGAGGTCTCCGAGCGCGAACTCACGCTGCGATGTGGGGAGGAGGATGCGAAGCAGCCAGGCCGAGAAGCGTGGGGGCCGAGCCGGCGTCATGCCGATCTCCGCGACGAGAGGTCGACCCCTTCCCAGAGTCGGGCAAGGCCCTCCCGCGCGGCCACGGCTGCCTCGGCCCCCCGTGTCGTGACGCGGTAGAGCTTCTTCCTGCGCCCACCGCGACGCGGCGTCGGATCGGACAGCTCGTGGACGAGCAGGCCGCGCGATTCGAGACGGTCGAGGGCCGCGTAGGTCGTCGCGGTGGAGAGCCGTCGCCCCGCGGTCCTCTCGATCTCCGTCCGTATCGGGACCCCGTAGGCGCCGTCCCCGAGACGGGCGACCGCGACGAGGACGAGCTGTTCGACGTCGTTCAGGTGCTCCTGCTTCGCCATTCGAACCCCCTCGGCAGGTTTATTCCGGGTTACGGAAGAAACGCCGAGGGAGTTTCGCGATCAGCGGCGGACGTCCTCGTCGCCGCCGCCGGGCAGGTACTTCGCGGGGATCGGGCCGGCCCCGATCTCCTCATCCCAGGCAATCGAAGTGATCCACCAGCGGCCGTCGTTGAAGATCATCTGGAACGTGTTGATGCCCCGGCCGAGGTTCTCGGTCTGGCCGTAAAGATGCTTCTCGTAGGTGCTGAAGACGTGAGCGATGTCGCCGTAGCGCTCGGTCACGTTGTGGATTCCGTCCTCCGAGAACCCGTGGTCGCCGGCCCCGCCCACGGTCGTGCCCGCGTCGATCCAATCGATGAAGTCTCGCACGGACAGAACGCGAAGCGACCCGTTCGTCTGCTCGATCGACGGGATGAGCGAGGCTCCGGGGAGAAACAGGGACTCGAACCGCACCCAGTCGTACCGCTCGCCCGGCGCGCGCGCGATCGACTCGTACGTCGCGGACACGATGGCCTCGGGAGATGCGACATCGGCCGCGGCGGGGTGGGTCTGTGCGGCTACCGCGTCGGGGGCCGCGGCCGGAACCAGCAGGGTGAGGGCGAGCAGTCGTACGAGACGGCGGTTATCCATCGGGACGCTCCTGGCACAGGTTGACGGGCGACGAGCGTCTGAGGCGCCGTCGCATCTGCAAAAAGGGATACTTTCGCAACAACCGACCGTACCCGCCGCCGTCCATCCGGTTCTCGCGCCTCGAGTCATCGGACGACCGATGTCGCGAAACGACCGTTGACCCGCGGGTTCTCGCACCCGCGTCGCCGGGTGTAGCCCGGGGGTGGCCCCGGGTGGCACGGCGCGTGCCCGATCCGGACCCGGATGTCCACCAGACGGGGGGTTGTACAGATGGGTAGGAGACTTACCGGTTTGAGCACGGCCGTGGCGCTGCTGCTCTTCACGGCCTGTTCGAGCGACGACGTCACCGCACCGCTGCCGAGCGGCGGAGATGAGATCTCCGCCAGCGAGGCGGCCGCGATCTCGGAGTTCCTCACGTCGGCGGCGTTCCAGGCCTGGGACTTCGAGGACATCGGCGGCGGCGGTGGCGCCGCTCTGCATTCGGGCGTGCCGATCGCGATCGACTACTCCGTCGACGCCAGCGTCGCGTGCCCGCTGGGAGGGCAGATCGGCGTTCAGGGCGCGATCTCCGGCTCGATCGATGACGCGACGTACTCCGGCAGCCTGGACCTCCAAGTCGCCACGACGGCGACGGCCTGCGGCTTCCTCGCCGAGGCGACACAGTTCACGCTGGACACGAGCCCGGCTCTCGTGTTGACGGGGGCCTTCTCGTTCGATCAGGGCCAGATGGTCGGCGATGCCGTGTTCGGATACGCCGGCGGCGTGCTGTGGGCGGCGGACGATGGCCGCTCGGGTTCGTGCACCTACGACGTGTCGGTCACCGTAAGCCAGACGGGCTCGGTCGTCGAGAGCGGCACGGTGTGCGGTCAGGCGCTCTGACGCGATCGGCTCGCTCCGTCCCCCCGGGCGGATGAGCCGCGAAACGGGCCGTCCCGCGTTGACGTAGGAGAAGACGCGTCCGAGAAAGCCGACAGTCCATCGGACGGGGGCCCAGGAGAGGGTGTGGCAGCTCTCCGGGGCCCCTGTTCGCTTGCCCGCGGCCCTCGCGAGGGTGAGCTTTGCGGGGCCGGCACGGTCGGCATGAACACGAAGTCCAGGAGCCGAACATGGCACGAAAGACGGCCCTCGCGGCGTTCCCCGTCGCGATCGTCGCGATCGCGGCGGTTCTCCTTCTCTTCCCCGCCCTCAATCGTACCCCCGTGATCGCCGCGGGCGACATGGGTGCGTTCGGATTCGTCCCGGGCGAGCTGATCGCCGATTTCGACTACAGGGACGTGTCGGGCGACAGGGGATCACTCGAGTCCCTGCTCGAGGGGAACGATGCTCTCGTCATCGTGATGCGTACCGCCGAATGTCCGGTGTCCCGTCGCTACGGTACCCGGCTGGCGGAGATGGAGCGGGCGTACCGCGAGCGAGGTGTCCAGTTCGTGTATCTGAACATCAGCCAGCAGGACTCGAAGGAGGACGTCGCCGAAGACATCGAGCGGTTCGGGTTTGCGGCGCCGTACATCCTCGACCCCGATCGTGAGATCGGCTCGAGGCTGCAGGCGAGCATCTCGTCCGAGGTCTTCGTGATCGACGCGGCGAAGACACTTCGCTACCGCGGCGCCGTCGACGACCAGCATGGCATCACCTTCTCGAACCCTCGGGTCGACGAGCAGTACCTGGCCGATGCGCTCGAGGCCGTGCTCGCCGGCTACGACGTCCGGACGCCCTACACCGAAGCCTCCGGCTGCTATCTCGAAGGCGAGACGGCCCTCGTCCCGCAACGCGACGTCACCTACCACAGCAGGATCAGCCGGATCGTCAGTCAGAACTGCGTGACCTGTCACCGCGAGGGCGGCGTCGGGCCGTTCGCGCTCGACAGCTACGAGCAGCTCTACGGCTTCCGGCACATGGTCAGGTTCATGGTCGGCGAGGGGCTGATGCCCCCGTGGTATGCCTCGCCCGAGCACGGCGAGTGGTCGAACGATCGCAGCCTGTCGGAACGCGACAAGCGCGATCTGCTCGCGTGGATCGACGCCGGTGCCCCCGAGGGCGACCCCGCCACGGCGGCCCTCCCGCGTCAGCTCAAGCCGGGCTGGATGCTCGGCGTCGAGCCCGACACGGTGATCACGATCCCCGCGCCGCAGGAAGTGCCGGCGGACGGCGTACTCGACTACCGACACGTCTACGTCGAGACGAACTGGCCCGAGGACAAGTGGGTCCGGGCCGCGGAGGTCGTGCCGACGGCCAGGCAGGTGACGCACCACGTCATCGTCTACCTCGAGGACGAGGACGACGAGGAGCGCGGCGGGTGGCTCGTCGGGTACGCCCCGGGTGTCCCGGCGCGCGACTGGGGCGAGAATACCGGGAAGCGGATCCCGGCCGGCCAGACGCTCATGTTCGAGCTCCACTACACGACGAATGGAGAGCCGGCGGTCGACGAGACCCGCGTGGGACTCTACTTCCACGACGAGCCGCCGCCCGAAGAGGTGTACATGGCCGCGGTCGCGACCGACGAGTTCGAGATCCCGCCGCACGCGGCGAACCACGAGGTCGTCGCCGAGCTCGAGTTCGAGAACCCCGGACGGATCATCTCGCTGTTGCCGCACATGCACCTGCGCGGGAAAGCGTTCCGCTACGATCTCGTGCGGGCCGACGGATCGAGCGAGACGCTGCTCGACGTGCCGCGGTACGACTTCAACTGGCAGATGACCTACAAGCCGGTCCACCCGTTCGAGATCCGGGCGGGCGACAGGCTCATCGGGACCGCCTGGTACGACAACAGCGAGGGCAACCCGGCGAACCCGGATCCGAGCCAGCCGGTGCGCTACGGCGAGCAGAGCTTCGAGGAGATGATGTTCGGCTTCTTCGAGCTGCTGCCCGGCGAGGCGCCCGGCGAGGAGTCCTCCCGGGATCAGTGAGGACCAGTCACGGCGATCGTGACGAACGGTATGGCGGCGTGGGCCCGGGGCGCTGAGCGCTCCGGGCTTTCGCGTATCGGGGTGGGGCGCATCCCCGAGTGGGCATGACCCACGACGACGGTTCGAGCCGGGGCGGCGCCCGGACGGACTCACTGAGCACGGCGGACCTGCTGGACGATCTCGGCCGTCGGTCGATCCGGTCGGGCGCCGTGCGGGTGGGAGCCCAGGCGGTACAGGTGGTCCTCGCCGTGGCCGGCGGCGCGATCCTCGCGCGGATCCTGACGCCCGGAGACTTCGGTGTCTTCGCGATGGCCCTCTCGGTCATCGGGTTCATCATGTGGGTGCGCGACTTCGGGCTCCCCCTGGCCGCGACCCAGCGCGAGTCGCTCGATCACGGCCAGGCGAGCGCACTGTTCCGCATCTCGCTCGCCCTGTCGGCGCTGATGGCGCTACTCGTGCTCGTGACCGCCCCCGCCGTGGCCGATTTCTATGACGAGCCGCGTCTCGTCGGAGTGCTCGCCGTAATGGCCGCCGCGACGCTGGTCGGCGGGATCTCGATCGTCCCCGAGGGCGTGCTGATACGCGGGATGCGCTTCGCCCCGCTCGCCACCGTCGAGGTCGCCGCGGCCGTCGCCAGCCTTGTCGCGGGTCTGTCGGTGGCGTTGCTCGGGGGCGGCTACTGGGCGCTCGTCGCCCAGCACGCGGCTCTCGTATCGATGAGAAGCATCGGCATCACCCTGTCGGCGCGGTGGAGGCCATCGCTGCGGGTCGACGGGGCGAGCGTCCGGGCCGCACGGGGAATGCTGCGTTACGGCGGACAGCTGACCCTGACGAGAGTCCTCCAGTACTTCGCGCTGAACACGGACCGCATCGTCCTCGGCTACTACTACGGCAGCCAGACGCTCGGGCTCTACGACAACTCGTACCGCTGGTCCCGCTACCCCGTCCGGCAGGTATTCGGCCCCCTGCGCAACGTGATCGTATCGGCGCTCAGCCGGCTTCAGCGGCACGACCGCCGGTTTCGCGCCGCGTTTGCGCGTTCCGGGGTCCCGGTGTTCACGGTCTCCGTCCCCGCGCTCGCCTACATGGCCGTCGACACCCCGACGGTGATCCTCGCGGTGCTCGGCGAGCAGTGGACCGAGGCCGTACCGATGTTCCGCTTCCTGACACTGTCGGCGCTCGCGGCGGCGGTCCGCGGTTCGCTCAACTGGGCGTACCTGTCGGAGGGGCGCACGCGTCACCAGCTGGGGTGGGAGCTCGTGTCCGCTCCGATCATGATCGGGGCGATCTTCATCGGTCTGCGGGTCGGGCCTCTCGGTGTAGCGATTGCGCATGCCGCCGCGTCCTGGCTCCTGATCCCCCCGGGCGTCTGGTACTGTACCCGGGACTCGCGGTTGCGCGTCGGAGATCTCGTCTCCGCCTGGTGGCGCCCCTTCGTCGCCGCATCTGCGGGAGTCGTCGTTCTCTACCTCTGGTCACCCGCGCTCACGCGCGCCGTAACGCCGGGGACGGGCGAGCTGGCGGCGCTGGGCCACGCGCTGGTTCGCGGGTCGGCATTCCTGGCCATCTACGCCATGGTGTGGCTGACGCTACCGGGCGCTCGCGAGCGGCTCGACGACCTGCACGCGATCGTCCGCCACCTGAAGCCGGGCGGGCCGAGCCACGACGAAGTCTGACGACACAGGCCGATCGTGGTTTCAGCGAGGCCGCTCAGGACGGAGAGGTGAGGCCGCTCGTCGAGTGCAGGAGCTCGTCGATCGCGTCCTCGAGACCCGACAGCGTGTAGGGCTTCGGCAGGAAGCGCGCCGGTCCGTACTCGGCGAGGACCTCGATCGGCGAAAGGACGTACCCGCTCGAGAGAAGCACCGGGATGTCGCGTCCGCTCTGACGGATCTCCCTCAGCACCTCCACCCCGCTCATCCCGGGCATCGTGATGTCGAGGAGGATGCACGTGAGCACGTCGCCGTGCTCGGCGACGGCCTCCAGAGCGGCGTGCCCGTCGCTCGCCTCGACGACCTGGTACCCGAGTCGACGCACGAGGGCCACGGCCGCGCGTCGCACCGATGGTTCGTCGTCCACGACCAGCACGGCCCCCGTCCGCCGCTCGAGATCGGGGATCGGGGGGGTCGGTACTGTGTCGATCGGCGCATCCTCGAGCGGGAAGATGAGGGTGAAGACTGTGCCTGCCCCCAGCTCGCTACGGACGTTCAGCGCGCCTCCGTGTCCGCGCACGATCCCGAGCACCGATGCGAGGCCGAGACCGCGGCCGGCGCCCCGGGTCGTGAAGACGGGGTCGAAGATGCGTTCGAGGTTGTCGGCGGCGATCCCCTCGCCGGTGTCCTCCACCTCGAGCACGGCGACGGGGCCCTCCGGTGGATCGAGGTAGAACACACCCCTCTCGCGATACCAGTTCGCGTCGAGCGCCGCGTACGTCCGGACGGTGATCTGACCCCTTCGCACCCCGAGGGCATCGCCCGCGTTCGCGAACAGGTTGAGGATGACCCGACGCAGCTGACCCGTGTCCGCCATCACCGGCAGATCCTCGGGCGCCAGATCGTAGTTCAGGACGGTGCCCTTCGGGACCGTGACCCTGAGGAGAGACGTGATCTCGCTGACCACGGACGAGAGATCGACGACGGAGCGTTCGTAGGGGCCCTGCCCGGCGTACGCAAGCAGCTGACGGCACAGCTCGGTAGCGCGTTCCGATGCCCTCACGGACTGGTCGAGCGCGTCGTACGTGGGATCGGAAGGATCCGTGTCCATGAGGATGAGGTCCACGTTGCCCATGATCGCGACGAGCAGGTTGTTGAAGTCGTGCGCGATCCCGCCGGCGAGCGCCCCGAGACTCTCGAGCTTCTCGGAGCGCCGCACCCGCCGCTCGAGTCGCTCCTGCTCGACCTGCGCACCTGTCCGCTCGGCGACGAGACCCGCGACGAAGAGCGTCGAGAACTCGGCGGCGCACACGTAGACGAGCGTCAGCACGAGGCTCGTGTTCGGCGACACGTGGGTGAACGGGCCGATCCCGGCGAGGGTGCCGACGAGCGCGAACGCCGCGGCGGCGAAGCTGGCCGAGGAGGCCCCGAACTGACCGCACCTGTACGCGGACCAGATCAGGAAGGGGAACGAGAGGAAGGTGAGCGGGAGGCTCGAAACGCTCGCGGGCACGATCGGCGTGAAGCTGATCGACAGGGTGACCGCCAGACCGATGCAAATCGCCGCCGCCTCCCAGAACGGGATCCTCGGGGGCGCGGGCGAGATGCCGGGGAAGGACAGGATCAGCGGCGTGAGGACCACGCATCCCATCACGTGGGTGAGCCACCACATGAACCACAACTCGCCCGGGCTCCGGAGACCGGAGGTGAGCGCCAGCGTACCGACGCTGACGACGGACGACAGCGCGGTGGCGACCACGAGCGCGAGGGTGAACGTGATGAGATCGATCCGGCTCTGGAGCCGTCGACCGATCCCCGCCCGCTCGAAGATCCACACGAGGAGAAGGATCTCCCCCGTGTTCGCGACCGCCGTCGCGAGGACGAAGAGCGGTGTGCCGCCCGAGAGGGCCGTCGTGAGCGCCGCGCCGATCGCGACCCCCGGCCAGAGGCGGACGCCGCCCAGGATCAGCCAGGCCAGCGCGATGCCGCTCGGGAGCCAGATCATCCGGCGCAGCTCGAGGGTCGCCTCGGGCAACGACAGCACCCCGATGCCGGTTACCGCGTAGACGGCTGCGAGCGCGATGGTCCCGAGGATCCGTCTGTTCGTCTGTCGGGTCGAGGTGGACACGGCGCCGGTTCCACTGAAGACAGGGCGGCCGCACGACGGATATGCCGTGGGCCGCGGTTCGTCGATAGTGAGGGGCGCTACCCTCGAACGAAAGGGGTCGCGGGATCCGCCGCCCCGCCGCCGCTCCCGGATCGGGGACGATCGCGCACGGTGACTCGCCCTCGCGCTCCGGGCGATTCGCCACGCCGCGTGCGTAACGGCAAGTCGGACAGGCTCTACGTCGCGGCAACGCCGGTCGGGCGGTTCGCGAGACGCATGTCCCCGCACGGACGCGAACCCGCGGGTCTCGCCACGGCGGGACCCGTTCCCCGCCGCCACGGCGGCCGATGCCCCGGCGCCGGAACACTCCGTGCAGGCACGCGGTGCGCATGAGAATCGCGCGTAGTTACGGGCTGGTCGCCGCGGTGTTGACCGCGAGCTGCGGAGAGCGACCGCCTGAACCGGTAGAGCCTTCGGCACCCCCCGTGCGACGGGATTCGGCGGGCATCCGTATCGTGGAGAACTCCGCCCCTGCCCGCACCGGGGGATGGTCCTGGCGTCTCGCGGACCGCCCGTCCCTGACGATCCGATCGGTGCTCGCGAACGAGAGGAGTCCGCTCGTCGAGCCGGTGAGCGCGTACCGGAGGGCCGACGGCTCGTACGTAGTGGCGGACGGCGGCTTCTCGACCTTCAACGAGGTGCTGGTGTTCAACGGCAGGGGCCGCCTGGTCTCGTCCTTCGGCGGCACGGGCGACGGGCCGGGAGAGTTCCTTCAGGTCTGGTGGGCTCTTTCGTACCGGGGTGACTCGATCGCCGTCTACGATATCCGAAATACCGTCTCGATCTTCGACGACGACGGAGCCTTCGGCCGCACCGTGCGTCTTCCGGACTTCTCCAGACCCCGATCGTCGGTCCCGACCGGAACCACCTCCTGGGCCCACGCGGTCTACGAGGACGGGTCCTTCCTGGCATCACCCTCCGGAACCACCCTGGATGAGGGGCCGGGCGCCCTCACCTTCGAGGCGGAGCTGCTCCGCGTCGGTCCGGATGGGGCCTCGTGGGACACGCTCGGCGTCTTTCCGGTGTCGCAGGTTCACTGGGACGGCAGGACGCTGGGTGCCTATCCGTTCGAGCGTATCGGACACCGCGCGCTTCGGGGCGGGGAGCTCGTGTTCGGGAACGGCGAGACGTGGGAGATCCGCGTGTACGCCCCGGACGGACATCTGAGTCAGGTCGTGCGCAGAAACGACGCACCCGAGCCGGTGACGGCCGCGGACATGGACAGGTGGACGGAGTGGAACGTGGGCCGGCACGCGAGCGGCCCCGAGGGCGGGTCCGCGGCCATGGAACGCGCGAGCGAACGCGCGGAACGGGTGGAGCCCCCCGAGACGAAGCCGGCCTTCTCCTACCTGCTCGTCGACGGGGCAGGCAACATCTGGGCGGAGAACTATCGCTGGGCCTGGGATGATGTCCCACCGGACCCCGGACCGGCGACGTGGTCGGTCTTCGACCCCGATGGGGAGTGGATCACGGACGTCGAGGTTCCCGCCCGTCTGCTGCTGCGATGGGTCGGGACGGAGTACGCCATCGGGTTCCACGTCGACGAGCTGGATGCGAAGCACGTGCAGGTGTTCGAGATCCGGAAGCCCTGACCGAAGCGTACGTCGTGGAGACCGGCGTCAGCGCTCCGGTCTCCACGCGGTTTCGCCGGCTTCGTCGGCCGGACCGATGGACCCCTCGACGGACGCGAGCAACGCGTCGGCCTCGTGGAGGACGCCGCGGGACACTACGTACTCGACGTCCCGCGCGGCGCGGATGTCGTCCAGCGGATTCCCTCTCACCACGAACAGGTCCGCCAGCTTGCCGACGGCGATGCTGCCGAGCTCATCGTCCACCCCGAACGCCCGCGCGCCGTTGAGCGACGCGATCCGCAGCACGTCGGCCGGCGGGATCCCGGCCCGGGCCATTGCGAGCATCTCGCGGTGGGCCCCGAAGCCCGACCAGTAGCGTCCCCAGCTCGGGTGATCGGTGCCGAGCGTCATGAGATCGCGGCCGCCCCCTTCGTAGAAGGCGAGCGCGGTGCGGCGCTTGATCGGCGACATCAGGGCGAACGACTCGAGAACCGGGCGCTCGGGACGGGCCTCGATGATCTCTCGCATGTAGGGGGTGAGGAACCGGAGCTCGTCGGTCCAGTAGGCCGTCATCTCCGGGTCGTGCGGGCCCCAGTATCCGTAGATCGAGAGCGTCGCGTCGAAGTTGACGCCGTGCTCGACGTAGAGAGCGATGATGTCGCGGAGCTCGGGCCCGTCGAAGTCGTCGAATACCTGCAGGGACGCATAGGCGGAGCGGTCGGCCGGCATCATGTCGCCACCGAGAAAGTGCTCCACGCGGTCGATCCCCATGAGAATCGCGTCGCGCGGGTTCACCGACCCCCGGAACCCCGAGTCGAGGTGGCCGGTCACGGTGAGCCCGTGCGCGTGCGCCGCCTCGATGAGCGGAGCCAGGTGCTCCGGTCTGATGCCCTTCGCCTTGAAGCCCTGTACCCCCTGCTCGACCCGGAAGTCGACCTCGGCCCGGATCGAATCGGGGGTCATCGCGTCGTCGTCCCACCCGCGGCGCCACGACCCGAAGTAGGGGCCCGAGTTGAAGATCCGGGGGCCCGGCCGCTCGCCGGCGTCGATGGCCATCCGCAGATCGCGCATCGCATCGGGGTCCATCTCGCCGGCCGGGAAGGTCGAGGTGACGCCGTTCGCCAGAAACAACGCGGGATAGGCGCTCGTCTCGTCGACCCGTCCGTCACCGAACAGGTCGACGGCGTAGTGCGCGTGGACGTCGAACAGCCCGGGGAGGACGACCCGGTCGTCTTCGAGCTCGAGGCGGCGTGCGGCGTCACCGGCCCCCGACCCGTCGAGCGAGACGAGTCGGCCGGCCCGGATCACGATGCCGGTGTTCGCGACCAGCACGCCCGTCTCGACGTCGAGCCAGCGCCCGCCGATCACGACGAGGTCGCGTCCGGTCTCGGGCGCGTTGTCCGGGCTCGCGTCCGGCGTCGCCCCGCCACACCCCGCGGTGACGGCGACAAGCAGCGGGAGCGCCGCCCTGCGAGCTCGTCTGCTCATCTCGCCCATCACTCGCTCTCCATCCCTCCGGCATCGGTTGCCACCGCGGCGGCGAGGCGCTCGACCCGCTCGGCGCTGCGTCGCGAGAACACACGTGCCACCTCGCGGCCGGCGGCGAGCCCGGCGAGTCCGCCGGCGACGAGAATCCCGACCAGCCCCGGGCCCCCGACCCCGAGCGAGCCGGCCGTGACCAGCGCCCCCATCGCCACGAGGTTCGTCGGAAGGATGTACATGAGACGCCGCGCGCGGTCGTTCACGCGCTCGTGGACGCCGACACGGAGCCGCCCGTCCGCCTGCGAGACCGTGACCTGCGTCGTGGCGGCTGACGAGCGCGAGGTCCAGCGGACCGTATCGAGCGCCTCCGTGACGGCTCCCGGCTCCCCGACACGGTCCTCGATCGCGCCGACCAGCCGGGAAAGCGCGACCCGGTCGAGAGCCGCGGCCGTCTCGTGGGTCGCGCGCCGGGAGGCGGGCGGAAAGAACGAGGATCCGGAGACGCTCGCACTCGCCTCGAGCTCGTCCAGCGCCCGTCTTACCGCGTCGGATCCGATCCCGGCCTCCCGCGCGATCTCGACGATCTCCGACTCGGCGACCCCACCCGCGCCGCCGGCGGTCGTCTCGATCTCGACCGCGCGCCGCAGGACGAGCGCGACCTCTCGATCCGAGTAGGACCGCTCCGGAGTCACGGCTCGGATCGATCCGGAGCTGTTCCGGTCCGGCCTGCGGGTCGACGTTCCACCGAACGGTGCGGGCGCATGGGCTGATGGTCAGGATGCACCGACGCGCCCGCAAGACGCGGTTTGCCTCGGGTCCCCTGTAAACCCTCGGGCGCTCTCGTGCCACTAACAGGGCGATCATGGAGACTGCAATCGAACACGCCGTCGGGGACGACGCCCCGGACCTTCTCGTCGAGCGAGCGCGACGCCGCGACACGCGGGCGTTCGAGTCGCTCTATCGAGAGCACCGCGGGCGCGTCTACGCGCTGGCGCTCCGGCTGACACGCGACGCGCAGGCCGCGGAGGATCTGACGCAGGACGCCTTCGTGCGCGCGTGGAAGGGTCTCCCGGGCTTCCGGGGCGACAGCCGGTTCACGACATGGCTCCACACGATCACGGTGCGCGCGCACCTCAAGAACCAGCGGACCAGGCAGAGACGCGCCGCGCGCGAGGTCACGGATGGCGAGATCGAGACGTACGCCTTCACCGCGCGACGGGCGCTCGAGGGGACGGACATCGACCTCGAGCGGGCGATCGCGAGCCTGCCGGATGGCGCTCGCGAGGTGCTCGTCCTCTACGACATCCACGGGTATCGACACCGCGAAATCGGATCGATGCTCGGGATCGCCGAGGGGACGGCGAAGGCTCAGCTCCACCGGGCGCGCAAGCTCGTGCGCCGGTACCTGGACGGATGAAGAGAGACGGAAGACGCCGGCCTGTCCGGCAGGATAGCGACGATGAGTGACACGAAGGGGATGGACGATCTGATCGAGCGCCTCGCCGCGCTTCCCAACGAGGCCGATCCCGGGACCGATGGCTGGCCCGGCATCGAGCGGCGGATCGGGCGCCGCGGGGTGCGGGCTCGCTGGATACGGGCCGCGGCCGCGGTCGTGATCTTCGGGGCCGGCGCGGCCGGCGGGTTCATGGCGCGCGGGGCGTCCGATACGCCCGAGCCCGGATCCATCGACGCGGCGCTCGTGCTCGCCGCCGAGGTCCAGCGGACCGGCAGCGAGTATGTGGCCGCCCTCGCGGCGTTCGCGGCGGTCGTCGATACGCTCTCGGCCGACGCGCGCATCCAGGGCCGCGATGCCGCGATCGCCACCCTGTTCGGCGCGGCGCAGGAGCTCGCGGCGCTCGACGGCGGACGGAGTTCGATAGTGGTGCCAGTCAGGCGCGAGGCCGCCCAACGAGTGCCGTTCTGACGGCTCAGTGCGGTTCGGGAATCGAGGAGATGATGGACACGACGTACAGATACCTGGATGGCCGGGGAGCATCGGAGAGTCTCGCCGGCGGGGGGCGGTGGACCAGGTCGGCGAGGATCGTCGCAGTGCTGTTGGCGGCCTCGGCGGCCGTCGCGGTCGCGCAGACGGGGCAGTGCGCGCGCGGAACGGCGCCGTACGGGAGCCTCGGCATCGGCGAGTTCCACTGCGTCGGGGGGTCGTGCGCGGTCAACATGCGCTCGGGCGACCCCTACGCACACTCGTTCTCGACAGAGCCGCGGCTCAGACGGATCGATCCGCGCGGCCCCGGTCGGAATGTCCTTCGCGACGGGGACGTGCTCGTGGCCGTCGACGGGACCCTCATCACGACCGCGGAGGGCGGTCGGAAGCTCGGCAGCATCAAGGCCGGCGATGACGTGAAGCTCACGCTGCGGCGAAACGGGCGTGAGATCGACGCATGGCTGACGGCGGTGGCGAGCTGCGATCTGCCGAGGCTGGCGGTGACGAGCGGGACCGGGTTCGACTTCCTCGTGGGCCCGTCCGGCTACCGCACCCTGTACAGCGACTCGACCTTCGCCGACACGTGGGTCATGACCGATTCCGCGTTCAGCTCCGCCCTCGTCCTCGGACAGGACGGCGCGGGGTGGAACGTGATGCCGGACTCGGCGTGGTCGCGCTCGTTCTACACGCTGGCCGATTCGAGCGGGCTCGCCATGGGCATCGTCTCCGGACTGCCGTTCGGTGTCTCGGACGACGCGTTCGCGGATGGGCAGGCGTTTCTGTACAGCGGCTCCCGGTCGGGGGGCAGACCCCCGGTCGAGTTCGGCGTGGAGCTGAGCTGTGGCGACTGCGGATGGAGGGGCTCGGGGCCGCTGGCGGTCTTCAGGACCTCGGAGTTCCCGGTCATCGAGTCGGTCGAGAAGGACGGTCCGGCCGATCGGGCGGGGCTGCTGCCGGGTGACATGCTCTACTCGGTCGAGGGGTCGCCGATCACGTCGAGGGACGCCGGTCAGACTCTCGGCGGCCTCACACCGGGCGATGCGGTGACCCTCGAGATCCGCCGCGGCGACAGGATCCTCGAGGTGAGCATCACCCCGCGCGAGGCGTCCGGAAGGCGGCAGCGGATGTAACCGGCGGGCATCGCCGCCGCCCGACTGGCGGGGGGCTCCGAAGCTGTTAACGTGCCGGGCCAGGCATGCCTATCAGTGGATCGGAGCCCCGCGCTGCACCAGCCAATCGTCGAGTCTGCCGCACCCCCTACCGCCGACGCCTCCGCCCCGCGTCTCGGCACCACGGGGGTCGTCGTCCTCATCGCCGTGTCGCACGGGACGATCGATGCGTATTCGGCGTTCCTGCCGCCGCTGTTGCCGCGGATCATGGACAAGCTCGGGCTGTCGATCGCGCTCGCCGCGACGCTCGCGACCGTGCTGTCGCTGTCGACCTCGCTCATGCAGCCCGCGTTCGGTTATCTGGCGGACCGCTTCGGCCGCCGCCTCTTCCTGTCGACCGGGCCGCTCGTGACGGGCGTGTTTCTCTCGCTCATCGGGGTCGCGCCGACGTTCACGATCCTCCTCGCCTGTCTGATCCTGGGCGGCATCGGGTCCGCCGCGTTCCACCCGCCGGGGGCGGCGCTCATCGCACGAGCGTCCGACGGCGGCGGGGCGGGTATGCGGCTCTCGGTGTTCTCGTTCGGGGGGACGGCCGGGTTCGCGATCGGCCCCGTCGCGGCCGTCGCGATCGTCGCCGCCGTGGGTCTCGAGCGTCTGTGGATAGCGATGATCCCGGGAGTGGTCCTGTCGGTGGCCCTGTGGGTGGCGCTCGGCCGCCGCCGGGGTCAGGTGCGCGCACCGCACCCGCCGCCGCCGCGCGAGGTGCTGCGGCTGCTCGCGGGTCCGCTGGGGATCCTGTTCGGCGTGTCGGCGGTGGGGGCGTTCGTCCAGCGCACCTTCCTCACGTTCATGCCCATCATCGCCGATCGCGCCGGGGTGAGCGAGGCGGCCGGGGCCGCCATCCTGAGCGCATACCTGGGCGCGCAGGCGTTCGGGACCCTGGCGGGCGGGTTCCTGACGGACCGTGTGAACCGCCAGCGCATGATGATGGCGGTCTCGCTGGCCGCGGTGCCCGTCCACCTGGCGGCCGTCGTTCTGCCACCCGCGAGCACGAACGGGATCGCCGCCGCTATCGCGGCCGGGTTCCTCAACATGGCGCTCCTCCCGCCGGTCGTCGTCATGGCGCAGGAGATGGTGCCGCGGGGCGCGGCCGCGAGCTCGGGGATCGTCATGGGTCTGGCGTGGGCGGCCGGCGCGCTTCTCATCCCCGCCACGGGTGCGCTCGGCGATGTATTCGGGCCCGTCGCGGCGGCGGCGTGGTCGATGCCGTTGCTGTTCGTCATCGCCGTGCTCGCCGCGCACCCGTCCCTGCGGCCGTACGGGCACGCACCGCTCGCCCGCGACGCCACCGGCCCCTGATGAGCGAGGCGTTCGAGGCGATCGACTGGGATCGCTGGACGGGAGACCTCGAGGCGACGCTCCTGTACGTGGTACGCGAGGGGCGGATGCTCCTCATCGAGAAGAAACGGGGCCTGGGCGCCGGGAAGCTGAACGGCCCGGGCGGGAAGGTCGACCCGGGCGAGACGGTCGTCGAGGCCGCGATCCGAGAGTTCGAGGAGGAGCTGGGCGCGACGCCGCTCGACCCGGTGAGGATCGGGCGGGTCGCGTTCGCGGTCACCGATGGCGACGACATCATGATCCACGTGTTCCGGGCGACCCGGCTCGAGGGCGAGCCCGTCGAGACCGACGAGGCCGTGCCCGTGTGGGCCGACGTGGACGACCTGCCGTACGACCGGATGTGGGACGACGACCGGTACTGGCTCCCCCTCCTCGTCGAGAACCGGACCTTCCTGGTGCGCACGCTGTTCGAGGGAGATCGGTTGCTCGGCTTCGAGGTCGAGCACGACGCGGAGATCTGACGAAGGGCCACGGCGCCCGCTCGCGTGTTCCCCGCGCTTTCGTTCGCGCCCGCTCCCCGCGCACATTCCACCCGGCGTCACGCGGTCTCCGGCGGAGCCCGCGCCGTCGCCGAACCCAGAACCCCGGTATTCAGGAGATTCCGTGCTCGATCTCGCCAGACCCGCTGCGCTCGCGCTCCTCGTCATGTCCCCTCTCGCGTCCCCCCTCGTCGCGCAGGACCGACTGATCGGCTTCTCGAGCGAGGCCTCGGCCCGTCAGCTCGCCGCCGAGGCCCGCATCGACGACGCGGTCGACCCGGCGAACCTCGAGGAGTGGATGCGGCGGATGACCCGCGAGCCGTTCTACGTAGGCGCCCCGTACAACCTCGAGAACGCGCGGTTCACGGCCGATCTCTTCCGGTCGTGGGGATACGAGGTGGAGATCGCGGAGTACGAGGTGCTGTTCCCGACGCCGACGACGCGGCACGTCGAGCTGATTGCCCCCGACCCGTTCGTCGCGTCGCTCGAGGAGCCGGTGCTCGGTGAGGACGAAACCTCGGGCGTCGAGGGGCGGCTCCCCACGTACAACGCCTACTCGGCGGACGGAGACGTCACCGCCGAGCTGGTGTACGTGAATCAGGGGATTCCGCAGGACTACGAGGAGCTCGAGCGGCGCGGGATCGACGTCGCCGGCAAGGTCGTGATCGCCCGCTACGGCGGGTCGTGGCGCGGCATCAAGCCGAAGGTCGCGGCCGAGCACGGGGCGGTCGCCACGATCCTCTACTCGGATCCCCGCGACGACGGGTACTTCCAGGGCGATGTCTATCCGGAGGGCCCGTATCGCATGGAGCACGGCGTGCAGCGCGGCTCTGTGGCCGACATGCCGCGGTTCCCCGGGGATCCCCTGACGCCGGGCGTCGGGGCGACGGCCGACGCCGAGCGGCTGGAGCTCGACGAGGCGCCGACGCTCATGACGATCCCCGTGCTGCCGATCTCGTATGCCGACGCGCTGCCGCTGCTGCGGGCGCTCGAGGGGCCGGTCGCGCCGCCGTCGTGGCGTGGCGCGCTCCCCATCACCTACCACATCGGCCCGGGGCCGGCCCGTGTGCGAGTCCACCTCGAGTTCGACTGGGGGCTCGAGACCGCCTACAACGTGATCGCGCGGATGCCCGGCTCGGAGTTCCCCGACGAGTGGGTGCTCCGCGGGAACCACCGCGACGGCTGGGCGATGGGCGCAGCGGATCCGATCAGCGGGCACGTCGTCATGATGGAGGAAGCGCGGGCGATCGGTGAGCTCGCCCGCGCCGGGTCGCCCCCTCGCCGGACGATCGTCTACGGGTCGTGGGATGCGGAGGAGCCGGGGCTTCTCGGCTCGACCGAGTGGGCCGAGCACCACGCGGCCGAGCTGCGCGAGAAGGCCGTGGCCTACATCAACACCGACGGCTCGGGTCGCGGATTCCTCGGGATGGGCGGGTCGCACACCCTCCAGAGCTTCATCAACCAGGTGGCGCGATCGGTCGAGGACCCGCAGACGGGCGTGTCGGTGTGGGACCGGCTACAGGCCGCACAGTCGCTCGGTGGCGGGCGCGAGCCGGGCGACGCGTCGGACATGGAGATCAGCCCGCTGGGCTCGGGGTCCGACTACACGCCGTTCCTTCAGCACCTCGGGATCGCCTCGCTCAACCTCGGCTTCGGTGGCGAGAGCGGCGGGGGCTCGTACCATTCGCAGTTCGACTCGTTCGACCACTACACGCGGTTCGGGGACCCCGGTTTCCAGTACGGGGCCGCGCTCAGCAAGATCACCGCGCGGGCGACGCTGCGGCTCGCGAACGCCGACGTGCTGCCGTACCGCTTCGGTCCCTTCGTCTCGAACGTGAAGACGTACTTCGACGAGGTGACGGCCCTTCTCGAGACCACCCGCGAGGAGACCGAGCGGCGAAACGCGCTGCTCGACGCCGGGGCGTACAGGCTCGCCGCCGACCCCACGGAGACGTGGGTCGAGCCCGCGCGACAGGATGACGTGCCCTACATCGGCTGGGCGCCCGTGCAGAACGCGATCGCGCGGCTCGAGGAGAGCGCGGCGGCGTTCGACCGGGCCGTCGAGACCGCCCTCGGCACGCACAACCTGTCGGATGTCCCCGAGGCGGACCGCGCGGGGCACATGGCGATCATCGAGGAGATCAACGCGGCGCTCATCTCCACCGAGCGGGCGATGACCCGTGACGACGGTCTCCCGCGGCGTCCGTGGTTCCGGCACCAGATCTACGCGCCGGGCTTCTACACGGGCTACGGTGTGAAGACGCTCCCGGGCATCCGGGAGGCGATCGAGCAGCGCGAGTGGGAGGAGGCGGCCGCGCAGGTCGAGCGGCTGGCGGGTACGCTGGAGCGCGTCGCCGACACGATCGACGCCGCGGCCGCGAGGCTCTCGCCGTGAGGTCGCACCGGGCGTCCGGTATCGTCTGCGCCGGGCTCCTGTTTCTGGCCGGTGGCGCCGAGGCGCAGCGAGCAGGCCGCGATCTGACGGCGGCGATCGATTCGATTGCGACGGAGGCGATCGAGTCCGGCCGCGCGGCCGGGATGACGATCGGTATCGAGCGGGCGGGCGAGTGGGTCCACCTCCGCGAGTACGGTCTCGCCGATGTCGAGCTCGATGTACCGACGCCGGAAGGGGCGGTGTACGAGATCGGATCGGTGACCAAGCAGTTCACGGCGGCGGCCCTGATGCTCCTCGTCGAGGAGGGCGCCGTCTCGCTCGACGACGACGTGTCGAAGTGGTTTCCCGACTATCCGCTGGGCGGCCGGCGGATTCCGGTGCGCCGGCTCCTCGACCACACGTCGGGGATCAAGGGCTACACCGAGATGGAGTCGTTCCGATCGCTGACGACGCAGGCGCTCGAGCAGGACTCGCTCATCGCGCTCTTCGCGGCCGAGCCGTTCGACTTCGAGCCCGGCGAGGCGCTCATCTACAACAACTCCGCGTACTTCCTCGTCGGGAAGATCATCGAGAAGGCGTCGGGCCGGTCGTACGAGGAGTTCATCGAGGAGCGCGTCTTCGGGCCCGCCGGGATGAGGAGCTCGCGCTACTGCCACAAGGACGAGCTGACGCCACAGCGCGCGAAGGGGTACCAGATGGGCGCCGATGGGCTTCGACCCGCGGACTACCTGGATCACCGCTGGCCGTACTCGGCCGGCTCGCTCTGCTCGACCGTCGAGGACCTCGCGACCTGGAACCAGGCCCTGCATGGGGACGGCGAGGGCGGGACCCTTCTGACGCCCGCGAGCTACGCGGCGATGATCACCCCAGGGACCCTCGAGGACGGCACGCCGGTGCGCTACGCGAAGGGGCTCATGATCACGAGCCGAGACGGGCAGACGCGGATCGCGCACGGCGGCGGGATCTTCGGCTACCTGAGCGAGCTGCGGTACCTGCCGGACGAGGACCTCTCGATCGTCGTCCTCATCAACACGGCGGGCCCCGTCTCCCCTTCGGCGATCGCGACGGCGATCGAGGACCTCGTGCTCGGCGAGCCGGCTCCGGTGGTGCCGCGCGCGTATTCCGGCGATCGGGCGGCATTCGAGGGCGTGTACCGCGGCGCAAGCCGCGGGCGTCGGATGACCGTCACGGTAAGCGCTGACGAAGAGGGTCTCCGGATCCGGCAGGGGACGGCCGGCGAGGGCGGACAGGTCGTGCACTGGCTCGGGGGGACGACCTTCGGCGCGGGAGATGCCCGGTACCGCTTCATCATGGAAGGCGGTCGGGCCGCGGTCCTCCAACTCGATCAGGTGGGCGGGCTCTACGTGCTCGAGCGGGTGGAGGATCCCGAGTAGGACGCACGCTCAGGCCGACGCCCGGCGGGGCCTCCTCCAGACCCCGGCCCTGGCCAGCCATACGGCGAGCAGCGCCGCGGCCGCGAGCCGCACGCCGTCGCGCGTCACAGGCCCCAGACCGAGCTGCCCGGCCAG
>JAWWCR010000002.1:0-69063 GCA_033720355.1 Gemmatimonadota bacterium
ATCCTAGTCTGTGCCTTAAAACCGAGGCAAACTCCGTGTCGATTCCACCGGAGGCGCGATGAGATCCCTGAGACCGATCGTGTGGCGCGAGGGGATGCATCTCGCCCACCATCATTTTCAGCAGCGTGATCGGTACTTCGAGGACTCCTCGACCTTCGCGCTCGCCTCGGTCGTCTTCAAGCCCTACGGCTTTACCCGCCTCGAGCTCGATGCGGATGCTCTCGCGAACGGTACGGCGAAGGTCGTCCACGCCGCGGGCGTGATGCCCGATGGTCTCGTCTTCTCGTTTCCCGAGGAGGACGCGCCCCCACCGCTCGAAGTACGGTCTCATTTCTCGCCGACATCGCAGCGTCAGACGCTCTGGCTCGCGATCCCATCGTATCGTGCGGACCGGGCGAACTGCGAACGCGACGGCGGCGGATCGCGAACCCGGTACGTGGAGCGACAGGTCGAAGTCGCCGACGAGACCACCGGGATCGACGAGAAGCGGATCGCCGTCGCGCGGAAGAACTTCTCGCTGGCCCTGGAGGAACCGGAGGAAGGCGGCGTGGTCGCCCTCCCGATCGCGACCGTGATGCGCGATCACGCGGGCACGTTCGTCTACGATCCCGAGTTCGTCCCGCCGACCCTGCATATAGGTGCGAGCCGCCGCCTCATGGAGCTCGTCCACAGACTCGTGGAGGAGCTGGCCGCAAAGGCGGCGACGCTGGGGGCCGAACGGAACGGCTCGCCCGACCCCGCGGCGTCCGCGCCCGACGAGATCGTCAGCTACTGGCTGTCCCATGCCGTTCAGTCGGCGATCGCGCCGCTCCAGCACCACCTGCGCGCGCGCACGACACACCCGGAGGATCTCTACCGCGAGCTGCTCAGGCTCTCCGGTGCGCTCTGCACGTTCGCCCTGGATGCCCGCGCCGATGGTTTCCCACCATACGATCACGACGACCCGGGGCCGGCGTTCGACACCCTCGAGCGCCACATTCGCTCACACCTCCGCACCGTGCTGCCGAAGGGCGCGCTGCGCGTCGAGCTCGAGCCGCTGCATGCCGAGTCGGACGACGGGACGATGGAGCCCGTCCCCTTCTTCTACAGCGGCGACGTCCCCGATCCACGGTGTTTCGAGGATGCCAGCTGGTTTCTGGAGGCGCTCCCCGAGGGGAGCCACGCCCGGGCGATCTCCGACGTGCCCCGACTCGTCAAGGTTTGCGCCGCGAAGCACATCGTCCGTCTCGTGCAGAACGCGCACCCCGGGATGGCGCTCGAGCACCTGCCTTCGGCTCCCTCCCGGATATCGCCGCGGCCCGCCGGGGAATACTTCCGGATAGAGACGACCGGCCCCTGCTGGGAGTCGATGCGCAAGGCCGTCGCGAAGAACGAGCCGGTCGCGGTCGGACTTTACGTACCCGAAGCGCTGGGGGACGTGAAGCTGACGGTCCTGATCGCACAGGGGTGAGCCGATGAATCGGAGCGCAGAACCGGCGGGAGCCGATCGACCGGGCCCGGCCGGCGCGACGGGTCGGCTGGCCCAGTGCTTCCAGGAAGCGCTCACGGTCGTCGTCCGCATCCGTGCGAATCGGCAGGCGGCGACCGATCCCGGCGTCTTCCGGCGACACATCAAGCAGCTCCTGTTCGTCGCCGACTCGCAGGCCCGCGAGGCCGGCTACGGGGCCGAGGACGTCCGCTCGGCCACCTACGCGTGCGTGGCGTTCATCGACGAGAGCGTGCTCAACTCGTCGCAGGCGATGTTCGCGGGGTGGGCGCGGCAGCCGCTTCAGGAGGAGATCTTCGAGCACCACACCGCGGGGGAGATCTTCTTCGACAACCTCCGCGAGCTGCTGGGCCGCCGCGACTCGGGCGAGCTCGCCGATCTGCTCGAGGTTTACCAGCTCTGTCTCCTTCTCGGCTTCCGCGGCCGATACGTGCGCGGCGACAGCGGCGAGCTGCGCGAGCTGATCGCGAGCACGTCGCGACGGATCGAGGAGATCCGGGGACGTCCGGGCCCGATCTCGCCGCGGTGGGCCCCGCCCCGCGACGAGGTGGAGGCGCGTGCCGATCCGTGGATCGGCAGGCTGGGTCTGGTCGCGGCCGGCACGTTCCTGCTCGGGATCATCCTCTTCGTCGCCTACCGGTTGCTCCTCGGGTCTCACGTGGACGCCGTGATCCGTCAGGCGGGAGGAGGCATCTAGTGGCGAAGATCGCGCGTTCCACGAAGATCAGGACCTCGGCCGTCGCGACCCTGCTCTCCTTCGTCGGGCTCGGGTTTCTCATCCCCGTCGCCGAGGGCCGCTTCGGGATGATCTTCAAGGGGGTCATGGTCGCGCTCGGGCTGGGGGCGGCCTTCCTGGTGTACCGGTTCCTGTCGCGGTCGCTTCCGAAGGAAGCCCCGTCGGACGCCGTCCAGCGCGAGCTGCTCGGGCTCATCGACCGTCTGTTCGCCGAGGCCCGGTCGCGGCTCAAGGAGTCGAAGCTCGCCGACCGGGGGAGAAACATCGGCCGACTCCCGATGGTCATCGTCACCGGGCCACGGGGCAGTACGAAGACGAGCCTCGTCGAGGTGAACGGCGTCAACACCGAGCGCCTGGCCGGCGAGCCGTATCGTGGAGAGGCGGTGACCGAGACCGAGGCGGCCAACATCTGGCTCGGCGACGGCGTGGTGTTCGTCGAGGCGGGTGGCCGACTGCTCGATGAGCCGACCGCCTGGGCGCGTCTTCTGCGCCACCTCCGGCCACGTCGAGCCGGGGCGGTGCTGGGGCGTGGCGCGCAGGCCTCGCGGGTCGCCCTTCTGTGTTTCCCGTGCGACCGGTTCATGGAGCCGGGGTGGTCGGAGTCCATTCCCGCGGCCGCCAGAGAGCTCCGCGAGCGCCTCGTCGAGCTCACGGCGGGACTCGGCATCCACCTCCCGGTCTACGTCGTGTTCACGAAGGCCGATCGGCTACGCTACTTCGAAGACTACGTCCGACACCTCGACGAGGCGGAAATCGGCGAGGTGCTCGGCGCGACCTTCCCCCTCGAGCTGCAATCGGCGCTGAGCGGCCATACCGATCGCCAGACCCGGCGGGTGGCGGCGCAGTTCGACGCGATCGTCCGGGCCCTGGCGGCGCGTCGCGTGGACCTGCTCGAGGAAGAGTCCGACCCCGTGCGCGCGGCCGGCATATACGAGTTCCCGCGCGAGCTCTCGAAGCTCCAGGAGCGCGTCACCCGGTTCCTCGTCGACCTGAGCCGTCCGAGCCAGCTCTCCTCGAGCCCCCTCCTCCGAGGGTTCTACTTCACCGGCGTGCGACCGGTCGTGCTGGAGGGCGCGCAGCCGGTTCAGCCCGAACCGTCCGCGGCCGGGCCGGTCGACGCATCGAGGCTCTTCAAGGCGGGCGGGGCTCCCGAGCCGACCCCCGCGGCCACGCAGGGCCGGCGCCGGATCCCGCAGTGGGTGTTCGTCCGCCGTTTCTTCCGAGACGTGGTCCTGTCGGACCACGCCGCGATGAGCCTCACCGGTGGCGGCTCGCGAGTGAACTTCCTTCGTCGGGTCCTCGTGGCGGTGGCGATCGCCTTCGGCGGCTTTCTGATCTTCGTCACGACGCGGTCCTTCATCGAGAACCGGGATCTGCTCGAGCGTACGGCGGCGGGGCTCGTGGCGGCCGAGGGCTTCGGCACCGATGGGGCGGGGGTCGACGCGGCGGAGTTGCGCCGTCTCGAGTCCCTGCGCGACCCGGTCGAGTCGATCCGGGACCACGTGTCCTCCGGCGCCCCCATGCGGCTTCGCTGGGGCCTCTACTCGGGTCAGCGCGTGTTCGCCGAGGCGCGACGCGAGTACTTCGAGCGTTTCGACGCCGGGTTGGGACAGACGACGAACGGCAGCCTTCTCGAGCGACTGGCGGACATCCCGACGGCGCCGACGCCCGACGATTTCGACCCCATCTACGATGCGCTCAAGGCTCACCTGCAGATGACGAGCTACGGCGACTCCGCGACCGCCGAGTTTCTCGTTCCGGTGCTGGGCGGGCACCGCCCGGGCGATCGCGACGACGCGGACGAGACGATGCTCGCCGACGCGCAGTTCGCCTTCTTCGCGCGAGAGCTGCGCGACACCACCGATCTCAGGGGTGAGGAGCAGGGCGACCTCGTACAGCCGGCGCGCACGTTCCTCCAGGCCTTCACCGGACCGGATCGCTTCTACCAGTCGCTGCTCTCGGCCGCTTCGGAGGGGAACCCGGCCGTCCGCTTCCCGGGCATCGGTCCTCTGCGCGCGAACCACGTGGTCCCCGGCGCCTTCACGCGCGCCGGGTGGGAATCGGTCAGAGCTCAGCTGGCCGACCTCGCGTCGTTCACGGAGCGTGATGCGTACGTCATCGGTCCGGGCGCCGAGGTGCCGCCCGACGAGCTGCGCGACGAGTTGCTGGCCCGTTATGCGGCCGACTACGTCGAGCAATGGCGCTCGCTGCTCGCCGACGCCGTCGTGAGCGGTCAGGGAACGGCGGGCACGGCGAACGCGCTCGCGTCGATCCCGTTTCCGATGCTGAGGCTGCTCGAGACCGTCTCCGACCACACCGCCGACCTCGACCTCGAGGAGGTCGACACGTCGTTCCAGCCGGTGCACGCCGTGGTGCCGCGCGACACCACGGAGGTCGGCGTGCAGGTGCCGCCGCAGAGCGGGGACTACGTGGAGGCGTTGCGCGGGCTGGGGAGCGCGCTCGATGCCTGGGGGGACGATCGGAACTCGGTCGCGAACCAGGACGCGGCGGTGGGCGCGGCCGAGGGTCTCGAGCAGACGGTGGACCGGATGGGTCAGAACTTCTCGCAGGCCGCGCGGGCCCCGGCCGTCGGAGCAACGCTCGCCACCCTGCTCAAGCTGCCGGCCCGCGGCGTCGAGGCGCGGGTTCGCGGCGCCCCCCGTGACGATGCGAACGGCGCCGGCCAGCGGCTCTGCACCGCGATGGGAGAGGTCGCGGCGCTGTACCCCTTCACGCGGGGCGCGGGCCGGTCGGCGACGATCGACGCCGTCGATGCCGCGCTGATGCCCGGCCAGAGCATCTTCTCGAACTTCGAGAACGACTTCATCGGACGGGGGCTGATCGAGCCGATCGGGACCTCCGCCTACCGCGCCGTGACCGGGGGGCGCATGACGATCACGGACGAGGCGCTCGCCTATCTGAACGCGGGGAAGACGATTCAGCGCGCGCTGTACGGGCAGGGCGAGGAGATCCGCGTCTCGTACATCCTCAACCTCGAGCCGTCCGAGGCGCTCGGCGAAGTGGTGCTCAACATCGACACGCGGTCGGTGACGTTCCGCCCCGCCATCTCGTTGAGCAACGTGTTCACCTGGACGGGATCGCCGGGCGGCAACGCGTCGTTCCGCCCGGGTCCGGGCAGCAACGTGAGCTTCCTCCCCCGCGAGACGCGGGGTGTCTGGGCCATCCACGAGCTGCTCGATGAGGCGAGCTGGGAGCGCCGTGGCGGCGGCAACGAGTGGACGCTGCGCTGGCAGCTCGACGACGGCTCCGAGCTTCAGGGCTATCTGAGCTTCCCGCAGGTAAGTGTACCGATACTGCGCGTCGACCAGCTCCAGGCGCTCAGGGGCTGTCCCTCCACTTTCGTGAGGTGATGCGAACCATGCGGACTTCGAGTCGAACGAACGCCGCCCGACGGTCCGGGGCGTACAGGACGCTGCTCGCCCTCGCGCTGCCGGGGTTGCTGGGTCTTTCGTGCGGCAGCGACCCGCCGGCCGCCACCGAGCTGGCCCCGGTCGCCGAGCACTCGCTCATCTATCAGCACGACGGCGGCGGGATCCGCGATCTTCGGCGGACGGTGGTGCGCGACCGCGCGGGACTCGCCCGGGCGTGGAGCGAGGCGACGTCGCACCAGGGCGCGAACGCGCCTTCGATGCCCGCGGTCGACTTCGAGCAGGAGATGGTCGTGGTGGTCGCGGCGGGGCCCCGGAAGATCGGGTCGAGGATCTCGGTCGAGCGCGTGGGCATCCGGTCCCTCCCGGATGAGGAGGGGGACATGCGGGACGTGATGCTCGTGTGCGTCGTGACTACGGCTTCGGCCGCCGACATCGAGACCGAGGTCTACCCCGTCTCGATCGTCCGTGTCACCCGTTTCGACGGACCGGTGCAGTGGCAGGACGCTCCCGATCCGGCGGCGTGTCGGTGACTCGACGGGCCGAGGGGGAATCGCTGGTGTAGGTTCTTCGCTGGTGTACCCGTCCCGGACAGAGAAGACCGGTGGCGGATCGAGTCCTTCTCAGGAGGGATCGTTGTCGACCGTAGCGTGTGCCAGTTGTGGGGCGGACAACCCGGAGGGGTACCGGTTCTGCTCGGAGTGCGGTCGCCCGTTGAGCGAGCGGCCCGGCGGCGACGACGAGCCGTCTCCGCCCTCGGCGACGGACATCTTCGCGCCGACCGCCGCCGAAACGCCGGCGGTCGTGCTCGACGAGGAGCCCGCATCCGCGACACCCGACCCCGACCCGCCCGAGCCCGCAGAGCGGGACCCCGAGCCGGAGGCGGCGTCGGCCGGCGACACGCCTCCGCCGATCCCGACGTCGCCGGGTGGCGGCACCCAGGTCTTCGTCTCGGCGTCGGTCCGCGACACGGGTCGCTTGACCCGGCTCCTCCCCGACGGCGAGGTCGAGACCCTCGACTTCGACGACGAGGTGGTCGTGGGGAGCGCCGAGGGAGGGATGCGTATCCCCGACGACCCGTACCTGTCGCCGCGACACGCTCGTGTGCGACGAGAGGGACGGGTCTTCATCCTCGAGGATCTCGATTCGGTCAACGGCACGTTTCTCCGGATCGACGGTTCGCATGAGCTCGAGGCCGACGACCGCGTCATGCTCGGCAGCCAGCTCTTCGAATTCCGCGCGTCGCCCGCCCCGACGCTGGTGCACCTCGATGCGGATGGCGAGCCGGGCGAGACGCACGAGCTCGGCGACGGCGAGACGGCGATCGGCCGCGAGGAAGGCGACCTCGTGTTCGGGGATGACCCGCTCATGTCGGGACTCCACGCGAGGATCCGTGTCGAGGACTCCGCCGGGGATGCGGCCGTCGTGATCCGTGACGAACGGAGCCGAAACGGCATCTACGTTCTCGCACGTGGCCCGCACGAGCTGTCGGACGGCGCGCAGTTCACCGTCGGCAAGCAGGTCGTCCGCTTCGAGCTCAGACACCCGCCCGATCCGCTCAAGCGGGTGAGCTGAGGCGATCGCGCCGATGTCGACGACCCGGTGTCCCCGCTGCGACGCGGAATGCCCCGAGAGCGTGAAGTTCTGTCCCCAGTGCGGCCTCCGTCTGGACGCGTCGGACGACGAGGCCGGCACGAAGGACCCGCTCGTGGGACAGCACTTCGACGGGCACTACGAGGTGCTCTCGCGGGTCGCCGTCGGCGGCTTCGGGACGATCTACCGGGTCCGCGATCTCGAGCTGAACACGATCGTGGCGCTGAAGGTCCTCCACCCACACCGGGCGAGCGGCCCGAACCAGATCAGGCGGTTCCGGCTCGACGCTCAGCTCCTGCGCCAGCTCGGGCGGCATACGAACCACCTCCCCGAGCTCCACCACTTCGCGCAGGACAGGGAACGCGGCCTGTGGTACTTCACCCTGGAGTTTCTGGAGGGAGAGACCCTTCACCAGCTCCTCCAGCGCGAGACCCCGCTGGCCCCGGACCGCGGCGTGGCCATCCTGCGCCAGGTGTGCTCGGCCCTCACCGCCGCCCACTCGCAGGACCCGCCCGTGGTCCACCGCGACCTGAAGCCCGACAACATCTTCATCGTCGACCGCGGCGGCCGGGACTTCGTAAAGGTGCTCGACTTCGGGATCGCGAAGCGGCTCGGGCACGACAGCCTGACGGATGTCGGACACGTCGTGGGCTCGGCGGGCTACATGTCCCCCGAGCAATACCGTGGCGAGGACGTCGACGGCCGCACCGACCTCTTCGCGCTCGGCGTGATCTTCTACAACATGGTGACCGGGAAGGAGCCCTGGCTGGGGCTCGACTTCGACTCGGAGAAGTCGCGCGCCACGCAGCTCCGCATGCTGGACGCCATGCTCAACAAGACGCAGGGTCACGACGGCGAGCCGGCGGAGGCCCCGATCCCGATCTCCGAGGCGGGCGTCGACGTGAGCGCGGCGACCGAGGAGGTCGTCCTCAGACTCCTGAAGACCGATCCGGCGGAGCGGTTCCAGTCGGCATCGGAGCTCGATCGGGCGCTCGAGCGTCTCCAGCTCACGGTCGGCGTTCCTTCCGGCGGGAGTCTCCGCGTCGAGAGCGTGCCCTCGGGCGCGGCGGTCATCCTGAAACGCGAGGCCGCCACGATCGGGAAGGGCGTGACTCCGTGGGAGATCGGCCCCCTTCCCTCCGGCGACTACGTGGTACGGGTGCGCGCGAAGCGCTGCGAGCCGGCGCAGGCATCGGTCCGCATCGTCGAGGACCAGGTCAGTCAGGTGAAGGTGCCACTCGAGCGCACGGCCTCCACGGCCGAGCGGGCCCTCGAGGCGTTGGGCCGCACCGGCGCGTCGCTACGCCGGGCGACCCGTCGGCTGGTCGAGATCACGCCCTGGAAGTGGGTCGCGGCCGGCGGCGCGGTCGCTGCGGCGGCGCTCGCCATCGCGGCCAACTGGGGCACCCTGCTGGCGATTCTCACGGGACCGCCCGAGGTGAGCGCCGGGTCCATCCTCTCGCAGGCCTCGGCCGGGCAGGTCTCCGAGCTCGTGGTTCGGGCGGACGGGACGCTCGAGGCGCACCGCGGCGCCGAGCACGGGAACGACGTCGTCGAGGTCGCCCTGGGATCGATGGGGCTGCGCGACTTCTTCAGGGACGCGCGCGGGGGCGCCATCCCGATCCGTCACGAACGCGAGCCGGCCTCGGTATCGTTCGCGATCGACACGCCGGGCGGAGGGGCACCCGGCGGCGCGCGGATCGTCCTGAGAGGGGCCTCGCCCGGCTGCTCGCCGTGCCAGCAATCCGAGCGTCTGGACTCGGGCTGGTACGAGCTGAGAAACGAGTCGGACGATTGGCTGATCCAGGACGTTCGAGTCCGATACGACGTCGATGGTGAGGAGGAGTGGACGCCGACGCTGCCAGACTCGGTCTACCTGTCGGGCGCATTCCCGGTGGCCGTACGGGTGACGCTGGTCCACCGGGCCGACCTCGAGCTCGAGACGCTACTCGAAGACGCCCGCGATGCCGTCGGCTCGATGGACTATCAGGTCGCCGTGGGGCACCTCTCCCAGGCCCTCGAGCTCGAGCCCGAGAACGACGATGTGCTGGCTCTCTTCGCGACGATCGGGGACGGCCTGGCTGTCCAGGCCGGTCTCGATCTGCCGGGACGGCCGGAGCGCGCCCTGGACGCCGCGAACGCGTGCATCCGGCTGCTCCCGACGGCCGAGGAGGCATGCGTCGCGGTCCGCGACTCGGCGAACGCGATCATCCGCAACCGGCCCGGACCTATCGTGGTGCCGCCGCCACCCGTGCCGCCTCCACCCGGCCCACCGCCACCGGGGCCGCCCCCTCCGCCACCCCCGGAAGAGCAGCTCGCGGCGGCCCTGGCCGGGGAGTGGACGGGCTTCATCGAGTCGTGGAGCGGCGGCAACTGCAACGCCGTGCCTGTCGGACCCGGTCTTGGTCTGACCGCGCAGGGCGCGACGCTGACCGGACGCGTCAGGCTGCTCGTCACGTGCGGCGCGACGCCTCAGGGCGAGATCGACCTGATACTCGACGGGCGGGTGACCGGTGAGGCGCTGACGCTCGTGGGCGAGCGCGACGGCCATGCGTGCACCTACTCGGCACCGGTCGACGCGATCTCGGGCGCCGGCATCCAGCGCGCCACTTTCGAATGCCCGTCAGCCGGTATCGCGAACGGACTATGGCGACTCCTCGGGAAGAGCGGACCATGAGATCGAACGGACACGGACTCCGCACGTCACCCCGGCTCCTCGAGGTCGCCGCGATCGCGACGGCCGCCCTCGGCGCGTCCGCGTGCTCGCCGATCATCACGAAGCAGATCTACATCGGTCAGGCCGAGGACGCCTTGAGGGTCGAGTACGAGGAAAACCTCGCCGGCGAATGGGCCCGCGGCTCGGTTCTCGAGCGAATCGAGCTTCGACAGGGCGAGAGCGCCACGTTTCCCGTCCGCGTGATCGCGGGTGAGGCGGCCGGCGTCCTGGCCGCGTGCGACCAGGATTGCAACGGGCTCAACCTCGAGCTGCGGGACGCGGACGGCTTCCCCGTCGACCGGGTGATCTCCGGCGTCGACAACCGGCCCTTCGCGACCGTCCCTCCGGGTCCGGCCCAGGAGCTGACGGCCGAGATCGCCATGGTCGCGTGCGAGTCGAACCCGTGCTTCGTGTCGTACTGGGTGATGCGGTCGCCTTCGCCCGAGGTCGGCGAGCTCATCGCCTACTACGAGCAGTCGCTGGCCTCGCAGTGGCGGCCCGTCGGCCCGACGCAGCGCGGGACGCTCGAGCAGCTTACGTCGTCATCGTACGCGCTCGATTTCCTTGGCGGCGAGAACGCCTCGGTGGTGGCGGCGTGCGACCCCGACTGCGTCGAGCTCAACATCCAGGTCGTCGACTCCGACGGTTTTCCCGTCGACCAGACGATGGGGGGGACCGAACGCACTCCGGTCTCGGCCTTCACCGTGACCACCGCGGGCACGTATCGCCTCATCGTCGGGATGGCCGGCTGCAACGACGAGCCGTGCTCGTTCGCCTACTGGATTCTCCAGAGACAGGGGGCCGCCGATGACGGATGAGCCGACCCGGCCCGGCTCGCGACCCCGTGACCCGCGAGGGGGCAGCCCGACACCGCTGTACTGGAGCACCAGGGTCCCGCCGACCCGGGTCACCGTCGCCGGCGTGACCGATGTCGGACGCGCCCGCGACAACAACGAGGACGGTTTCCTCCTCTGGAATCTCGAGTCGGACACCGAGATCGCCGAGGTCTTCGAGACCGGGTGCACCGAAAGGCGGCCGCTCCTGCTGCTCGCCGGGTCGGACGGGATGGGAGGGCAGCTCGCCGGGGAGGTGGCGAGCGCCACCGCGCTCGCCACGCTGGCGGACTTCGTCAGGGCCGGCGCGGCCGGTCTCGCGGACCGGGCGTCCGAGGGAATCGGCACGTGGCTCGAGCGCGGCGTCCAGGAGGCGCACCAGCGGGTGCGTGAGCGCAGCGAGGAGGATGCCGAGACGCACGGCATGGGAGCGACGCTCAGCGTGTCGCTGCTGCTCGGCCAGCGGATGTGCCTCGCGCACGTGGGCGACAGCCGGGTGTATCTGTTCCGTGAGGGTCGTCTCCGCCAGCTCACCATGGACCACACGCACGTACAGGATCTCGTGGCGCACGGTCACCTGTCCGTCGAGCAGGCGCGCGTCCACCAGGAAAGGAACCTCTTGATGCAGGCGATCGGCGTGTCCGAGTCGGTCGCCGCGGATGTCTCGGAGGTGGCGGTAAATCGGGGAGATCGTCTGCTGCTGTCGAGCGACGGGCTCCACGACCTGGTCCCGGACGACGAGATCGCCGAAGTGTTCGAGGCGAACGGCACCCCTCGAGGCGATTGCCGCGAGCTGATCAGCCGGGCGAACGATTATGGTGGTCCGGACAACATCACCGCCGTCGTGGCGCACTTCGACTGAGACCGGACGGGTCGCATGAATGCGAGGCTCACGGTCCTCTCGGGAGAGATGCAGGGTGTCGAGATCACCCTGAGCGACGGCGACATCACGATCGGCCGGTCGGGCCAAGACGATCTGATCCTCCCCGAAGAAGTGGTCTCGAGGCTCCAGGCGAGCCTCCATTATGAAGGCGGCCGCTACCTGCTGCGGGACGAGGGCAGCACGAACGGGACCTTCATCAACGACCGCCGTGTCGTCGAGCAGGTCCTGCGCGATGGCGATGTCATCGAGTTCGGGCTCGATGGTCCGGCGGCGCGGTTCGAGACGGTCCCCTCACCGGCGAAGGCGGAGGCCGCGGCGGACGCTCCCTCTCCGGGGGCCTCGGCGACCCCGATCGGCGCTCCCCGACTGGACGAGGGCGAGCCGCCCGACGCGTGGATCGATCGCGGGGTCGCCTACTCGTCCACCGGGATCTTCAAGGTGCCCGAGGAGACCGAGCCCGACCCATCGCCAGAGCGCGCGACGGCGGCCCCCGGACGCTCCGGCCTCCGTCTCTGGGTCGCCATGCTGGCGATCGTGCTGGCGCTCGCCGTGACGGTCATCGCCGTCCTCGTCCTCTGAGCGAACGGCCGAGGACCCCCGCGTTCAGGCGGTGAGCCTCGCCGCGATGCCACGTTTCTCGAGCCGCTGGTTCATCCACTCCGCGACCGCGCGGGCGCACTCGGCGTCGCCGTCGACATCGGGCCATGGGACACCCCCCGCCGCCCCGTGCGACCCGGTGAAGCTCGCCTCCTCACGCACGCCATCCCCCGCCAGCCAGCGACCGGTGTTGTAGAAGTACCAGCGCGATTTGATCGGATTCTCGATCCAGAAGACGACGTCGCGCGCCGTACGGGCATGCGCCACGTAGTCGATGTTGTCGGGCATGATCTGCACCATCGCGGCGTCGCTCAGCTGCATGTCCACGGCGTCGAACAGGAAGACCGACTCGACGCGAACCCCCCGTTCGCGCAGACGCTGGGCCGTGAGCAACGACGCGCACGCCCCGCGACTGTATCCCACCAGTCTCACCGGGCCGTCGTCGCCGCACCCGGCGAGCGCGTCCAGGGCGGCGTCGGCGATCCGCGAGGTCTCCGACCCGAGGAGGGTCGGCCCCCTGAGGTAGCGGCCCGCGCCGGCCGGAATCTGACGCGCGATCTGGCTACAGAAGGAGTGCTGCATCGACCGTGCATACTCCGCGTCGTCGGATTCTCCGGTCCCGTCGATGATGATCGTCGGCATGGTCGCCTCCGGGGCTGGATGGACGTCTCTTCCCTCGACGCCCAAAGTGAGGCGCCTCATGAGTCGGCGTCGAGCCCCACACGCACGTTCCAACGCCACGAGCGTTCAAGACGGGCCGTCGATCTCGCGCTAGCGTGCCGTTCGCCGGAGAACCGGACAACGAGGAGGCGAGCGTGGTCACGCAGCGCGAAGATCGATGGATTCGTCGAGCACACGGCCGGATGTTCGGCCGCTGGCTGGCCGGACTCGCCGTCGCGGGGGTCGCGTGTGGCGCGCCGGGCACGGCGCGACCGGTCGCCGCGCAGTCACAGAGTCCGGCGCACGCCGCGACCGGCGAGTTCAAGCCGCCGACCCCCTCCGATCGGCACCGACAGGATTCGACCCTCGACAACCTTGTCCACCCGGACGGATACATGACCGCGCCGCTCGGATCGTTGGGCCAGGTGGTCCCGGGCGGGGAGGGTGACACGCCCGTGATCCTCGTCGCGGGGCTCGGCTTCGGCGCTCGGGTGTTCGCCCGACTGATCGACGACCATGCGGAGGATCACCGATTCCTCGCGGTGTCGCTCGCGGGGTACGGCGGCAGCTCGGCTCCGCCGATGCCGCCGGCGGGAACCTCCTACGGCGAGCGCACGTGGCTCGCGAGCGCCCAGAGCGGTCTTGCGCGGCTCATCGACGGCGAGGGGCTCGATCGGCCGATAGTCGTGGCGTTCTACTCCGACGCGGCGAACGTCGTGACCCGACTCGCCGCCGAGCGACCCGATCTCGTAGGCGGGGTCCTGATCCTCTCGGCGGCGGCGCGCTTCCCGCTGCCACCCGAGGCCGGCGACCGCGCGCCGGCGATGGACCGGTTCGCCCGGCAGTGGTTCAGGACCGTGACCGAAGTCATGTGGCCGAGCGGGATGTTCACGCCGGACTTCTACGCCAACGAGAGGGACGTGGCCGAACGGGCGTGGTGGGAGGTGCTCGAGCCCACCCTTCCCGTGAGCATCAGGTACACGGTCGAGACGTGGGCCGACGATCTGGTCCCCGTTCTCGGCGACGTGACGGTCCCCTTCAAAGTCCTCTCGCCGGGCTTCGACGAGTCGTTTCTCGAGGGGCAGAACGGCGAGCTGGTGCGAACCCGCATGCACGGGGGGTGGGACGCGGCCATCGGCGCGGGGGCGCGGATCGAGCACAGCGTCGTTTCCGGGGCGCGGTTTCTCATCTGGCACGATCGCCCCGAGGCCGTCTCCGAAGCGCTCGAGGAGCTGGTCGCGACCCGGGAATCCATCCCCCCATGAGGAATGCGTAGCACTGCTACGCATTCCCGCTGCCCGAGCGGCGGAAACGTCTCCCGCGTCTCGACCGTCTAACCGGTGGAATCGAGCGCACGGAGGACGCCATGCCCGATCACTGCTTCGGAGCTCACGAGGCTTCGGTTCGAGGAGACCGACTCCTCGTGTCGCGCACGGTTCACGCACCCGCCCTGCGGACGCCCCCGCATTCGCATTCGGCGATGTGCCTGCACCTCGTCCTGCGGGGTCTCTACGATGAGCACACGCGATCCGGACACCACCAGGTCGAGCCCGGGGAGACCCTCTTCAAGCCGAGCGAGGAGGTCCACTGGAACGAGTTCCGAGGTGAGGGCGCGGTCACGCTGCGGATCGAGCTGGAGCCCGAGGCCTTCCCTGCCCTGACGGAGCTGCTGCCCGCCCGATTGGCGTCGTTCAGGTCGCCGCGGCTGGCGGCGCTCGGGCGGCGCGCCCACCGTGAGCTCGGCGTCACCGACGAGCTCACGCCGATCGTCGTCGAGTCGATCGCGCTCGAGATGTGCGCCGTCGTCGCGCGGCTGCCGACCCCCGACGGCGTGGAGGGCCGATCGCTCGCCCGCCGGTGCTCCACCCTGCTGGAGGCGCGCTACCGCGAGCCGTACAGGCTCGCCGACGTGGCGCGGGATCTCGGTGTCGACCGCACAGTCCTCGCGCGGGCGTTCAGAAGCGAGTTCGACTGCACGGTGGGCGAGTTCATCCGCGCGCGGCGTGTCGAGCACGTGGCATCGCGTCTCTCGGATCCGGACCGGAGCCTCGGAGAGCTGGCGATCGAAGCCGGGTTCGCCGATCAGAGCCACATGACCCGGTGTTTCAGGAGCGTCTACGGGCTTCCACCCGGAGCGTGGAGAAGGACGGGGATCACTCCTCGAGGATGAGCACCCCCGAGCCGTCGATCTCGTCGTTCGAGAGCGCGATGAGCGCGTCGTTCGCCTCGTCGAGCGCGAACCGGGTCACCTCGGGGCGGATGGGGATCTCGGCCGCCTCCGCCAGCAACCCGCGTCCGTCCTCTCTGGTATTCGCCTCGACGCTCTGGAGTCGCTTCTCGTGGAACAGGTGGCGCTCGTAGTCCAGGGGAGGGAGGTCGCTCATGTGGATCCCGGCCAGCGCGACGGTCCCGCCGGGACCGACCGCCTCGAGCGCCGGCGGAACGGTCTCGCCGGCCGGGGCGAACACGATCGCCGAATCCATCGGCTCGGGTGGCGACTCCCCGGCATCCCCGACCCACGCGGCCCCCATCCGCCGGGCGAGGGCGCGGTGCCCCGAGCCGCGAGTGACGACATGCACATCGTGGCCGCGGTGACGGGCGAGCTGGAGCACGACGTGCGCCGACGATCCGAAGCCGATCAACAGCAATCGGCCGGCCTCGGGCACCTCGGCGCGCGCGAGTGCGCGGTACCCGATGATCCCGGCGCACAGTAGCGGCGCGGCGTGGGCGTCATCGAAGCCGGCGGGGATCTCGTATGCGAACGCCTCGGGAACGACCGCCAGCTCGGCGTACCCCCCGTGGCGGTGGTACCCGGTGTATCGTGACCCGCGACACAGGTTCTCGCGCCCGCCAAGGCAGTACCGGCAGGCGCCGCACGTGGAGGCCAGCCAGGCGATCCCGACGCGGTCGCCGGGCTCGAACCGCCCCGCACCGGGCCCGAGCGCGTCCACCCTCCCGACTACCTGGTGGCCGGGGATCAGGGGAAGACGCCGTGGCTCGAGGTCGCCCTCGATGACGTGGAGGTCGGTCCGGCAGATGCCACACGCGGTCACCCGAACCCGGATCTCGGCAGGACCCGGTTGGGGATCGGGCACGTCGGCGATCCGCAGCGGTCTCGATCGGATCGGTGCCTGCTCGTCGAGGACGCACGCCCTCATGCGGAGCCTCGCGACCCGGCTTGCCCGAACGCCCCGATCGACGTCTCGTTCGTTGCCATGCGACCCTGAACATACGTCGTGGCCGCTCGCGCACGACTCCTTCGCGGGCATGCCCTTCCGGCCAGCAGGGAGGCCTCCATAGGTTGAGTCTGCGTCGTCCCGCGCCTGCCTCGAAGTAGCGACCGCGCGGCAGGCGACGCCCCGGCGCTCCCGTCTCGGCCACCCGCACCCCCCCGGAAGCCCATGCCTGCACACACTCTCTCGACCAGTCGTTCCGGATCGTCTCGGCCCGGCGCCCCGGTGGCGGATGCCACGCCCGCTTCGCGACGGCGAGCCCGCGCGACCGCGGTGGCGGTCGCCTGCCTCACGAGCGTGCTCGTCTCGGGCGCCGCCGCGCAGCAGGGCTCCGCCTTCGCCGATGTCGACCTCGACGCGCTCGAGCTGCGGAACATCGGGCCCGCGATCAACGGGGGCCGGATCGCCGACATCGCGTTCCACCCCGGGAACCGGAACATCTGGTACGTCGCGGTGGGCTCCGGCGGGGTGTGGAAGACCGAGAACTCCGGCACGACGTGGGAGCCGATCTTCGACGACGAGCCCTCCTATTCGATCGGATCCATCGCGATCGATCCGAACGACCCCTCCACCGTCTGGGTGGGTACGGGCGAGAACGTCGGCGGACGGCACGTGGGATTCGGCGACGGCGTCTACAAGTCCACGGACGGCGGCAGGACCTGGCGGAACATGGGGCTCGAGGCGTCGGAGCACCTCTCGACCATGATCGTCCATCCCGAGGACTCCGACATCGTCTGGGTAGCCGCACAGGGCCCGCTCTGGACCCCGGGCGGCGATCGCGGCCTCTACAAGACGACGGATGGCGGGGAAACGTGGACGAACGTGCTGAGCGCCGGCGAGTGGACCGGCGTCACCGACGTGGTCATGGACCCGCGCGACCCGGATCTCCTGTACGCCGCGACCTGGCAGCGACACCGCACGGTCGCCGCGTATCTGGGCGGAGGCCCCGAATCGGGGATCCACCGGAGCACGGACGGCGGCGAGACGTGGGAGGAGCTCACGACCGGTCTGCCGTCGGGGGTGAAGGGCAAGATCGGTCTCGCGATCTCGCCGCAGAACCCCGATATCGTCTATGCGGCGGTCGAGCAGATCCGGACGGAGGGCGGCCTCTATCGTTCGACCAACCGCGGCGAGTCGTGGAGCCGCATGTCCGACGCCGTCTCGGGAGGCACCGGGCCGCATTACTATCAGGAGCTGTACGCCTCGCCGCATCACTTCGGTCGACTCTATCTCGTCAGCGCCACGACCCTCATCTCCGACGATCACGGCGCGAACTTCTACTCGATGGACATCGACGAGAAGCACTCCGATGACCACGCGATCGCGTTCCGCGACGACGATCCCGGCTACATCCTCGTCGGGACGGATGGCGGGCTCTACGAAACGTACGACCTCACCGACAACTGGCGGTTCATCGGCAACCTGCCGCTCATGCAGTACTACAAGATCTCGGTGGACGACGCCGAGCCCTTCTATCACGTGTTCGGGGGCACCCAGGACAACGGGTCGAACGGCGGCCCGTCGCGGACGGACACCGAGCACGGGATCCGCAACGCCGACTGGTTCAAGACCCTGGGCGCAGACGGGCATGGCTCGGCCACCGAGCCCGGCAATCCGAACATCATCTACGCCGAGACGCAGCAGGGCGGTCTGCACCGCGTCGACCGGCTAACGGGCGATCAGGTGTTCATCCAGCCCCAGGCACGCGAGGGAGAGGGGTTCGAGCGCTACAACTGGGACGCCCCGATCGAGGTCAGCCCGCACTCACCGACGCGGATCTACTTCGCCTCGCACCGGGTGTGGCGGACGGACGACCGCGGCGACAGCTGGACCCCGATCTCGGGCGATCTGACGCGCAACGAGGAGCGGATCGAGCTGCCGATCATGGGTCGCGTCCAGAGCTGGGACAACGCGTGGGACGTCGGCGCCATGTCCAACTACAACACGATCACCTCGCTCGGCGAGTCGCCGCTCGTCGAGGGGCTGATCTACGCAGGCACCGATGACGGTCTCCTCCAGGTCACGGAGGATGGAGGCGGGAGCTGGCGACGCGTCGAAGTCGGTAGCATCCCCGGCGTGCCGGCGAGGGCGTTCGTCAACGACATCAAGGCGGACCTGTTCGACGAGAACACGGTCTACGTCGCGCTCGACAACCACAAGGAGGGCGACTACAGCCCCTACCTCGTGAAGAGCACGGACCGCGGCCGCACGTGGACCTCGCTCGCGGGCGGGCTCCCCGACCGTCACCTCGTATGGAGAGTCGTCCAGGACCACGTCGAGCCGGGGCTCATGTTCGCGGCCACCGAGTTCGGCGTGTTCTTCACGGTGGACGGCGGGGCCGGGTGGACCGAGCTCGAGGGTGGAGCCCCGACGATCTCGTTCCGCGACATCGTGATCCAGCGCGAGCACGAGGACCTCGTCGCCGCCTCGTTCGGGCGCGGGATCTTCATCCTCGACGACTACACGCCGCTCAGACAGCTGAGCGCCGGGATGCTCGCCGCGGAGGCCACGCTCTTCCCCGTCCGATCCGCCCCGTGGTACGTCGAGAAGGACATCGTCGGCGACCCCGGCCACAACGACTACCAGGCGGAGAACCCGCCTTTCGGGGCGGTGTTCACCTACTACCTGCGCGACGGCTACGAATCGCTGGAGGACCGACGCCAGGACGCCGAGCGCGCGGTCGCCGAGGGACAGGACGTCCCCTTCCCCGGCTGGGAGGCGCTGGACGCGGAGATGCGGGAGCAGGGGCCCGGGGTACAGGTCGTCGTGCGAGACGAGAGCGGGACGGTCGTGAACCGGGTCGACGGACCGGCGTCACCTGGCTTTCACCGCGTGGCGTGGGACCTCGAGCACGCCTCGCAGGAGCTCGTCGAGCCGGGCGATACCGGCGGCGGCGGCGGGTTCATGGCGCTGCCGGGCAGCTACACCGCGACGCTGGTGCGCCACGCGGCCGGGGCGGTCACCGAGATGGCGGGCCCCGTGTCGTTCGAGGTCGTGCCACTGCGAGACGGCGCGTTGCCGAGGCAGCCGAACGCCGCCGTGGCGGCGTTCCGCGCCGAGGTCGAGGCGTTCGCCCGCGATCTCGCGGTGGCCGAGAACCTCCTCGACGCGGCGATCGAGCGAGTCGAGGCGCTCCAGGTGTCGCTGCGACGCGCGCCGCGGGATGAGCCGGCCCTGGCCTCGCGGCTCTACGACACCCGGATCGAGCTGTACGAGCTGCTCGAGCGGTTGGAGGGGAGCGAGGCGAAGGACGAGATCGGAGAGAACGGTCCGCCGACGCCGGATGATCGGCTCGGCGTCGCCGAGGACGGGCTCGACACCACCTATGGCCCCACCGCGATGCACCGCAGCATCCTCGCGGCGGGGCGCAACGAGCTCGCGCCGATCCGCGGCGAGATCGACCGAATGGCCGAGCAGGTCGTGCCCGAGCTGGCGCGTGCGGTCGAGGCGACGGGGGCGCCGCCGCTGGAAGATCCACCGTCGAGGTAGCGCTCCCTCGCCGTCTCGCCGGGCGGAGAGAGGGACCCCGGCGTGACGGCACCCCGTCCCAGGGTACGCCGGCCGACCTTCCCTTTAGGGCAGGTCGGCTTTCGGCGGCGGGTGTCGAACCCTACCGTCGCCCCCGGCGCTCCGGCCACCTGTCCCTCCAACCACACGACCGGGAGCGATCGATGCTTCGACGTCTGCTCTTGCTAACCATCGCGATGGCCCCGCTGGCCGGCGGCCTCTCCGCGCAGGATCCCGAAGAGCAGCTGCGCGAGCTCCAGGCCCAGGTCGATTCGCTTCGACGCCTGGATCTCGAGCGCCAGCTCGACGAGATGCGGCGCGACATCGCCGGCCGCACCAGGGAAGGCAGTGACACCTGGCTCGAGCTGAACGGTTGGGTCAACTTCGATCTCATCTACGATTTCAAGCGGGTCGATCCCACATGGGAGGCGACCCTTCGGCCCTCAACGATCCCCACCACCCCCGGCCAGTACGGAAGCGACGGGAAGACGATCTTCAGCGTCCGACAGACTCGCGTGGGGCTGTCGGGAGGCATGGACACCCGCATCGGGCCGGCGAAGTGGTGGATCGAGCTCGACTTCTTCGCCCTCGGGGCCGACGCCGGGAGAACCGCGCTCGAGCTCCGGCACGCATGGGGCGAGGTAGGACCGCTCGGCTTCGGGTGGACCTGGAGCAACTTCATCGACATCGACACGTGGCCCAACGTCCTCGACTGGTGGGGACCCTCGGCGATGGCCCTGAACCGGAATCCGCAGGTGCGGTACACCTGGGCCCTGCCGACCGGACGGTTCGCCCTCGCCATCGAGAACTCCAACCAGAGCCTCACCACCGGTGTGCTCGGCGAGACGTCGCCCGGCTTCGTCGACGACATCGAGGCCGTCGGACGCATCCCCGATCTCACGGCCAACTACCGCCACGACTGGGGCGACAGCCACGTGCAGATCGCGGGCGTCGCGCGACAGCTCTCCTACGAGACGGTCGATGAGCCCGACAACGAGCCCAAAGGCTCGGAGTTCGGTTGGGGCCTCAACCTGACGGCCGTCCTCCAGACCGTAGACCGCGATCGGTTCCGGGGCGGGATCGTCTACGGACACGGGATCGCCTCGTTCATCAACGACGGCGGCGGCGTGAACCTGGCCCCGGACCCCGACGGTGGCGCCCTGGCGCTGCCCTCGCTGGGTCTGACCGCCTACTACGACCACTACTGGACGGACGTCCTGAGCACCTCGCTCGGCGCCTCCTACAACACGCACGACAACAGCTCTGAGCAGCAGTCCTTCGAGATCGAGTCGGTGACGTACGGCAGCACGAACCTGATCTGGGCGCCGTCCTCGAACTTCTGGGCCGGGGCCGAGTTCCAGCTCGGTCGCCGTCTGGACATCTCCGAGATCGACGCCTTCGACTACCGGATCCAGTTCCAGGTACGGTACACCTTCGTGGAGGCGCTACGGTGACCGTCGGACAGGGAGTGAGCATGAGAGTCGTATCGCCGCGCTTCGGCGCCCGTACACCCGCCGTGAATTGCCTCGGGTGGCTCGCTCTCGCGGCCGCGATCTCGGCCTGCGGGCCGTCGGGCGACGCCCCCGAGCCGCCCCCGCAGCCGGCGGACCCGAGCTTCTCGGTCGTCGAGGCCTCGTTCGCGGACATGCAGCGGGCCATGGAATCGGGCGCGGTCACCTCGCGCCAGATCGTGCAGATGTACCTCGACCGCATCGCGCGGTACGAGGACACGCTGCGCGCGACCCTCGCCGTCAGCGAAACGGCCCTCGAAGAGGCCGACGCGCTCGATCGGGAGCGCGCCGCCGGCACCGTCCGCGGCCCCCTGCACGGCATCCCGATCGCGCTCAAGGACATCATCCACACGACGAGCATGCCCACGACGGGCGGTGCTCTGGCGTTCGAGGGCTATACGCCCCCCTACGAGGCGACCCTCGTCGAGAACCTGCGTGACGCGGGCGCGGTGATCTTCGCCAAGACCACGCTGACCGAGTTGGCCAACTGGGTCGCCACCGGGATGCCGAACAACTACAACGCGGTCCGCGGGTATGGGCTGAACCCCTACGACGCGCGCCCGGACCCCCGCGAGGGCCTCGACGATGGGCGCAGCGTGCTCGACACGGGCGGCTCCAGCTCGGGCATCGGAACCGCGGCCAACCTGTGGGCCGCGAGCGTGGGCACCGAGACGTCCGGCTCGATCCAGATCCCGTCGAACCAGACGATGCTCGTGGGGATCAAGCCGACGGTGGGTCGCGTCAGCCGTCGGGGCGTGATCCCCATCACGGCCGACCAGGACACGCCGGGCCCCATGGCGAAGTACGTGGCGGATGCCGCCGCACTGCTCGCCGCCATGGAGGGGACGGATCCGCAGGACCCGGCGACCGGCGTCTGCGAGACCCCGGCGGACGGCGATTATTCGTCCCACCTGCTGTCGGATGGGCTTCAGGGCGCCCGGATCGGGATCCCCCGGACCTTCTACTACGAGCCCACGACCCCTCCGGGGGCGAGCGAGCCGAGGGGCGGTCTGAGCGAGGCGCAGGCCGCCGCCATGAGCGACGCCATCGAGGTGCTGCGGGCGCAGGGCGCCGAGATCGTGGACCCGGCCGAGATCCCGAGCATCGTCGCGACCTCCGCCGACGACAACCAGCTGTTGTTCGGCAACTGCTACGACTACCCCCAGGGCAAGGGCGGCGACGACGGCTGCTCGGTCGTGATGAAGTACGGCATGAAGCGCGACTTCAACCTGTGGCTCGAGTCGCTCGGCCCGACCGCGCCGCTACCGTCGCTCACCGCGCTGCGCGAGTGGAATCTCGAGCACGAGGCCGAAGGGGCGATCCGGTACGGCCAGGCCGAGCTCGACATCTCGGACGAGATGGACGTGGATGCGGACCGGGCCCGCTACGAGGCGGATCGGGCGAAGGACCTCCGTCTGACGCGTGGCGAGGGGCTCGACGCGGCGCTCGACGCCCACGACCTCGACGCCATCTTCTTCCCCTGGTGGTCGGGCGAGAACATCGTGAACAAGGCCGGATACCCGGCGGTCACGGTCCCTTTCACGACGGTACCGATCGAACGCGACCCCCCGCTGCCCGAGGGGTTCGACGCCCGACCGATGCCGTTCGGAGTGACGTTCATCGGTCGGTCGTGCGCCGAGCCACGGCTGATCGAGCTCGCCTATTCATTCGAGCAGGCGACGCGGGCCAGAAGAGCGCCGCCCGGCTTCCCCTGACCGCGCGAGCCCGGCGGCGACGGCGGGTCTCCTACGGGAAGATCCCGCGCTCGGTGTAGACCACGGCCACCTTGTCGATCGCGGTCTTGAACGCCGCCGACCTGAGGTCGGTGCCCAGGCTCCGCGCCGTCTCCGAGATGGTGTGGTATGCACCGATCATGGTCTCCTCGAGTCCCGAGTTGACCAGGTCTTCCTCGTCGGCTCCCGCCGCGATCTCGGCGACGACCGCGTCGGGGAAGCGGTGCCCGGTGGCCTGCGTGACCGCGTCGAGCAGACGGCGGTGGCTCGATTCCTGGTACCTCTTCTCCATACGCCCGAACCGCACATGGGCGAGGTTCTTCAGCCACTCGAAGTAGGACGCGGTGACGCCGCCGGCATTCAGGAAGAGATCCGGCAGACAGAGCACACCGCGCTCGTGGAGCGCGTCGCTGGCCTTCGCGGAGAGAGGGCCGTTCGCGGCCTCCGCGATGATCGGCGCCCTGATCCGCTCGACGTTGTCCGATGTGATCACGCCTTCGAGCGCCGCGGGAACGAGGACGTCGCACTCCAGCTCCAGCGCCTCGGCGGACGTCTCGAGCGTGCCCGTCGCGCCCGGGAACCCCCGCACGCCCCCCGTCTCGGTCAGGTGCTCGCGAACGCCCTCGATATCGAGACCGGCGTCGTTCGTGATCGCCCCGTCGCGCTCCGCTATCGCGATGATCCGCGCACCGGCCTCGGCCAGGAACTTCGCCGTGAAGTAGCCGACGTTGCCGAGCCCCTGGATCACGACGCGTTTGCCATCGATGCCGGGCTCCAGTCCGAGCGCGGCCAGCGCGTCGGGGTCCCGGAGGGTCTCGCGGATCCCGAAGAAGACGCCACGCCCGGTCGCTTCGAGTCGCCCGCGCACACCGCCCTGGGCGAGAGGTTTCCCCGTCACGCAGCCGGCCCCGTGCAGCTCCTCGGGGACCATCGTCATGAACGTATCGACGATCCACGCCATCTCCTGCGGACCGGTGCCGTAGTCGGGGGCGGGCACGTCGACCCCGGGGCCGATGAAGTTCTTGTTGATGAGCTCGAAGGTGAACCGTCTCGTGATCCGCTCGATCTCCTCGAGCGAATACCCGGTCCGGTCGAACTGGACACCGCCCTTGGCGCCGCCGAAGGGTACGTCGACGATCGCGCACTTGTAGGTCATCAGGGCGGCGAGGGCCATCACCTCGTCCTCCGAGACCGTCGGCGCGAACCGGATGCCCCCTTTGGCCGGAAGCTTGTGGCTGCTGTGGAGCGCCCGCCACGCGTGAAGCACCTCTATCGTCCCGTCGTCCCGCTCGAGCGGGAAGGTGACGTGGTAGACGCTGTTGCACTGCTTTATCTGGTCGAGCAACCCGACGGGGTGCTCGGTGAGCACGGCGGCCTTGTCGAAGGAGCTGTTGACCTGATCGAAGAACCGCTCGGTAGGACGCATCCGTCACTCCCGGGGCTGGAAGCCGTTTTGGGGGGCGACATCGTCGCCGCCGCCCCCAACGTGGACGCACGGAGACGCGGACGGCAAGCGGGGAACTGCCTTTCCGGACGTGGCCGGGTCAGGAGCCGTCCGCCCCCGTAGAGTACGGCTCGCCCGAAGCGCCGCGGAGAGCCTCATCGTAGCTCGCGAGGACGCCATGGACCTGTGCGCGGATCTCGGGGCTCAGCTCGCCCTCCGCGCCGTCCGCCACCCACCGCGCGGCGGCCACGAGGGCCGCCATCTCGTACGCATGGAGCGTCACGCTGAGCACGGTGGGGCGGAGACGCTCGATCTTCATGGGAAGACCGATCGTGTCATGGTCTCGATGCCGACCGGCATCAGACGCCGACCAGAACCTTCTCGGACGTCGTCTCGGACGGGCTCTCGTCCCGCTCCTCGACCCGGTCCTTCAGGTATTCGCCGACCTGCTCGAGCTCGTCGGCGAACTCGTCGTAGTCCTGCTGCATGCCGTTGAGATAGGCGCTCCAGCCCACCGTGTACTTCGCGTAGTGGACGGCCTCCTGGATCTCGTCATCCGTGGCACCGAACAGCTTCGCCGCCTCGGTATGGAAGAGCGTGCAGTAGCGGCACTTCGTCTCCGAGTGGACGGCGATCCCGATCAGCTCCTTGTACTTGTTCGGGATGTTCGTCTCGCCGAGCTCGAGATCCCTGAACAGGGTCCACTCGGCGTCGAGGAACTCGTCCGGGATCCGGTCGAACATGCTGGGGACGATGCCCATCGTCTTCTCGATCTCGTTCTCGATCGTCTTTCGCGGGCGCGTCGTTGCTTTCAACGTGATTCCTTTCCGTCACGTGTTCGCGATTGTCTCGAATTCCGAACGGGCCTGGCGGCCCGTCATGTGGGACGTATGCGTGCGTCGGGAGCGTGTTCCGACGGCACGCGACGTCGGCGGAGGCATTCGCCGCGGCGTGTCGAGCTACGGCGGGGCGCGCTGCCCCATCTTCGCCTCGAACGGCTCTTCGAAGACACCGGCGGGCTTCCCCATCGCCCTCGCCAGCGGGGGGCCGGGGCGGGTCGGCGGTCAGGCCTCGGGTACCCCGAGCAAGCTCTCGCCGTCCGCCTTACGGTAGGCTTCCCGCGCACGCTCGCGTGACGTCTCGGCGTTCGCGAGCAACTCGTCGAATCCCGCCTGGTCGCGCAGCGTCTCGAACCAGGGGTCGACTCTAAGGGGCAGGGGGCAGTAGAAGCCGCGTCCGACGACGACATCGCGCATCACGTCGAGGGCCTCGCGCCCCGCCCCCGCACGCGACAGCACCCGGGCGAAGTAGAAATGGAACTCCGGGTCGGTCAAACCGTGTGGAACGGACTGGCGGTACAGACCCACGCACTCGTCTCTTCGGCCCTCGATGGCCGCGATGATGGCCTGTACGTAGCGCTTGACGTTTCCCTCGGCCGTCCCCTTTGCGTCCACCCTTGCTACCCGCAGGGCGTGCTCGTCGTCTTCGCTCAACGCCTTCAGGAAGTCCCTGTCCTCCACCTCGTCCATCCGGCCGACCTGGAAGTACGTGTGGTGGACGCTGGTCACGAGCCCCGGATCGAGTCGGAGCCCGCGCTCGTGCGCCGCGATCGATGCTTCGTACAGTCCACAGAACCGACACGCCGCCACGAGACCGCCGAACAACTCGGCCTCGCTCACGCGGTCGCGAATCCTGGCGAGCAGTCGGGTCATCACCCCGATCGGATCGCTTCCGTGCTCAAGCTCGAAGAACGCGTAGTAGCGGTGTACCAGCGGCATGTCGGGGTGCAGCTCGATCGCCCGCCGGAACGCCTCCTCCGCGATCCGCAGGTGCTCGTCCGAGTCGGCCAGACCGAACTTCGCGATCTTCCGGCACACGCGTCCGTAGCGGGCCCAGGCGGGGGCGAACGTCGGATCCTCATCCAGGCAGGATCTCAGCAGGTCGCGCAGTGCCGTGTTGAGCGTGCGAGCGTACCCCGCACTCCCTTCCATGTGGATGGCGCGGAGGAACAGCTCGTAGGCGCGCGGGGTCGCGGGGACGTCCCTCTCCAGGCTTGCGCGCTCGCGGGGCGACAGGGGGATGCGGATTCCCTCGACCACGCGGCGGGTGAGCTCGTCCTGGAGCTCGAAGAGATCGCCCAGCGGTACATCCTCCTTGATCGACCACACCACGGTGCCTTCGGGCACTTCGACGAGCTGGGCGCTCAGGCGCACCTTCGGCCCCGCGCTCAGCAGGCTGCCGCGGAGGGCGAAGTCCACCCTGACCTCCGACGCGAGCTCCTGCAGGTCGGGCTCCCCGTTCTCGACGCTCGCGACACCCGTGGACCTCACCACCAGGTGCTCCAGCCCCGCCAGCGAGGCGCCGATCGCCTCGGGGAGGCTGGCGGCGAGGAAATCGATCTCGGGATCGGGGCGCAGCAGCCTGAACGGGAGCGCGACGAAGCGGAAGATCTGACCCGCCGTGGCGGCGTCCGCGATGCGCTGCCTCCCGGACACGCCCGTCCGATAGCGTCCGTGCGCGCTCGCGAGCGCTTCCGCGGTGACCGCGGCGGACTCGTAGCGATCCCCGGGCTCCTTCGCGAGCGCTTTCCGAACGACGGCATCGAGCCACTCGATCCCGGGCGGGCCGGCAATAGGCGGAGGATCCTCGAACGCGCAGGCGTGGAACACGTCGAGCGGGTCATCGCCGGGAAAGGCGTATCCCCCCGCAAGCATCTCGTAGAGGATCGCCCCGAACGAGAAGATGTCGGTCCAGGGCCCCATCTCTCGAACCCGCCACTGCTCGGGGGCCATGTAGTGCGGTGTCCCGACGATCGCGTTCTCCTGCGTCAAACGCGTGCCGGGGCTCGCCTCTCGCGGCACCGTGAGGCTGAAGTCGAGCAGTTTCACGCCGTGAGGCGTCAGAAAGACGTTCCCGGGTTTCAGATCCCGGTGTATCAACCCGCGTCCGTGCAGGTATCCGAGGGGCGCGAGGATGCCGAGTCCCACCTCGATCGCCTCGCGCACCCGGAACCGGCTGCGGTCCAGCCTCTCGGCGAGGGTCTCGCCTTCGAGCAGCTCCATGGCCACCCAGAGCTCGCCCTCTTCTTCGCGTACGTCGAACACCTGGCAGATGCCGGGGTGACTCAGACCCGCGGCGGCCCGCGCTTCCCGAAGCAGCCGGGCCCGCGAGACCGCATCCGACTTCGCGCCGAGGGTCTTGATCGCCACCGTGCGATCGAGACGCTCATCGACGGCCGCGTAGACGACGCCCATGCCGCCCTCTCCGACGATGTCGCGAATGCGATACGGGCCAACCTGTGTCCGCAACGAGAAGACTCCCGGATCGGCGGTGAGTACCGGGCCGAGGGGACGGCCGGTCTCGGAGAATCACCCCTCGAGCTCGACCGCAGCAAGCCCCGAAGGGCCATTGTCCCCTACATTCTTCGTCAGCGCGCGTCCCGACGCCCGGTCGCGACCGCCCGGCTCATGCCCCAGGAGGCAGACCGATGACCTTCCGTCCGGTGCTCGCGGCGATCCTCGTGTCGCTGACCCTCCCGGCCACGGCGGCCGGCCAGGACCGCACGGCCTCCGACTACATCTCCGCGATCGAAGGCGTTCAGGAGACGGATGGCCCGAACGACCTCGGCCGCCTGACCATCGACGGGCTGCTCGAGGAGTTCGGGGTTCCGGGCGTGAGCGTGGCGGTCATCCACGACTTCCAGGTCCACTGGGCGAAGGGATACGGCGTCAGAGACGTCGAGACGGGCGAGCCGGTCGACACCGAGACGATGTTCCAGGCCGCCTCGATCAGTAAGCCCGTGACGGCGATGGCCGTCCTCGAGGCGGTCGAGGACGGGCTCTTCACGCTCGACACCGACATCAACGACATCCTGACCTCCTGGACGCTCGACGGCGGTGGGTTCACCGACGAGCGGCCCGTGACGCCGCGGACGCTCCACAGCCACACGTCGGGGCTGGGCGATGGGTTCGGGTACCCGGGCTACGACCCCGGCGACCCGATCCCGACCGTCGTCCAGATGCTGAACGGCGAGGAGCCGTCGAACACCCGCGCCGTGTTCATGGAGCGCGAGCCGATGACGTTCGCCGAGTACTCGGGCGGAGGAGTCACCGTGATGCAGCTCGCCCTGGCCGACGCGCGCGGCCGCCCGTTCGAGGAGATCATGCGCGAGGATGTGCTCGAGCCGATCGGGATGACCCGCAGCTCGTTCAAGCAGCCGATCTCGCCGGAGAACGACCGCAATGCGGCCCGGGCGCACGACGGCCAGGGTCGGAGCCGCGGCGCGAAGTGGCACGTCTACCCCGAGATGGCGGCCGCCGGTCTGTGGACGACGGCGACGGATCTCGCGCGCTTCGCGATCGAGGTGCAGAAGTCGTCGGTCGGGGAGTCGAACCGGGTGCTCTCGCGGACGACCGTGCAGGAGATGCTGTCGCCGGTGGGTGTCGGCGACTTCGCCGTCGGGTTCGTCGTGGGGCACGAGGGCGAGGGGTGGTACTTCAGCCACGGCGGCGGCAACTGGGGCTTCCGGTGCACCCTGGTCGCGCACAAGGTGAAGGGGTACGGACTCGCCATCATGACGAACGCGGACCGCGGCGGCGCCGTAATGGGCGAGATCGCCCGCCGGGTGCGGAACGCGTACGAGTGGGACTGGGATTCGGAGGGCGTGCCGCGCGGGTACGACCCGATCCCCGAGCGCGAGGAGATAGAGGTCTCCGAGGAGATCCTCGAGACGTACGTCGGAGTCTACGAACTGGGCGACGACGGCTTGCAGCTCACGGTCTCCCTCGAAGACGGCCTGCTTCAGCTCCAGCCCGACGGCCAGCAGTCGCTCACGCTCCACGCCGAGACGGAGGAACGGTTCTTCATGCGCACGGCGTCGGCGCTCATCACCTTCACGAAGGACGACGCGGGCGAGGTCACCGGGATGATGATCGCCCAGGGAGGGGGCAACTCGGTCGCGCGGAAGGTGAGGTAGGCTGTCCGGGACGTACCTGGACGCATTCGCCGTCCCGCTGTACAACCCTGCACATACCCCTTAGCGTCTAAGGGAACGAGAACGGTTCCCTCACGACAGGTCGGGCTCGGATGTCCAGGTACCCCGGGTGGAAGCGCGTCCTGCGCGTTCCACGCCCCGCGGGACGACAGGCACGCGAAGATGTCGAGGCGGAGATCGCTTTCCACCTCGAGACACGCACCGATGATCTCGTCGCGGCCGGCATGTCGCCGCGAGAGGCACGGCGTCGCGCGGAGCGGGAGTTCGGCGACGTCGCCGCTGCGCACGGCGGTCTCGAAGGTCCGGCGCGTCGTCGTGAGCGCCGGCGACGTCTCTCCGAGACCCTGCGTCAGACCGCCGGGGACGTTCGGTACGGCCTCAGGGGACTCCGTTCGCGACCCGGTTTCGCCGCCGTCGCCATACTCACGCTCGGGCTCGCGATCGCGGCGAACGCATCGATCTTCTCGGTCGTGAACGCCGTCCTCCTGCGGCCCCTTCCCTTCGACGACCCGGACGCGCTCGCGCTGTTGTGGACGGGCAGCCCGGGCTCGGGCGAGAGAGGACGGGCGGACTACGTGACCGCGGACGCCTGGCGGCGCTCGAGCTCCGCGTTCGCCGACATGGCCTTCCTCGACCCCGTGGCGGTGACGCTGACTGGCGACGAAGCGGCCGAGCGCATCGGGGTCGCGCGGGTCACGCCGAACTTCTTCTCCCTTCTCGGTCTGCAACCGGTCAGGGGGCGGGTCTTCACCGAGACGGAGGCGCGAGAGCGAGCCCGCATCGTCGTCCTGAGCCACGGGTTCTGGCAGACGCGGTTCGGAGGCGCGGAGGACGCGATCGGAGCCACGATCCGGCTCGACGGCCTCCCGTCGAGAGTGATCGGCGTCCTTCCCGACGGGTTCCGCATCCCGGGTCTGAACGGGGACGTGTGGGAGCCGTACACGCTGTTCCCCGATTGGGAGGAGACGGAGAACGAGGGAAACTGGTACGTGATCGGCAGGCTCGCCCCGGAGGCGACGATCGAAGGCGCGCGCGTCGAGATGACGGCGATCGCGACAGGGCTCGATGCCGACCGGCCCGACGCCGAGCGGACGGGGGGCGTGACAGTCGTCCCGCTGGAACGCCACGTGGTGGGACCCACCCGTCGTGTCGCGCTGTGGGTGCTGATCGGGGCGGCCCTGTGCGTCCTCCTGATCGCCTCCGCCAACGTCACGAGTCTGTCGCTCGCGCGCGGAGTCGGCCGGGCCCGCGAGTTCGCCGTCCGCGCCTCGCTCGGCGCGAGCCCGGGCCGGCTGGTCAGACAGATCCTCGTCGAGAGCACGACGCTCGCCGTTGTGGCGGGGGCGATCGGCGCCGCGCTCGCGGTGGCCGGAGTCGGGCTGATCCGGTCGTTCGGTCCGGGGGATCTCGCCCGTCTCGACGAGGCCTCGCTCGACCCGGCGGTCCTGGCGTGGACGCTCGTCGTGTCCATCGGCGCGGGGATCCTCATAGGGCTGGCTCCGGCATGGACGGCGACCCGGCGTCGCGGCTGGCTGGCCGGCGGCGACGCGGGCAGGGGCGGATCGGCCGGACGCGCGACGCGCGGCATCCGGAGCGGTCTCGTCGTGGGCGAGTTCGCCCTCGCGATCGTCCTCCTCACCGGCGCCGGTCTGCTGGTCCGCAGCTGGATCGCCCTGTCGAGCGTCGATCCCGGCTTCACGGCGGAGGGGCTCGTCTCCATGAACCTCTCCACGACGGCGTACGGGTCGGACGCCCGGCGCGTCGACTTCTACCGGCAGGTTCTCGATCGCGTGGCGGCGCTGCCCGGGGTCGAGAGCGCGGGAACGATCGGCGACCTCTTCACGACCGGCGACGTGGAGCGGGTGTTCACGACCGACGGGACGCCCGGACAGAACGGGCGGCGCGTCACGCTCAGGGTCGATGAGGTGAGCGAGGCGTTGTTCGCCACACTCGGGACGCCTCTCGTCGCGGGTCGCGTCTTCGATCGGTCCGATGGCCCCGATGCCCCGCCCGTCGCGGTCCTGAACGAGACGATGGCGGCGCGTCTGTTCACCGGCGTCGACCCCGTGGGGCACCGTTTCAAGCCGGGAGGACCCGAGTCCGAGGCGCCGTGGATCGCGGTCGTCGGAGTCGTCGGCGACATGCGCCGCCAGGGAGTCGATGTCGAGCCCATCCCGCAGCTCTTCGTGCCGCTGGCGCAGGAGCCCTCGGGTCTCGAGACGCTGGTCGTCCGCACCGCCGCGGAGGAGCCGCTGGAGGCTGCCGCCGAGATCAGAGAGGCGGTCCGGGCCGTGGACCCGGGTGTTCCCGTCTACTTCGTGTCGACGGTGGAGGACAGGCTCTCCTCGGATCTCGTCGAGCGCCGGTTCCAGACGTCGCTGCTCATCGGCTTCTCGCTGATCGCGCTCGCGATGGCGGCCATCGGGATCTTCGGTCTCATCCACTATGCGGTCGCCGCGCGACGGCGCGAGTTCGCGATCCGGCTGGCGGTCGGGGCCGGAGCGTCCGACATCGTCGGGATCACGATGACGGAGGGCGCGCGCCTCGTGGGCGCCGGGCTGGCGATCGGACTCGGCGTGGCGCTCGTCGCGGGCCGTGCGAGCGCGAGCCTCCTCTTCGGCGTGCGACCGTTCGACCCGGTCACGTTCGTCGCCGTCACCGGGCTGCTGGTGGTCGTGGCAGGCGCGGCCTGCTGGATCCCGGCGCGGCGGTCGCTCGCGACGGATCCCGTGGAGGCGCTAAGACCCGATTAGCCGCCTCGTCGGGTCCGCTCGAACGTTCGCCCGGAGCCGCGTTCCGAGCGGACGCCGGGTCATTGGGCTAGCATGACCTCGACTCGCGTCCGTTCACACCAGCCCTACCGGCACGGCCCGCATGACATCGGTCGACTCCCTCAGCGTCCGTCAGCTGCGTGCGCTCATCACCGTCGATGACGAGCGCCACTTCGGCCGCGCGGCAGCCCGGCTGGGCACGAGCCAGCCATCGTTGAGCCAGATGATCCGCCGGATCGAGGACGTGGTCGGGTCGCCGCTGTTCACGAGGCGTCCCGACGTCCGTCCGACGGCCGCGGGGGATGTCTTCCTTCCGACCGCGCGTCTGGCGCTCGATCGCCTCGAGTCGGGGATGGCCGACGTACGGAGGGTCCGCCGCGGCGACACCGGACGGCTCACGATCTCGTTCGCCTCGTCCGCGATGGCCTCGCCCTTCCCACTCATCCTCCAGCGCTTCCGCGCGCGCTGGCCCGACGTGGAGGTTCGTCTCCGGCAGCAATCGACATCCCTCATCCCGGAGAGTCTGAGTGCCGACCACCATGTGGGCGTCGGCAGGTTCGGAGCGACCCTGCCGGACGGTCGCTGCGAGGTGATCGTCGACGAGCCCTTCGTGGTCGTCGTGCCCGAGACCCACGCCCTGGCGAGTCGGGCCACGGTGCCGCTGTCGGCGCTGTCCGGAGCGCGGCTCGTCCACTTTCCCCGTGACGAGTCACCCGGCGTCCACGACGAGCTGCTGGCGGCGTTCCGGGCCGCCGAGCTCGAACCGGAGATCGCCGTGGAGGCACCGGACTGGCTCACGATCGTCGGTTTCGTGGCCGCCGGTTCCGGGGTCGCCGTCGTACCCGGAGGATTCGAGTCGGTGCGGTGGGGCAGCCTGGCCTATCCGTCGATCGAGCCCCCGGCTCCGCGCTCACGGGTGGTCGCGGTCCACCCGCGGACGGCCGGGTCGCCGGTGGTGCGAGCGTTCATGGATGCGGTGCGGGCCGCCCGGCCCGCGGGGACCGGGGCGGTCTAGCCCGAAGCGTCCCGAAAAGCCCCGCCGAACCGGGCGTCCAACCCGAACCGGTCAGTTCGATCCGTCGAGGTCGAGCGCGATGCGTGCGATCTGTGCGGCGAGACCGACGCGATCGTCGACCCCCTCGAGGTTCGCGAGGATGGCCACCGCGAACCGGCGCCCCGGGAGCAGGTAGAGCATCCCGCTGACCTGCGGGGTGCCGCCCCCGTGGAGCGCCTCCTTCTCGCCGTACCAGTCCTCGTCCGGTATCAGTCCCCACCCGAGTCCGTACCCGGTGATCTCGCCGCTCGAGGTGGTCTGGGGCGTGAGCATCTCATCGAACGTCTCCGCGGAGACGAGCGTCCCATCCATGACCGCGGTGGCGAAGCGGACGAGATCGGGCGCCGTGGTGATGAACCCGCCGGCGGGCAGCTTGCTGCTCATGTCGACCATGCGCGCGTTCACGAGCTCGCCCTCGTCGGATCGCCTGTACCCCCGGGCACGGTTCGGGATGATCGCGGCCGGGTCGTCGTCGCGCGTCGCGCGCATGCCGGCCGGCTCGAACACGTGCCGGGTCATGTAGTCCAGATACGTTCCCCCTGACGCGCCCGCGATGACGCAACCGAGGATGTTGTACCCGAACGTCGTGTAGAGGAAGGCGGACCCCGGTTCGTGGACGAGCGGGTCCCCCGAGAAGATCCCGAGAGGCTCGATGACGTCGTCGTAGTGGCGGGTGTTGAAGAGCTCAGCCTCCGCGTTCGGCCCGCCGTAGTGGCGGACGCCGCCCAGGTGGGCGAGGAGGTGTCGGGTCGTGACCGTCCAGCGTTTCCGCGGAAACGCCGGGCAATACTCCTGAATCGCGGCGTCGAGGTCGAGCCGCCCGCGCTCCCACAGCTGCATGACCGCCGTCGCCGTCATGGGCTTCCCGATCGACGCGGTGCGATAGGCGGTCTCGGGGCCCGCCGGCACCCCGTTCTCGACGTCGGCCGTTCCGAACCCCTCGGCCCAGACGATCCCGCCCTCGAGGGCGATCGCCACGGAGAGCCCGGGGATCCCCGCCGATTCCATCCGCTCCCGGACCAACGCCTCGATCTCCTCCCCGGCGCCGGCCGGAAGCGACTGGGCGATGAGACGAGGGACGGGGGTGCAGAGCGCCCGGACCACGAGCACGAAGGCGAGTCCGAGGTAGTGTATGCGATCCATGCGATGCCATCTAGTCGAAGATCGCCATTCATGCCAATACCATGTATGACAACGCTTCATTAGTAATTACCTATGATGCAATGCCGGCGCGATCCGAGGGGGGGCCGTCACCGTTGGCCGCGACGCGACGAGGCACCTAACATCCTCCCATGAATCCCCGTGAGTCGGCGCGGTCGGGCCCGCCGAAGCGACCGTGATGGTCGGGAGAGTCGGCGCTGCGCTGCGACGCCAGGACCGGATCACGGTCTTCCTCGACTTCGTGACCGTGGTCTTCGGCATCGTCGTGGGTCTCAGAGCGAACCGAGGACCTCGACGGGTTCGCTACGCTCCCGCGGTGCGATGTCGCGGGGATGCGCCGCGACCAGAGTTTCCTGAACTCGCCGGGCGCCAACGTCGGCGGGCACGACGGGTATCACGTCGAGTCGTACTCGTCCTGTGCGGCCTGTCGGTGGCCGTGTCGCTGTCCGTTCGCGCGGAGCTGGCTGCGCAGGACGCCGAGGGCGACACAGTCGCGCAAGCCGCCGACTCGGTCGAGCTCGCTCCGGTCCCCGACGGGCAGGAGGCGCTCGATGAGCTGAACCAGGCCGAGCTTCGGGCCGTGTTCGATCGGGTGCAGGCCCTCTCGGGCATCGACGTGACGGTGGAGGCCGGGGTCGTGACGCTGGCGGGCGAGGTCCCGGACGGGTCATCGGCCGAGCGCGCCGTCGAGCTGGCGCAGGGTCGCGAGGGCGTCGTGTATGTCGACGACAGCGGGCTCGCGTCGCTCGACGCGTCGGCGCGAATCGAGGACGTCTCGTCGCGGCTGGGCGAACGGCTCGCCGAGTTCGTCTCGCTCCTTCCGCTCATCGGCGTCGCCCTCGTGATCATCGTCGTCTTCTGCGTCGTAGCGTGGGCGATCGGCCTGGTCCGTTTCGAGCGCGCACTGTCCCGAGGCAGCCCGTTCCTCGGAGCGCTCATCCAGCGCCTCGTCCAGTTCGCGCTGGTCGTCACCGGACTCGTCATCGCCCTCGAGCTGCTCGACGCGACCGCGCTCGTCGGAGCTGTCATCGGGACCGCCGGTCTCGCGGGTCTCGCCCTCGGCTTCGCGTTCAAGGACATCGCCGAGAACTACCTCGCGGGCGTCATCATGAGCCTCCGCTATCCTTTCGCCGAAGACGACTACATCGAGGTCGGCGGGCATTCGGGGAAAGTCGTCCGGCTGTCGGGACGCGAGACGATCCTCATGACGCTCGACGGCAACCACGTCCAGATGCCGAACGCGACCGTGTTCCGCGAGCCGCTGACGAACTACACGCGCAACCCTCTCCGCCGGTTCACGGTCGAGATCGGGGTCGCCTCGGCGACGATCCTGAGCGACGCGCTCGACGTGGGTCTGGGCGTCCTGTTCAGGATGGAGGGCGTCGTGGACGAGCCTGCGCCGCAAGCGGTCGTGTGGGGCTTCGGGGACAGCACGATGCAGCTACGGTTCACCGGGTGGGTGGATCAGCGGCGGCACGACTACCTGCGCGTGAAGAGCGAAGCGATCCGGCTGCTCAAGGTCGGGCTGGAGGACAACGACATCGAGCTTCCCGAGCCCGAGTATCGGGTGTATCTGCCCGATGTCAGGGACGGTCGCATGGTCGAGATCTCCCCACCCGACCGGGACGAGCCGGAACCGGGTCGGGAGCGGCCGAAGCCGCGGGGGGCCGCCGGCACCGAGGGCGCACAGCGGGATGTCTCGGTCGACCGCGCGCTGGACGAGCAGATCGAGGCCGACCGGCGGGCGGCCGAGGCCGAGGACGGACCCGCTCCCCTCCCCTGAACGGACGTCGTCTCCTGCCGGAGCTACGACCCGCCGTCCCCCGGCGGCGGGATCGAGTAGACGCGGACGACCTCCTCCACCACGCCGTCGCGGTCGCTGCGGCGACGCAGCATCGTGCGAGGAACCTCCACGGTGAAGTGGACCCGGTCGTTGTCGAGGCCGCTGACGATGTCTACCACGAGGGCATCGCGCTCCTCCCCCCCGGCCCTGATCGTCGTGTTCCACCGTACGTCGTAGCGGTCCGCGGTCACCTGTGCGGTCCACGGATCGAACGTGACGAACTCCACGCTCCGCCCGATCAGCGGCTCGGCGACCAGCATACCGAACGCGAGGTCCGTCATCTCGCGCAGCAGGATGCCCTCGGGGATCTCGCGCTCCACGGGAGTCACAACCCCGGCGCTGTCCTGGATCGTCCCGACGACGGTCCCGTCCTCGAACCGCAGGTCGTACGAGGCGCGCCGCCAGCCCCCCTCCACCCTCCACTCGATCTGACCCCGGGTCGACACGGGCCGGAGCCCCTCGGCGGTCACGATGGTGCGGCTGCGCTCGCGCCGCGTCGCGATCGCCGGGCCGGGCGTTCCCTGTCGGACTGCGGTCTCGCTCTCCATGTAGCGCTCGAGCTTCGACTCGCGGCCGAAGATGTCTTCGAGCCGCCGCACGGTGACGCGGGTCGTCCGCGTCCCCCCCGACAGATCCCGGGCCTCGAGGTCGAGCTGGTGCCCGTCGGCCAGCGCCTCGAGATCGAACCGCAGCCCCCCGTTCACCCGGTCGTCTGCCGCGGCCATGTCCATCGCCTCTCGAACCGGTTCGCTCGGGGACGGGGAGTACACGGCGATCGCCTCGCGATCGGTGTCGGCGAGCATCCCGCGGGCGTAGTTGATCGGTACGGCGAAGTTGAGGTTCTGGCCGCGTCGGATCTGGGAGGCCGCGATCCCGATGACGCGACCGTCCCGGGTCAATACGGGTCCGCCGCTCGACCCCGACGACGCCGACGCGGTGATCTGAAGGAGCTGGAAGCCTTCGGGCTCCTGCCGTCGTCCACTCACGATCCCGGTGGACACGGTGTTCTCGAGCCCCAGTGGACTGCCGATGGCGATCGCGGTCATGCCGATCCGCACGGCGTCCGAGTTGCCGAGATCGAGCGCCGGGAGGCCGAACCCCGGGATCTTCAGCACGGCGATGTCGCGCCGCTCGTCCTGGGCGAGGAGCTGGATGTGCTCGTAGACGTCCCCCGAGGCGAGCCGTACACGAGCCGACGTCGCACCGCGCACCACGTGGTAGTTCGTGAGGATGACGCCGTCCGGGTCGACGATGAACCCGCTCCCCTGGCGCGAGTCGTCGCCGATCTTCACCTCGACCAACACGACGGCGGCAGTGGCGGTGGCCGCGAGCTCCTCGAGATCCACCGAGGCTTCCTCGAGGGGGGTCTGCCCCGCGAGCGGCGCGATCCGGAGCGAAAGGCCGGGGACCGCGATGGCGACCGCGACGACTCCACCCACCCCGACGGCACGGAACCGTTCCCACCACCCCATCGTCCCCCCTCGCTGCACGCCGTCAGTCCTCCCGCCCGCGGGCCGCCGACTCGCGACCCCGGTGCGGACGATCCCGCGCCCGGCGCGGCGGCGGTGTGGTATCCTCCCCGGTCGGCGCGCTATTTTGGGCGAGTGCCCGCGCGCGTCCGGAACTCCGCCGACGCCATCGAATATCCTAATCATTCGTCGCCGTGGCCGCGCGGGCGCGTGGAAGTGCGGCGCCGGGAACCGCTTTAGACCGAACGGATCGCCGACGTTGACAGCTGTTCGCAGAGCCCGCCGGGCGCTCCGGCCCCGCAGTCTGGCACTCGCCGCCTCGACCCTGTTCGCCGGGTCCTGCGCCTCTGCGCCATCGGGGGAGTCGGCGCACCCCTTCGACATGCACTACGGGACGGGCGAATGGGCGGCGGCGATCTCCGCGTTCGAGGCGGACTCGCTCCTCCAGACGGACGACTGGGCCGTATACAGGACGGCCCTCATCTACGCACGCCCCGATCGCGAGACCTTCGACCCCGACGAGTCCCGGCGCCTCCTCGGTCGGTTGATCGGCCGCGAGCCCGCCTCGGCCTATGCGGCGGCGGCATCGACGGTCGTCGACCTTCTCGACCAGGCCGAGCGGGTCCCCCCGGCGAGCGCCGAGGACGCCCGGCTCCACCGCGCCGACTGGCTCCTCTATCGGATCGGACTGGCGTACGCCGATCCCGACGGCGACCTGTTCGATGCCGTCGGCGCGATCCGCACCCTCGGCGATCTGGTCACGGACTACCCCGAGTCGGTCTACGCCGGCCCGGCGGCCGTGCTGATCGACCTGCTGTCCGAGCTGCGACGGTCGTACCGGGCAGAGTCGGCGTTGCGTCAGCAGCTCGATCAGCTCAAACAGGTCGATCTCGAGGGCGCGGTGGTGCCGCCGCCCCCGCCTCCCCCTCCGCCCGGGGGTCGCGGCTGACGGCCGTTCCGACGCCGGACGCACCTACCGCAATCCGCCGTCCTCTCTCGTCGTCACCAGCTCGGCGGTCAGCGGCCCCGACATCTCGATCACGAAGGTCACACGACGGTTCTCGAGTCCGGCCCGACCCGGTCCCTGCGCGCCCTCCACCACCTGGCGATCCTCGCCGTACGCCGCGATGCGGATTCCCTCGGCCGGGAGACCGCCCCGGGACGTGAGGTACTCGGCGACGTTGTTGGCGCGCCGCTCGGACAGCCGCCGGTTGTACTCCGCGGGCCCCGCCGGATCGGCGAACCCCTCGACCGTGATCACCGCCACGGGATAGTACTCCTCGACCACGCGCGTGAAGCGCTCGAGGATCGGCTCGTCCTCGGGACGGATGTCGGCACGATCGAAATCGAAGTGCACGGGCGTGACGAACCGCAACCCGTCCTCGAGCTCGACGACCGCCGCCTGCATGTCGTCGAAGTCGGCCGCGAGCGCCTCGAGATCGGACCGCAGGGCGGCCAGCAGGGCCTCCTGCTCGGAGATCCTGTTGGAGTTGTCCGTGACGCGGTCGTCGAGGTCCTGCATCTCGCCGCGCAGCTCGGCCACCGTCTGGTCGAACACGTTCTGCTCGACCTTCTTCGAGCACCCGACCGTCACCGCAGCCACCAGGGCCACGCAGGCGGGGACCAGGCTCGGTCGCACGTTCCGTCTCGCTACTCGGTTCGTCTCCATCTGCATCTTTCGACTCCCGACTGTGGGGGCTGGTCTCCTGGGACGCTCGCCCGAAAAAGCAATGCTCGTGCCCCACCCGTGCTTCGGGCCAACATGTTGACATGACGCGAGATACGACCCTGCGCGGGCCGCCGCGGCACGTCCGCGCAAGCCCGCGTCCCGGGAAAACTTCCCGCCCCCTGTCCGCGGCGCGGGGCGGACTGTCCGACCGCCCCGTGCGCGCATTCCGGTCGAGCGAGTCGCCGAGGGGTCGAGACGACGCCGGGAAACATTCCCGCCCGGCCCGGGGAGCCCCGAGCGGCCGCGTGCGGACCGAGACGTCGCATCCGATCCCGTAATACGTTGACAATAAATGTTTTACGGGATAGACGGTCGCCTCCGGCACACCCTCCGACAGACGGTATGCCTGTTGCTTCTACGGCAGCGCAGAAGGATCCGGATCCGGGTCCGCATCGCCGGCCCGTTCGCCGGAGATTGCCTGCAACCGCTGGATGAGAGGACGGAAGATGAAGAAGCTGTTGAGAGGGACGATCGCGGCCGGGCTGTTCCTGGCCCTGCCGATGGCAGTCGATGCCCAGGAGCAGGAGGCGTGCACTGCCGAGATCAGCCCCGTCGCGGCCGGATCGGTCGTCGAGGCGTGGGGCATGTTCCCGGCTCCCTTCGGTGAGGTCTCGTCGATCGACGCGCCGGAGGAGAGCGGTCTGGTTCTCGCTTCGACCGAGGATGTCGAGGCTGTCGAGATGTCCGCCGAGGAGAGCGCCGAGAGGGAAGCGCTCGCCAACGACGAGAACACCACGATCTTCTGGCTCGACACGCGGAACGTCACTGCCGGCACCTACACGATCACGCTGCATGGTGAAGGCGGCTCCTGCGTGGCCGAGCTCACGGTGGAAGAGCCGGCGTAACGTCTGCCGTTTCGGAGGACGGGGGGCCACCCAGCCTCACCCACCCCCCGGACCAGGATCCGGGGAGAGCCGACCGCTCTTCCCGGGTCCGCCTCCACTCTCCCCTTCCCACGTCCGCCCGAGCCCCTCGAAACACACGCCACCCGACGCTAGACTGACCTTGCGCCGGGCCCACCGCGCGCGCGGCAAACGCACCGCGTCCCCCGCGGCAACCAGGGAGGTACCAGCCATGCTCACCCCACCTTCGAGATCTCTCCGCGGCCCACTGCTCGGGTTGCTGACCGCCTTCGTCGTCCCGTCGCTCGCCGCGCAGGAACCGACCGTGCCGGCGGGCATCCAGAGCGAGCTCTCGAGGGACCTCGGGGTGCTCGAGCAGAAGTACCTGAGCCTGGCGGACGTCATGACCGAGCACTTCGCATGGCGGCCGAACGAAGACACCCGCTCGGTGAGCGAGGTGTTCACGCACGTGGGCGGCGCGAATCTCTACATCCCGGTGGCGTTCGGTGTCGAGCCTCCGGCGGGTAAGGAGGTCGCTTCATTCGAGGAGGCGTTCGCGCGCATGGGCGAGATGGAACGGATCACCGACCCCGAGGCCGTGGTGGCGTCGTTGCGCGGGGGCCTCGCGCACGCGCGTCACGCGATCGCGGCGGTACCCGTTTCCGAGCTCGATGACGAGGTGACGATCTTCGGTCAGCAGATGACGAAACGCGAGGGGCTCGTCCTCCTCGTCACGCACATGCACGAGCATCTCGGTCAGGCGGTCGCCTACGCCCGGATGAACGGCGTCGTGCCCCCGTGGAGCGCCGGCGGCTGAGTCGACGGACGGTCGACCGCAGCCGTAACCACGCGTCGGTCGATCTCGCGGGCGGTCTCGCCGGGTCCGGGGATGCCGCATGCGGCCGTGCTCGACGAGCCGCCGCGGCATACGTTTGGCCCGGGGGGCGTCTCGGGGATGCCTCAAGACGACCGCATTCGATTTCTAAGGACCCTGATGCGCCCCAAGAGACTCGGCCTCCCGCTTCTTTCGCTGACCATCGTGGCCTGCGCCTCGTCCGGTGGACCCTCTCCGACGTCCGCGCCTCCGCGCACCGCGCCCCCGCCGCCGCCACCGACCGCCGAGATGCCCGAGACGGCCGCGGTGCCGGAGGCCGCTCCGGACGGGTGGCAGAACCTGGATCGCGAGCGGGACGGAGTGTACGGCGTGAGCTCCGACCGCGCGCTCGAGTTGCTCGCCGACCGCGAGCCCGCGCGCACCGTGGTCGTCGCGGTCATCGACGGCGGCGTGGACACGGCCCATGTCGATCTCCGCGACGCCATGTGGCACAACCCCGACGAGACACCGGGCAACGACCGCGACGACGACGGCAACGGGTATGTCGACGACGTGTTCGGCTGGAACTTCATCGGTGGACCCGACGGCCGGAACGTCGACCACGATACCTATGAGCTGACACGGCTGTACGCGCTCTGCCGGGGCGGGACGCCGCCCGCACAGTACGACTGCGACGAGCTCGCGGCCGATTTCGAGGAGACCCGGGCCGAGAACGCGGCCCTCATGCAGCAGGTCGAGCAGATCGACGCGGCGCTCACGGCCGTCATCCCGGTCCTCCAGCGCGCCGCCGGCACGGAGGAGCTGACCCCCGAAGCGGTGGAGGCCATCCAGACGACCGACCCGCAACTCCAGCAGATGCGGGACATATGGCTCCAGCTTTCGGCCGCGGGGATCACCCCCGAGTACATGGAGGATGTACGCGCGGACGTCGAGGCCGGGGGCGAGTACTCCCTGAATCCGGACTTCGACCCCCGCGACATCGTCGGCGACGACTACTCGAACGGTGACGAGCGTCAGTACGGGAACGCCGACGTGATGGGTCCGGGAGCGGACCACGGTACGCACGTCTCCGGCATCATCGCGGCGGCGCGGAACGGGATGGGCAACGACGGGATCGCCGCCGGCGTCGTCAGCATCATGGCCGTGCGCGCGGTGCCGGACGGCGACGAACGCGACAAGGACGTGGCGAACGCGATCCGCTACGCGGTCGACGAGGGCGCGCACATCATCAACATGAGCTTCGGCAAGGGCTACTCGCCGCGGAAGCACCTCGTCGACGAGGCGGTTCGCTACGCCGACGAGCGCGGTGTGCTGATCATCCACGCCGCGGGCAACGATGGGGCCGATCTCGAGGTGGAGGACAACTACCCGAATCGGTACTACGATGACGGTGGACAGGCGGCCAACTGGGTGACGATCGGCGCCTCCACGTGGAGGGCCGACAGCCTCGCCGCGACGTTCTCCAACTACGCGCGGACGAAGGTCGACGTGTTCGCGCCCGGCATCGAGATCCTCTCGACCGTCCCCGACGGCGAGTGGGAGCGCTCGCAGGGCACCAGCATGGCCGCGCCGGTAGCGACCGGCGTCGCGGCGCTGTTGATGGCCTACTTCCCCGACCTGACCGCGTCCGAGGTGCGGGAGATTCTCCTCGAATCGGCAGTCAGACACCCCGAGCAGGTGGTTGCGCGGCCGGGAGACCCGCCACCGCCGGGGCAGACTGGCCCGACGGCCCGTTTCGGCGATCTGTCGGTCACGGGCGGGGTGGTGAACGCCTACGAAGCGGTCAGGCTCGCACTCGAACGGTAGCCCGGGCCGCCGGACCCCACGCCTACCGACCCGCCTCCCCCGGCCGCAGCAGCTCGCCTTCGTCGAGCGACTCGAACTCGGGGATCACCACCTGCCCGCCGGCGGTCCCCGGCTCGAGCAGCTCGGCGGGGGCGACGGTCGGGTTCCCCGGGTATGTCGCGCCGTCGAACCGCAGCCGGGCATCCGCCGCCGGCAGACCGCCACCCGCCACGTGGACGAGGATGTCTCGCCAACCTGCTGTCGAGGTCGGTGCGACGCCGATGGGCGGTCGGGTCACGCTGATCGACGTGACCAGCCGCAGCCCATCCGCCGCGCCGGCGAAGACGAAGGTGTCGCACCCCCCGGAACCGCAGACCATCGGACCGGCTACATGCGCGATCCAGTCGTCCGCATCGTCGCCGTTCAGGTCGACCCGGGCCGCGAAGTAGTAGATCGGCCCCGGCAGGTCGGCGAGCTCGGCGTCGAGCGCCTCGACGAGCGCCGGTGGGGCCTCCGCGAGCATCCCCGCCGGCGAGTCGTCCGGCGCGGCTCGCGGCTCGGCCGAGGGGGTGTCCGCCAGGTCCGTCGCCGGCTCGTCGGTCGCGCATCCCCACAGCAGGACGATCACGGCCGCGATGCGTGCGAAACGGTGCGGCTCCCGTCCGGTCTTCTCCGGTGCTGGCATGGTCTTCCCGCGGTTCCTGTCGGCCACCAACCACGCCAACGTTAGCGGGGTGTGGCATCCGGGTCGAATACGCACGCCTCCCGCGAGTATCTTCTGACGCGAGCCACTTTCGATATCGCGCGGAAGGGACAGTCGCGTGTACACGGCATGCATGTTCTGCAGCAAGCCGCTCGGCGAGAACGAGGTCGTCGAGCACTTCCCGGTCGGTCGCCGTCTGGCGTTCGACTCGGCACGCGGGCGGTTGTGGGTCGTGTGCCGGAAGTGCGAGCGGTGGAATCTGAGCCCTCTCGACGAGCGGTGGGAGGCCGTCGAGACGTGCGAGCGGTTGTTCGAGCGCACCCGCGTGCGGGCCTCGACCGACAACATCGGGATCGCGCGGCACCCCGAGGGGCTCGAGCTGGTCCGCATCGGCGAGCCTCTCCGACCGGAATTCGCGGCCTGGCGCTACGGCGACCAGTTCGGACGCCGCCGCAAGCGGGCGCTCCTGTACGGTGTCGGCGGGATGGCCGTGTTCGGTGGCGTCGTGATCGGTGGGGCCGTGACGGGGGTCCTGAGCGGCGCGCTGCTCGCACAGAGCGGCAACTTCGTCAACATGTGGAACCAGCGCACGCTGCTGAAGCTTCCCGTCGATGACGACCGCGTGATGAAGCTCAACAACGTGGATCTGCTCGGAACGCGCATCCGCCCACCGTCGGAGGGGGAGGGCTTCCGCCTCCAGGTGCGGAAGGGGAAGAAGAAGGAGTGGTTCGAGGGCGAGGAGGCCGAACGCCTCGTGAGCCTCATCATCCCGAAGATGAACCGCCGTGGCGCGAAGGCGGGCACCGTCCAGGATGCGGTGTCGGAGATCGAGGACCTCGGACACCCGGACGCGTTCCTCGCCGACATCGCTACGGGAGACCGCTTCACCGACAGGAAGGGGGTTCCCGGGTACATCAACAAGATGCCCGAGCCGACGAAGCTCGCGCTCGAGATGGCGCTCCACGAAGAGCAGGAGCGCCGGGCCCTCGAGGGCGAGCTCAGAAACCTCGAGCACCAGTGGCGGTCGGCGGAGGAGATCGCGGCGATCGCCGACGACCTGCTGTTGCCCGAGGGAACCGAGGAATTCCTCGAGGAGAACCGGGACTCGTAGTCGAGCCGCGCGGCGCCCTTGTGGAACCCGGCCGGCCGATCAGCCCTTCAGGACCCCGAGCGGTCTGAGGCGAACGACCTTGCGGCCGATCCCCGCGTGATCGACGACGTCGACGACATCGGCCACGTCCTTGTACGCCTCCGGGATCTCCTCGGCCACCGTCGCGAACGAGGACGCGCGCACCTCGATGCCCTGCTCCCTGAACTCGTCCTTCAGGTCGCGGCCGCGCGCCGTGCGCTTCGCCTGACGACGACTCATCCGGCGGCCGGCGCCGTGGCAGGTGGAGCCGAACGTCTCGCGGTACCCCGCCTCGGTCCCGACGAGGACGTACGAGTAGCGCCCCATGTCGCCGGGGATCAGCACCGGCTGTCCGATGTCCGCGTATGCCGGCGGCAGCTCGGGGTGCCCGGGCGGGAATGCGCGGGTCGCCCCCTTCCGGTGCACGCACAGCCGGCGCGTCACGCCGTCGATATCGTGCTCCTCCCACTTCGCGTTGTTGTGGGCGACATCGTAGACGAGCCCCATCGCGAGCTCCTCCCACGACCGGCCGAACACCCGGGCGAAGGCCTCCCGTACACGGTGCGTCATCACCTGGCGGTTCGCGAACGCGTAGTTGGCGGCCGCCGCCATGGCGGCGAGGTACCGCCGGGCCTCCGGCGATGTGAGCGGGGCGCAGGCGAGCTGGCGGTCGGGCAGCTCGATCCCGTACTTCCCCGCCGCCTCCTGCATCACATCGAGGAAGTCGGTGCACACCTGGTGACCGAGCCCCCGCGAGCCCGAGTGGATGAACGCCGTGACCGTCCCCTCGCCCAGGCCGATTCGGTCGGCCGTCGCGGCGTCGAACACCTCATCGACGTATCCGATCTCGATGAAGTGGTTCCCCGACCCGACCGTGCCGAGCTGCGGGCGGCCCCGTGTCCTCGCCCGCTCGCTGACGAGGTCGGGATCGGCGTCCGCGAGGGCCCCGCGGCTCTCGATGCGCGCGAGGTCGTCGGCGGTTCCCATCCCCTCGCGCACGGCCCACGCGGCGCCGGTGGTCAGCACGTCCGTCAGCGCGCGCTCATCCAGTCTGAAATCGTCGTACCCCGACCCGACCCCCGCCGGCACGTCGCGCATGATCCGGTTCATCAGCGCCTCCATGCGGGGGCGCGCGTCCTCCACATCGAGATCCGAGCGAATCAGCCGAACCCCGCAGTTGATGTCGTAGCCGACGCCTCCGGGACTGATGACTCCGCCCTCGTCCGGGTCGAACGCGGCGACACCGCCGATCGCGAATCCATACCCCCAGTGGATGTCGGGCATGCCGATCGAGCGCCCGACGATGCCGGGAAGACACGCGACGTTCGCGACCTGACGGACCGCGTCGTCGCCCCGGATGTCGGCGATCAGCCGCTCATCCGCATAGAGAAGCCCATCGACGTTCATGCGTCCCTGACGGGGGATGAGCCAGCGGTAGTCGTCGAGCCGCTCGAGGTCGAGCCGTCCGTACCAGTTTGCGGAGTCCTCGCTCCGAGCTCTGTGCTTCGTTCGGGTCGACACCGGGGATCCCTTCTGATTCTTCCTTCGGTCCTAAACGTCAAAGACCACGCGGGCGCGCCACCCGCCGTCCTCGCGTGCCACCTCCAGATCGTGGTAGGTGACCCCCTTCAGCTCCCGCACCGGCGGGGTCGGCGACGACCCGGTTCGCACCCTCCCTGCGAGACGCGTCTCGGCAATGTCGTCCAGGGTCGCGTCCACGTACCGGGCGGCCTCGCTCTCGTCGAGGTAGAGCAGCTCGCGGAGCCACCTGACCAGCAACGCCGCGACGTCGACGCCCTCGACGACGATCGGCCGCTCGATCCCCTCGGGCGAGGGGGACGAAGCCGATCCGGTCTCGTCGGCATAGACGAGATGGAACATTCCGAGCGCCGCGCGGTGGAACAGCTCGCGCAGCGAGGCCGCACGCACTGATATGCCCACGTCGGCGGTATGGTCCAGCTCGCTCACGCCCGGGCAGATCTCGGCGGTCACGAGACGACCGCGTCGGTGCCCCGCCGGACGTCGTCGAGGGGGAGCCGGACTTCCACGATCGACTCTCCGGCGAGACGCTCCCTCTCGAAGCCCAGCTTCGCCGCGAGACCGAGCATCGCCGCGTTCCCCTCCATCACCTGTCCCACCAGCTCGCGGACGCCGCTGTCGGCGCAGTACCGGACCATCTTCGCGAGCAGGGCCTCCCCGAGACCGCCCCCCTTCTCGTCGGAGCGCACGACGATCGCGAACTCGGCACGGACGTTGTCGTGATCCGACACGGCGCGCACCACCCCGAGCGTCTCCCCATCTCCGGCCTCCGTCTCGGTGGTCGCTATGAACGCCATCTCCCTGTCGTAGTCGATCTGCGTATAGCGGGCGAGCGATTGATGCGGCATCTGCCGGACCTCGCCGAAGAAGCGGAATCGGACGTCCTCCCGCTTCAGCCTGCGAAACAACTCGAGGTGCGCCGGCTCGTCCTCGGGCCGGATCGGCCTGAGCACGACCGATCGACCGTCATCTAACCGCACTTTCTCGACGAGCTCCCGGGGGTACGGTCTGATCGCCAGGTGGTCTCCCGGGCTCCGGTCGTCCGGCTCGACCCGGATGCGCACATCGACGACGAGCACACCGTCCGGGTCCGCGAGGAGGGGGTTGAGGTCGAGCTCGCGGAGCTGCGGGATCTCGCACACGAGCCGCGACACGCGGACCAGCGTCTCGCACACCTCGCGGATGTCCGCGGCCGGGCGGTCCCTGTAGCCCTCGAGCAGCCGCGACACCCTCGTCCGTCCGATCAGGCTCTCCGCGAGGCTCGAGTTGAGCGGGGGAAGCTCGACCGCGCGATCCGCGACGACCTCGACGGCGATGCCGCCCTGACCGAACAGAATCACCGGACCGAAGACGGGGTCCGTCGTCACGCCGACGATGAGCTCGCGAGCGTGGGGGCGAGACGCCATCTGCTGGACGAGAAATCCCTCGAGCCGGGCGCCGGGACGGAGCCGCTCGAGCCGGGCAGACATGTCGTCCCACGCCTCGAGGACGGCCTCGTCGTCGTCGAGATCGAGCGTCACGCCCCCGACGTCCGATTTGTGCAGCACGTCGGGTGACACGACCTTGAGCGCGACGGGGAAGCCGATCTCGCCGGCGATCCGCGTCGCCTCCTCCGGCGTTCCCGCCAGACGGCTCTCCACCACCGGTATCCCGTAGGCGCGCAGGACCTCGCGGCACTCGATCTCCGAGAGCCACTCCCGCCCGTCGTCGATCGCCCGGCCGATCGCACCGCACGCCGCATCCCGGTCCGCCGGGTCCTCGGCCAGATAGGAGGGGGTCTCCATGAGGCGCGACTGGTTGCGGCCGTACCGTACGAGATCGACGAACGCGCGCGCGGCCTGCTCGGGTGTCTCGTAGCTCGGCAGCCCCGCATCGCGGAGGATGCGGCGGCCCGGCTCGGCGGCCGCGCCTCCGAGCCAGCTCGTCAGCACCTGCGGTTGTTCGGGCCGCGTGTCGAGCACGCGAGCCACGGCCCGTGCGACTTCCTCTCCCGAGACGAGCGCCACGGGCGAATAGAGGAGGATCACGGCGTCCACTCCGGGATCGTCGAGCACGATCTCGAGCGCGGACGCGTATCGATCGCCCGTCGCGTCGCCGATGATGTCGATCGGATTCGCACGCGACCACGTGGACGGCAGCACCTCATCGAGGCTCGCGACGGTCTCGGGCGCGAGCCCGGCGAGCGTTCCCCCGGCGGCGACCAGCGCATCGGTCGCCATGACCCCGGGCCCCCCGCCGTTGCTGACGATCGCGACCCGGTCACCTCGTGGCCGCTCGCCGAGCGCGAGCGTCTCGACGGCGTCGAACAGCTCCTCGATCTCGTGGACGCGCAACATGCCCGCACGCCCGATCGCGGCATCGTAGACCTCGTCCGCGCCGGCGAGCGCACCCGTGTGCGAGGCAGCCGCGCGCGCACCCTCCGACTCGCGCCCCGACTTGATGACGAGGACGAACTTCGTACGGGCGGCGGCCCGGGCCGCCGAGAGAAACGAACGGGCCCGAGTGATGGACTCGAGATAGAGCAGGATGGCGGTCGTGTTCGGGTCGGCACTCAGATAGTCGAGGAGATCGCCGGCGTGTACCTCGAGGCTGTCGCCGAGCGACACGAAGTGCGAGAACCCGATGTCGCGGCTCTTCGCCCAGTCCAGGACCGCGGTCGTCAACCCGCCGGATTGAGAGAGGAACGCGAGCCGGCCCGGCAGGGCGTCGGTGTGGGCGAAGCTACAGTTGAGCCGCGCCCCGGGGGTGAGGAACCCGACGCAGTTCGGACCGAGCATCCGCAGCCCGCCGGCGCGCGCACCGGCGAGCGCTTCCTCCTCGATCTCCGGCGTGAGGCCGGCGGTGATCACGACGACAGCCTTCGCACCGACCTCTGCCAGCTCGCCGATGAGCCCCGGGACGGTGGCGGGCGGCGTGCAAACGACCCCTAGCTCGGGCGCCGGATCGAGCTCGCGTACGCTCTCGTACGCGCGGACACCCTGGACGCTCTCGTACTTAGGATTCACCGGGTACACCACGCCCCGGTAACCTCCGAGGATGATGTTGCGGAAAAGCACGGTTCCGACCGAGCCCGCGCGGTTCGAGGCGCCGAGCACGGCGATCGAGCGGGGCTCGAACAGCGACTCCAGGTTGCGAACGCTCATGGGGAGTCGAAGGTACGGGGCGGCGTTGTCCGGCACGAGCAGAAGCGGGCCGGCAGCGACGCCCACACCGCCGCTCAGGGGAAGGTGACGATCACCCTTCCGGGCTGGGAAAGGCGCGTCGCGACCTCGGCGAGTGCCGCGAGCAACTCGGCCCTGGTGATGTCGAGACCCATCGTCGTCGGGCGGGCCATGTCCCGCTCGTCGAGCGTGAGGCCGCGCGTATCGACGATGAACGCCCGGGGATCCCCATCGACGAGGAGTGCCGCGCGCAGCCCGGGAAGCGGCGGATCGTTCAGCCTGACGACCGTCTCATCCTCCTCGGGCGGCACCGGTGGGATGAAGTCGTCGTAGGGCCAGTCCTCGGTGGGAGGCCCGGGGTACCGCTGGAGCGTGGCCGCGAGCCCGAGCCCGCTGTGTCGACCGAGCGCGACGAGCAGCTCGTACTCGGATCGATGGAGCGCGAGCGCGTTCGGGAACTCGTGCCCCTCCGCCTCCGGGTGCTCGAACGGCAGGAGGCGCACCGGGGTGAAGACGCGCGCACCTTCCTCGATCGAGGCGATGAAGAGACCGATCGTCAGATGCTCGCCCGTCGACTCCTGACAACGCCCCGCCGCGGGCGCGGCGAGCATGCCCGCGAGCAGGGCCGCGAGTACTCTCATCGTCTGCCGCCTCCGTCCGTCGCTGGTCCCACGGATGTGACGTCCCGCCGATCCCGGCCCGTTTACTCCCTGCCCGACTCCGCGCGCGACCGCGCGCGTCCTCGCCACGCCGACCGACCGGTCAGCGGGGGAACCCCCACGTCGCTCCCGGGTGTGTCTATCGGACTGCGAACTCCGTTCAGGCGACGAGGCGAGCATGGTCGAAGAACGACGGGGTCCCGGGAGCAACCGTGCGTTCGGCCGGACGGTGGTTCCACGCGTCGGTGGGGTGCTGGCCGTCGCGGCCGCCCTCAACGGCATGACGACCCCGGCAGCCGCCCAGGGGCGGGCGGGCGAACGCTCGACCCTCGAGGCCTCGACCTACCTGACCGAGGTGGATATCGACGACGACGGAGACCGGCTCGCCTGGGTCGAGGTCGACATGGGAGCCTCGCCGCCGTCCTCCACGGTCTTCCTGGCCGGTGCGGGACGCACCGGCGTTCGCGTGGGCTCGGGCCGCGCCGTGTCGTTCAGACCGGGGGCTCCGGGACTCGCCTGGCTGGCCGCCGGCGCGGACGGGCTCGAGATCCGGATCGCCGACGGCGCCGGAACAGCGACCGATACCGTCTCGGCGCCGGGAGGGGTCCGGGAATTCCAGTGGAGTCCGAATGGCGCGCGTATCGCGTTCGCGGCGCCGATGGCGAACGGCGAGGCCGGAGCCACCGGCCTCTTCGTGCACGACTTCGACGAAGAGCGGACACGGCCGATCGCCGTCGCCGGCGGCACGGTCCACACGGACCCCTTCGGCGCGGGAGGATCGTTCGCCTGGTCGCCCGACGGTCGCCAGCTCGCCTTCGCCGTACAGCCGGAAGCGACCGTGGAGGGCTCGTACGCCGCCGACATCTTCGTCGCGGACCTGACCGGCGAGACGACGCGCCCGGTCGTTCGGCGTCCCGGTCTCGACATTCGACCGACCTGGTCGCCCGACGGCGCGCACCTCGCGTTCGCGACCTCGTTCGGGGCCGTGGACCGCTTCGCCGCACACGGCCTGGCGATCGTTCACGTGGCGACCGGACGGGTGGAGGACGTCGGGCGCGACCTCGATGGCACCTTCCTCGAGACCCCGTCGGGGCACCGCTGGACCGCGGACGGGGCGGGCATCCTCGTCGTTCGCGCCTCCGGCGTCTTCACGGATCTCGTCAGGCTCGACGCCGCGACCGGCTCCATGACTCCCCTCACCGGCGAGGGCGGCACGGTCGCCGTCCCCCGGTTCGATGAAGACGCGCGCACCGCCGTCTACCTGCGATCCGACCCGGGGACCCCCTGGACGATCCGGCGTCTCGACCTGGTCTCGGGCGCGATCACAGCCGTCGGTCCGGAGACGACGGGGCCGACCCGTCGCTGGGAGGTCTTCCGGTGGAACGTGCGCGACGCGGACTCCCTGGAGGGCCTCCTCGTGACGCCCGACTCGGCGAGCGCGGAGCCACCTCCCCTGGTGGTCTGGCTTCACGGTGGACCCGACGGCCGATCGGCCGCCGCCTACGTGCCGGCAGTCCCCTTCCCCACACCGCCGTTCGACCCGATGCCGCTCGAGGCGCTGCTCGACGCGGGCTTCGCCGTCTTTCTGCCGAACGACCGGCCGAGCGCGGGATATCCGGCCTCGGTGCGCCGCTCCGTCGCGGGCCGCAGCGTCGAGGCGCTCGAGGCGGATGTCATGTCGGGCGTGGACGCCCTGGTCGAGGCCGGCCGAGCCGACGCGGATCGACTCTACCTCGGCGGGTGGGCGTCCGGTGGCCTCCGGGCCGACCAGCTTCTCACGCGCACCGGGCGGTTTCGCGCCGCCGTGTCGGGCGCCGGGAACACCGCGCTCGCGGCCGCATACGGCGACGGCGACTTCACCGTGCAGTGGCGCTCGATCATGGGCGGTGCGCCCTGGGAGAACCGTCGTGCCTGGGACGCCGCATCGCCGTTACGAAACGCGCCGTCCATCACGACTCCGCTGCTGCTTTTGCACGGCGCGGCCGACCCCCTCGTTCCGGTCGACCACTCCCGGTACCTGTTCACGCACCTCGAACAACTCGGCCGGACGGTCGAGCTGGAAGTACTGGAGGGAGTGGGACACGGGATCATGATGCCGCGTGACAGAGCCGGCGTCGCCGAGCGGATCCTGGACTGGTTCCGACGACACCCCTGACGCGGTGCGGTCCGCTCGCATGTCGACGGAGATCGAGCGGTCGCCTCGGGCGGACTCTCCGGGAGTCCCGCGACGCTCGCTTCCCTCATCGTCAGCGAGGGATCCGGGCGCTCCGGATATCCTGGTCGACGCCGCGCCAGTCGGTGAAGAGGACCACGACCGCGTCGGCTGTCGCGACGAGCCCCATGTAGTCTCCCAACCGGGTGCCCTCCGATGTAGGCGGTCCCACCGGCGTCAGGTTCGGCGGCGTACCCCCGGTCGTCACGCGCGCGTCCCTCGACCACGTGAGGCCGCCGTCTTCCGAGTACGCGTACGCGACGTGGATGTCGCCGCTCCGGGTATCGTACCAGGTGGCGTGGAGCGTCCCGTCGGAAGCCAGGGCCAGGGTCGGTTGCCACCGCAGCCCGTTCGGTCCGTCGTTCACCGCGACCGGCTCCGACCAGCTCCGACCGCCGTCGTCCGACCGGGCCACGACGAAGTTCGGGCCGTCCGCGATCCAGGCGACGAAGAACGTCCCGACGCCGTCCGTGATCGCGTGCGGCCCGCCCTGCCGCTGGTAGCCCGGACCGAGGTCGGGGGCGACGTCCAGCACCCGCTCCGGCTCCCACGTGACCCCGCCATCCATCGAACATGCGGTCATGAGCGCATACGGGTCGCCGAACAGCGGAAAGTCGGAGTTGTCTCCCCAGAACGCGCACGCGATGCCCCCGGGGAGAGCGGCGATCATCGGCAGGAAGAGCGCTCCCTCCGCCTCGGTCACCCTGACCGGGTCGGTCCACGTCGCCGCGTCATCGAGCGAACGCACCACCACGACGCTCTCGCGGTCGTCCCCCTCCAGCCCGTAGATGACGTACAGCGTGCCGGCCCCATCCCCGGCGAGGACGGACTTGTCGGGCGCTCCCTCGAACGCCAGGGCGCTCGATGGGGCCGACCAGGTCGCTCCCCCGTCCTCCGATCGGGCCACCCCGACTGCCCGGCGGCCGGCGTCGTCGTGTTCGAGCCACGAGTAGACGAGCGACCCGCGGTCCTCGACGAGCCAGGGATCGCTCCTGATCACCTCGGCGTCGGACAGGTCGGACACGGTGGGCATCGGGGTCGCGACCGACCAGCTCCTGCCGCCATCGCTCGAGCGTGAGAAGATGACTCGGGCGGGGTTCCCGGGAGGGTTGCCGAACCCCTCCTTCCACCCCGCGTAAAGGACCCCACCGCTTCCCGCGGCGAGGATCGGCTCCTCGGCCCACGGATGAGAGCTGACCGCCGACGCGAGAATGTTCTCTCCCTCGAGCACGGCTCCCACGGAGACGGCGATGTCGACGCTCGTCGCTCCTGCACTGACCGTGACCGTGGCCTCGCCGGGGGCGACGGCGGCGAGCCTGCCGTTACGCGGACCGAGACTCGATGCCTCGACCACATGCGGGTCCGATGACGCCCATTCGAGCGCGACCGACACGACCTCGCTGTCGGTGTCTCGCGCCTCGGCGGGCACCACGACGAAGTCGTCCGGGAAGAGACCCACGCGTTCATAGCCGGCCTCGATTGAAGCTACGCCCGTCGCGGGTGGACCCGGCGGGGGCGCGGGGGGCGAGCCCCCGGTCGGGGACTCGCCGCCGCATCCGGCGACCAGAAGCGCGATAGGCAAGGCGATAGCTCGAGACGGCTTCCTGCTCATGGGGGCCTCCCTCTGCGCGCCGCGTTCGGGGCTCGTCGGCCAGGCACCCTGCCTCAGGGGCGCTCGACCGTGATGCTGAACGGGACGTCGACCAGCTGGTAGCTCCAGCTGTTCTTGCTGCCCTTGACGCAGAGGAGGGCCTCCCCCTGGCCGGTGGTCTCGATCGTGTACGTGTCGGGGTCGCCGCTGTTGTCCGCGTCCGGACCAGCGGTCAGGGTCAGCGCCCCCCGGGGCGGCCCCCCGTTGGCATTGCCTTTCGCGGGACACGATGCCCCGTACCGCAGGTTTTGACCGACGTCGCCGTGCGGCCACCAGAAGCTCCCGCGATCCGTGGAGCTCCCGAGGGGCGCGAGCCCGGCGAACGTGCCTTCCTGCGTCGCGAACCCGATCTCGACGCAGTCATCGATCGGCGGGTCCGCAGCCGGAATGCTGACCTGAACGCACAGAGCCTCGTTGCCGTCGAAGCCGCCCGGACCCGTGATGAGCCGGAAGTTGTCCCCGTTGCCCACGTTGATCTCGGCAGCGTAGGAATCCACGCCGGGGCCATCGGTAATCGCGCCACCGCCATCGAAGTTCGCGGTCAGCGCGATCGGTGTGGGGTCGTTCCCGCCACCGCCGTTGCCATTGCCGTTGCCACCCTTTGCAAGCTCGACGTCGGGCCCGAGCGGATTGTCGGCCCCCTCGTCGAGCTCGGCGCAACCGGTAAGGAGGATGATCCCGATAGATAGAAACGCGATCGAGGTGCGACGAGACATCGGTGCCTCCTTGTGGGGTCTGTCCCGTCCGCCCCCGTGGCGGAGTGGGACGCGACACCCATCGAGGCAACCCCGGTGCCGCCATTGGCTCGTGGGATAAGGTGTTCTAGTTATTGATGTTACGGTGTCATGCAATGGGCAGGCGAAGGCGCGCGTGTCACGCCTTGATACGCGCCGGCGTGGACGGGCGTTACACGGAGGAAGAGGGGCTCCGGGTTACGGATCCCGGTCGAGACAGCCGTCGAACAGCGGGTTGTTCCGCTCGTTCCGGGGCACGGGCAGGTTCACGTCGGTGCCGAACGCGCCGAGTTCCGGCCGCGTGTAGGGGCCCGTGGGGAACACGCTCTCCGGGTCGCGTCCGTAGTCGCGCGCCAGGCGGCGGAGGTCGCCGAGGCGGTGACCGGTCAGCCACAGCCACAGCGCCCGTTCGCGAAAGTGGAAATCGATCCGCTCGTCGGGCGACAGACCACCGGTGTCCACGGGAGGGAGTCCCGAGCCCGCTTCCAGGCGCAACGCGGTGTGGATCTGGTCGAACGCGGTAACATCGCCCGACCTGAGCGCCGCTTCCGCCTCGATGAGCCGCGCCTCTACCCCGCTCGCGAGCGGGACCGGATCCGAGTCCGAGAGATAAAGGAGCTGTCTGTAATGGGGATTCGAATCGTCGTCGCGCGCTCCCTCGGCCCACGGCGTGCGCGGGTCGCCCTGCTCGTACGACGTGAGGTAGTCGACTCCGTTCTCGCCTTCCCGATCGACCGCCGAGAAGTTCTCCAGCACCGCGTTGAGGAAGTACACGGCGTTTCTCTGGCGAGTCGTGTTCGATGAGTACCGCATCTCGAAGCGGAAGTCCGTGGAGACGGACCGGGCGGCAACGGCGGCCTCGTCCACCCGATCGAGCCCGAGCAGCGCCCGGGCGAGCCCGACGCTCGACGCAGCCTCCACCGATGTCGCACCCGCGACCGTCGCGTGCGACCGGGCTTCATCGAAGCGCTGCACGGCGAGCTCGAACAGCTCGCCTCCCGTGAGCGGAGGGCCGTACGTGATCGCGCCGTCCTCGGCCACATCGCTGACGGGCACTCCTGAGCAGAACGCCTCGCCGAAGAACACGTAGGTATATCCGGCGAGGAGGAGGAGCTCGGCGGCCACGCGATCGGGCTCCTCTTCCGGAGCCGCGTCCTCGAGAAAGAGCGCCGCCGCGCCTTCCGTGGACCGACGGGCCCTGTGAAGCTCGCGGAACACCCTGTCGGCCACCCCGTTGTCTTCCGTGACGCGCCGCTGGTCCACGTCCGAATGCGCCTGGGAGCCCCCGGTCCGCTTGAGCTCGTCGGAGAGCAAGCCGGTCGCGAGAACGAAGTTGTCGAACGGGCCGCCGAAGATGGTCGCAAAGTCGCCGATAGCGCCGAGTCTCAGGGCCTCGCGGCCATCGCGAGTCTCCAGATCGCCGGGGTCGACGAAGTCGAGCTGATCGACGGCGAGCGGGTCGCCGCAGCCGAGTACGGCGAGTGCGGCGACCACGAGCGCACGGACCCGCGTCCATCTACGACGGCCCACGGACGCGGACGAGAGGTGGCCCACCCGCCCCAGAGGTCGGATCACGTCGGCGCCCATCAGAAGGTCAGGCTCAGCCGCGCGGCCCAATAGCGGACCGGGGGCTGGGTGCTGAAGTCGACGGTGAACAGCTCGTCGCCAGTGACGAGAGACACCTCGGGGTCGAGACCGGGGTACGACGTCCACAGGCCGAGGTTCCGCCCGGAAAGGGTGAGCGCTGCGCGCTCGAAGCCGAGAGCCCGCAGCCACGACGGCGGGGCCTCCAGCGTCACCGCGAGCTCCCGCCACCGTACGAACGACGCGGTCTCGATGAACCCGGCGGCCGTGCCGCCGTGGATGGCCGCCACGCAGGCCGCCTGGTCCTCGAGCGGCGCGGCCCGGTCGTGGACACGCCGCGAGCGCCCTCCCCTGCACCGCAACCACTCCGTCCCGTTCCACAGGCTGTGCCCCGCGCGAGCCTCGAACGACGCACGCACATACACCCGGTCGCCGAACGACAGGACCGGCCTCGCCACGCCCTGCACTGGTGGCAGGGCCTCGTCGATGAACACCGCCGTGTCGCCGACTGCCACCTCTTCGGGCGAGATGATGCCGTCTCCGTTCGCGTCGCCGAACGACTCGATCGGCAGCTCCCAGTACGCCCCGAGCGGATACCCGGGGACATGTCGCTGCGCGTCGTTCACGAACGGCGCGATGTCCTTGCCGAGCGTTACGAGCTCGCCGTCCAGGAGCGCCCCCGAGAGCATGAGGTCGAAACGGGTGGACCCCCACTCCGCGACGCGCGCGTTCACGACGCCCTCCAGCCCCCGCGTGACCGTTTCTCCGATGTTCTCCCACCGGTTGAACCCGATCCCGAGCGATGGAGCGATCGGCACCGATACGAGGGCGTCCGTCGTCCGCTGGTGGAACAGCGTGAGGGAAAGCGCGAGCCGCCCGCCGAACAGCTCGGCATCCGCGCCTCCCTCGATCTCCGTGGTACGCTCCGGTTTGACATCGGGGTTTCCGACACGCCCGAAGTAGATCCCGGATTCGTTCTCGCCATCGAGATCGGTCACCGGCAGCGGGAAGAGGAGGGTGAGCGCCTCCGACCCGTTCGGCTGGGTCCCCGCGACTCCCCAGGCCGCACGGAGCCGCAGGGAGTTGAGCGGTCCGCGGGCGGAGAACCACGGCTCATCCGACGCGACCCACGACACTCCCGCCTTCGGGTAGACGACGAAATCGAAGGACTCGCCGAAGGCGCTGTTGTCGTCGGCTCGCAGCCCGACCGTCAGGTAGAGGCGCTCGCGCCACGCGAGCTGCTGCTCGACGAAGGTGCCGAGCGTCCGTGACTCGTCGTAGCTGTCGAACGCCAGCGTCTCCGCGGAGGCGTCGACCGAGATGCTGCCCGGGGAGAGCTCGACCCCTTCCGCGTGGACCGAGCTGCCGTGATCGCGAAAGTACTGGACGCCGAGCGACGTCCGCGCCGCCAGGTCGGGTCGGAGGTCCCACCATGCCTGGGCCAGTCCATCCACCGTGTAGACGTGGCGCTCATGACGATCGGCGTCCCGAAACCCGAGCTCGAGCTGCGGGTCATCGACCTCGCCGCGCGGGACGAACTGATCATCGGTGCGGTGCGTCGCGTCGAGACCCGCCGTCGCCCGCACGTCCAGCCACGGCTTGGGCGACCAGCCGAGCGCCAGGCTCCCCGTGAAGCGCTCGATACCCTGCTCGGTCCGGATCGCGTCGAAGTAGTCGGGGTCGGAGCGCCAACCGTCCGGCTCGGCCGTGCCGAACAGGCCCTCCGCGATGACCCCGTACGACCCCTGGCCGTTTTGCGGCAGCTCGAGATCGCTGCTCGCGTAACCCGCGTTCATCTGTATGTCGACCCGTTCGGTCACATCGAATCCGACGTTCGCGCGGACGCTGACCCGTTCGAACCCGTTGTTCTCGTATAGCCCCCGTTCGCGCTCCCACTCCCCCGAAAGGAAGTAGCGCGAGCCGGCACCCCCGGCCGCGACGTTCGCGCCGACCTGGAACCGGTTGCCGACGAGGAAGGGATTCGTACTCGGGTCCTCGAGAGGGTTGAAGCTTCGGAGCTCGGCCTGCGCGCAATCGCCCGCGGACGCCGCGACGAGCGGGCAGGCGACACCCGCGTCGTCGACCGCCTCGAAGTTGGCCGGGTAGTCGGTCCGGTCGGAGATCGTTCCTCCCTCGGCCCACGACCGCACGCGTGCAGGTCCGTCGGCCGTTCCCGACAAGGTCCGTATGACGATGACTCCGTTCGCCGCGTCCGTCCCGTACATCGCGGCGGCCGACGGACCCGTCACGACGTCGATGGAGGCGATCTCCTCGGGGTTCAGGTCGTTGAGCCGGGAAGGCGTCTCCCCACCGACGTAGTTGCTCATCGACGCGGGATCGGCATTCACCCGCACCCCATCGAGGTAGACGAGCGGCTCGTTCGACAGCGACACGCTCGAGGCGCCGCGCACACGGATCGATGCCCCCGTGCCGGTCGTGCCGCCGGAGGCTTGGACGAGGAGACCGGGCACCCGGCCCGTGAGCAGCTCGATCAGATCGGGCACGGTCTGGCCATCCACGATCGAGTCGGCGGGGATCGTGGCGATGTTGTGCCCGAGCGCCCGCCTCTGCCGCTCGCCCGCGACCGTGACGACGACGTCCTCGAGACCCAGTACCGAGATCGCCAGACGAAACTCGATCTCCACGGCGGCGCCCGCAGTCAGCTCGAGCTCGCGGCTTTGCGCCACGTACCCGATCCGGCGGGCGACCACCGTCACCTGACCGGCGGCGGCGGACAGGGTGAATCGACCGTCCGCGTCCGTGAGCGTGACGACTCCGGTCCCGGCGATCGCCACCGTGACTTCCGGGATCGGCTCCCCCGCGTCGACCGACAGGACCCGGCCGGTCACCGAGGCTTGCTGACCGCTCGCGCCGGGTGGGAAGGCGGCAATCCCGAGGACCGCGAGCACCAGCGCAAGTGCTCGCTCGGTCCCCGGGATCCGCGGGTCGATCCCGGGCTCGCCTCTCATTCGGCCAGGTCCTTGCGCTCTTCCAGCCCGTACTTCTCCAGCAGACGGTACAGACGCGGTCTCGAGATTCCGAGGATCCTCGCCGCCCGCTTCTTCTCCCCTCCCGTCGCGGCCAGCACGCGTCTCACGTGCCGTTCCTCCAGCACTTCGAGCGATGGGAGATCGTCCGCCGGCACCGGCGCCGAGCCGTCGATCGCCAGGTGGCGGGTCTTGATCACACCACCGCGGGTCAGGACCACCGCGCGCACGAGGCAGTTGTCGAGCTCGCGGACGTTGCCCGGCCAGTCGTGCGCCGAGAGCGCACCGATCGCCTCCGCGTGCAGCACCGGCTCCGGAGCATGCAGCTTCTCGGCGGCCCGACGAACGAGATGCTCCGCGAGAAGGGGGATGTCGCCGCGGCGTTCGCGCAGCGGCGGGACGGCCACCTCCACGACGCGGAGGCGGTAGTAGAGATCCTCACGGAACGATCCGGCGCGGACCTGGCTCTCGAGCTCCCGGTGCGTGGCCGCGATCACGCGAGCGTCGGTAGTCTCCGCGTGTTCCGCACCGACCGGATAGAACTCGCCCTCTTCGAGCACCCGCAGGAGCTTCGCCTGGAACTCGGGCGTCGTGTCGCCGATCTCGTCGAGGAAGATCGTCCCGCTTCCGGCGAGCGCGAAGCGCCCGCGCCGGCTCGACACCGCCCCCGTGAACGACCCCTTGACGTGCCCGAACAGCTCGGATTCGAGCAGCGTTTCGGCGAGGGCGGTGCAGTTGACCGCGACGAACGGCTGGCCATAGTCGGGCGAGTTGAAGTGGATCGCCCGGGCCACGAGCTCCTTTCCGGTTCCCGTCTCGCCCCGGATCAGCACGTTCACCCGCTGATCGGCGAGCTGGCCGATCAGCTTGTAGATCTCGATCATCCGCGGATCGCGACCCACCAGCGCGTCCAGACGGTATTCCGAGGCCTCCCGGTCGCGTTCTCGAGCCTCGCGCTCACGCAGCGTCTGGGCCTCGAACAGGCGGTCGAGCACATCGAGGATCTCGTCGAGATCGAGCGGCTTGACGAGGAAGTCGGCCGCTCCGCCACGCATGGCCCGAACGACGGTCGGCATGTCCTCGTATGCGGTCATGAGGACGACGTCTACGCCGGGAAGCCTCTCACGAACCAGCTCGAGGAGGCCGAGACCATCCATCCCCGGCATCTTCAGGTCCGACAGGATGACCTCCGGCTCGAACGGAGCGAGGAGCTCGATCGCCTCCTCGGCGCTCCGCGCCGTGCGGACGGTGGCGCTTCCCCCGTCGAGGGCGTCCGCCAGTGACTCGAGGATCGCCGGGTCATCGTCGACGATGAGGAGTCGTCGCGTCATCTCGACCGTCCTGCGTCCACCGCGTGAAGCTCCAGGGCGGGCCCGAAGTCGAGCTCCCACAGGATGGACTCGGCCGGCGCGGCGTGGGAGAAGGCGACCCGGGATCCGTCGGGCGAAAGCTGTAGCACGGTCGTCTGCGGAGGCGGGCGACGAAGCGAATGAAGTCGAGGGGTGCCCCCATCGATCGGGGCGATGTAGACACCGCGGTTCCCGACCGATGGATCGGGGCTGCCCACGATGACGAGGTGGCGACCATCGGGGTGCCACCGCAGATCGCCGAACGATCGAACGCCCGGGATCTCGAGGTTGCGCGGCTGACCGCCATCGATCGGCACGAGCACGAGACGCCGCTCCCAGTAGTCGGCATGCTGTCGATAGGTCGAGATCGCGATCAGCCGGCCATCGGGGGACAGGTCGAACGTGTTGTTCAGGAGCTCGGCGGGGCCGGCCGTGAACACGTCGCGCGTCTCTCCGCGATCGAGCGGGGTCGCGACGAGTCGCGGCCCCACCCAGGTGAGGACCAGACCGTCGCCGACGAGCCGGGTCACGCGAGGCGGACCGAGATCCGCTCCGAGCGGACGCACCGGCACGTCCTCCCCATCGAGCGAGACCCGGCGCACGACCCGCACCGTGTCGCCTTCGGTGCGCGCGATGTAGTCGATCGAACGTCCGTCGTCGCGCCAGCGGAAGTCGTCGATCCACCGGTCGCCGGTCAGGCGGAGGGGAGCCCCTCCCTCGGCCGAGATCACACCCAGTTCTCGCCCCTCGTCGAGCAGATAGGCCAACCGGCGCCCATCCGGGGACCACTCGACCCTGCGAATCCCCACGTCCACCGGGATCGAGACGCGGCGCGGGGCGTCGTCCATCTCCATCATCACCGCTCGTTCGCCATCCCTCGCGATCCATGCGAGCCGGTCTCCGGTCGGGCTCCAGCGAGCGGCGGTACCAGCGTCGGGCCCATCGCCCTCGAGCACCTCGACCGTCCCCGTGCGTAGATCGAGCGTCTCCACCGCGTGCTCGTCGACCCAGGTGATCGCGAACATCCGGCGGCCGTCGCGGCGCCATCGTGGACTGTCCGCGGCGAACGGAAGGGGCGCGTGGAGCAGATCGGGACCGGAGATCTCGCCGACGCGGATCTCGCGAGGTCCGCCGAATGCGTTCCGCTCCGCCTGATAGGCCAGCACACGTCCGTCCGACGTGAAGCCGAAGAAATCGTGGATGTCCCGCCGCTTCTCGGGGGGAGCCCCGTCGAGCGGCGCCCGCACCAGCTCTCTCGGGAGCCGCCCGTCGATCGCGGCGTATCGGTAGTAGACCGATCGTCCGTCCGGCGCCCAGAAGATCTGGTGGGCCCAACCGGTGGCTCGCACCAGCACGCGCTCGCGGCCCCCCGTCGCCGGGACGAGTATGATCCTCGGTGCGACCGTGTCGGTGGGCGGCATCGCGGTGAACGCCAGCGTCGTCCCGTCCGGCGACCAGCTCGCCCCGCGTCCCATATGGAGCGACACCCGACGCGCCGGGGCGCGCGGTCTGGCCGTCCCGGGGTCGACGGGGATCGTCCAGATGTGCAGCCCACTCCCGTCGATCGCCGGACCGGTATACGCGACCCGATCCCCGCCGGGGGACCACACACCCTCGACCCCGGCCACCCCGAGCGAGTGAGTGCCGCCGGTTCGCGAGTCGTAGATGCGCAGCTCGCCCGGATAACCGACCTCGGGGTCCCGCACCGAGTAGAGGAGAAACCGGCCATCGGGGGATTCCTCGCCCAGCCCGTTCACGAACTGGCCCGCGAGCGACGCGGTCTGGCGGATGTGGGGCGTCGCCCTCCGAACCTGGGCGAACAGGCCGTCGGAGGTGGCGGTCAGCAACAGCAGACCGAAGGCGACGCCGGGGGCCAACCTGTCGGTCATGGGCGGCTCCTCCCGTCCAGGCCACAAGATTTCGGGCCGGAAGCCCGACGCGGTTGCGGCCGTGTTACGATTCGTTGCACGCGTGTCGGACGGCGCGTGACACGAACTCGCCGCTGCGGCCCGGCGCGCCGTCGATCCCGATGCCCCGCCGTGTACCGCTCTATCCCGGCTCAGCCCGCGCGGCTCGGGAGGATCACGCCGATTCGTGTACCCTTACCCACGCGGCTGTCCAGCGCGATCTCCCCACCGTGCGCGTGCGCGATACGGTTGCATATGGCAAGGCCCAGACCGGTTCCCTCGGCCTTCGTCGAGTAGAACGGCTCGAAGACGCGCGCCGCCGTTTCCTCTGGCATCCCGGGCCCGTTGTCGGCGATAGCGACCCTCGCCCTACCCTCCCCGACCGCGAGCGACACCTCCACTCGCGCCCCCGGCGCCCCGGGCTCGAACGCCTGAGCCGCGTTGAGCAGGAGATTGAGAAAGAGCTGTTCGAGCGCGTTGGCGTCTCCGCGGATCATGACCCCCGTGCCGTCGGCCACATCGACCGCGAGCGCGATCCCGCGCTGTTCATACTCCGGGCGAACCGTTCGCACGGCGGCCCGCAGCGGACCCCGGAGGTCGAGCAGTTCGCCCCGTACCTCGCCACTGCGCGCGAGACGCAGAGCCCCCTCCATCGTCTCGTTCAGGCGATCGACCTGGCGGAGCGACCGCGCGAGCAGCGAGCCGATACGGGTGTCCGCCCCCGCTTCCGATCTGGCCCTCTGGAGATCGATCCGCACCGACGTGAGCGGATTCCGCACCTCGTGGGCGAGGGTCACCGCGAACTCGCCCGCCGCGGCCATCGCTTCCTGCTGCGAGAGCCGGCGAAGGGTCGCACGCAATCCGGCCGTCATCGAGTTGAAGGCTCGGGCCACCCGGCCGACTTCGTCGCGTCCCGACACGTCCACGCGACGGTCGAGCTCCCCCGCCGCGACGGCGTCAGCCGCCACCGCGAGGTCCTCCAGGGATGCGGTGAGCCGTTTCGTGAGCAGCCCGAGGGAGATCGCCCCGGCCACCAGGACCGCGAGGAGCGACAGCACGCCGGTCCGGGCGGAGCGCCGGAACGGATCGACGTAGATGGCCGTCGGGGCCGCGATCGCGAGTTCGATGGGAAGACCGTCGACCCTCCGCCTCAGCCCGATCCAGTCAGCACCCTCGATCGCGAACGGCCCGTTGACCAGGGCCTCCGCGTCGACCGGCGTCGGCAGCAGGCTGTGCCCGGACCGTACGTCGAACACGGTGAACACGGCGCCGGGGACGATCGTGATCGGCACGTCGAGGGACAGGAGGCTCTCGACTTCCAGGTGGGCGTCGAGAGCGCCCAGCCGACTCCCGTTCGACGGGTCGACGATTGGAAGCTCGAGGCGCACCGACGGGACGGCGGGGGCAGCAGGATCGCCGGACTCGATCGCCACTTCGTGGCCCGACGCGTCGGAACGAAAGCTCCACGGGATACGCCCCTGCGTATCCCGGTAGGAGAGGAGGGCGAGCTCGGACCGCATCTGGCTGTAGGCTTCGGCGAGGTAGACCGCGGCGTCGGCTCGAGCGGCGGGATCCGGGTCCCGGAGGGCGTCGACGACCGCGGCGTTCTCGGCGAGGAGAAGCAGGTCGCCGCGCCGGTAGGGCCACCACCGATCGACTTCGGCCACCTTTCCCGACAGAGCCTCCTCCAGCTGCCCTCGCAGGAGGTCCTCCCCGGCACTCGTCGCCCCACGCGTCAGCTGCAGGCCGACGAGGCCCATCGGAACGATGGCCGTGAGAAACGCCACGATCAGGAACTTCACTCGTACCGGCACTGACAGCGCCCTTCGCCGGGGTTCGTGTTGAGTATGTCCCCGCCGGCGCTACACTACCAGATCGATGTGCGCGGAAGCGGAACGCGGCGACGCCGCCTCAGAACGGCAGATCGGCGTCGAGGTCGTCGTCGGTGAGTGGGGGCGGGCTTTCGCCCGTACCGCCCGAGCCGGCCGCTTCCGCCTCGCGCTCGACGCGCCAGGCCTTGACGTCCGTGTACCAGCGGCCGTTGTACTCGCGGCTGCGGAGGTCTATGTGAGCGGTGAGCGTCTCGCCTTCCGAGACGCCGAACTTCTCGATGTTCTCGCCCCACTGCGTGATGCAGATCTGAGCCGGGTATTCGCCTTCGGTCTCGAGGATGAAGTCCTGCTTGCGCCAGGGCCCGTTGCGGCCGGTTCCCGACTGCTCCTCGAGAATGTCCGTGACCCGTCCCGTGATCTTCAGTGACACATCGGCCTCCCACTGCCTTGATTCGGGTGTCTCGCCGTCAGGTGGACCGTCAGGATGGCGGCCGGCTCCCTCGCTGAAAAGTGACGGCGTCCGACCGGCCACGACGCGTCGCCGGACCTCCGCCGCGTCACCGCTTCGACAGGTGCGCCCACCACTACCCCGATTGCGGCCGGCGACCGCCCTCCCGATTCTGCTGACATGTCTACCGCCACCCTCACCATCCGCTCCGTCACACCGGTGATCGGCGCCGAGATCGCCGGGGTCGACCTCGGCGATCTCGATGACTCGACCTTTCGGGCGATCCGCGACGCGCTGATGACCCACGGCGTGATCTTCTTCCACGACCAGGAAATCTCGATCGAGAGCCAGAAGGCCTTCGGCGCGCGGTTCGGAGAGCTCGTCGCGCACCCCAACGACCCGGGCGCGGAGGGCCACCCGGAGGTCATGATCATCCACGCGGACGAGGGCTCGAAACGCGTCGCGGGCGAAATGTGGCACACGGACGTTTCGTGCGACCCGGTCCCGCCGATGGGTTCGATCCTGCGGCTCCACACGGTCCCCGAATGCGGCGGCGACACGCTGTTCGCCAGCATGTACGCCGCGTACGACGCCCTCTCGGACCGCATGAAGGAGCTGCTCGAGGATCTGACCGCCGTCCACGATGGCGGTCCGTATTATCGGGCCGTCAACCGGCTGATCGGACGCGATGATGGGGGACGGACGTACCCCTCGGCCGAACATCCCGTGATCCGGGTGCACCCCGAGACCGGGCGACGCGCGCTCTTCGTGAACTCGATGTTCACGGTCGGCATCGTCGGTTTGCCGAAGCTCGAGAGCGATGCGCTTCTCGACTTCCTCTTCGCACACGTACAGCGACCCGACTTCCAGTGCCGCTTCCGCTGGCGCCCGAATTCGGTGGCGTTCTGGGACAACCGATGCACCCAGCACCACGCCATTTGGGACTACTGGCCCGCGACCCGCTCGGGGTATCGGGTCACGGTACGCGGCGAGCGTCCGGTCGGTCCGGACTCCGGCTGAGGCCGGGGCCTGTCGCGGGCCGACGCGGACCGATCAGGCCCAGCCGAGCTGCCGCAGGCTCACCCCGTCGTGCCAGATCTTCGTCATGTGGCGGATCCGGTCGCCGTCGAAGTCCATGACGTAGACGTAGTCGGCCTCGACGCTGTTGCCCGTCGGCGGGACCGGTCCGCCCTCCTCGGTGTGCGTGGCGCGGAAGACGCCGTACGCCGCCACGTTCCCGCGGTCCTCGTCGACGGCGAACGACCGGATCTCGTAATTCCCATCCGGACAGGGCGCCGACAACCCCTTCATCCACTCCGTGTACGCCTCGAGCGTGACGACGTCCTGGAGGACATCGGCCTGGGAAGCGAACGACGCGTCGGGGTGGCAGTACTCGCGGCACCCCTCCCACCCCTTTCCGGTCTCGCAGGCATCGAAGAACTGCATGGCGGTCTGCTTCATGGACGACATCTGGAAGGCTCCGTATCGATGTGGACGTCTGTCGATCCCGGTCGCTCCGAAAGGGAGCGGACGCGATCGCATTCGGGTCGTCAGCCGAAGGTCCGACCCGTACCGCGATCCGTCAACGGCCGTCGGTCCGAGCGGCAGCTCGTCCCCATGACGACCGCGCGGCGACCCCTCGACGAGCTGGCCGACACGCTGGGGAAGGACTTCGAGGTCGTGCGCTATCCAGACCGGCGACCACGGACACCGAGTCGGGAGCCGGCATCCCGTGAGGGGACGACGCGGGGTCCTGGCTCGGGGGCCGTGAGGCTCGGCGTTAGAAGCGGTCCAGCGCCATCCTCGCCGTCGCCGCGTGGATCGCCACCGTGTCGGCATGGTCGAACGCGTACCCGCCCGCCAGACAGACCGCGACCGGGATGTCGCGCGCCGCGAGCGCCTCGTACACGCGGTCGTCGCGGGCGGCCAGACCCTCCAGGGTGAGCTCGAGACCGCCGAGCTGATCCTCGCGGTAGGGGTCGGCGCCGGCCAGGTAAATCGCCAGATCGGGGCGGTGTGCGTCGAGCGCGGCCGGCAGGTGCCGGTCGAGGAGAGCGAGGTACTCCTCGTCGCGGGTGCCGTCCTCGAGCCCGACGTCGAGGTCGCCGGGCGGCCTGGGCCACGGGTAGTTCCGCTCCTGGTGGAAGGAGAGGGTGAAGACGGCCGGCTCGCCGGCGAAGATCGCCGCGGTGCCGTTCCCATGGTGGACGTCGAGGTCGATGATGATCGCACGCTCGATCACCCTGTCGCGCCGAAGAGCCTGCACCGCCACCGCGACGTCGTTGATGGCGCAGAAGCCCTCGCCGTGGTCCGCGAAGGCGTGGTGGAACCCGCCGCCGAGGTGGACGGCGGCTCCGGCCTCCACCGCCAGCCGGGCGGCGAGCGTCGTCCCGCCGGCGCACAGCATCGACGCCTCGACCAGACCCGCCGACCAGGGCACTTCGAGCTGCAACCGCTGGGACGGCGTCAGATCCCCGGCCGAAAACGCGTCCACCCATGCGGGAGTATGCACGAGCCGGATATCCTCCCTGCTCGCGGGCTCGGGCCGGTGCAGGGTCGCGCGCTCGAGGGCACCCTCGTCGCGCAGCCGATCGAGCACGAGCCGGAACTTCGCCGTCTGGAAGACGTGCAGTCCGAGATCGACCTCGTACGCCTCGTGCCACCCGATGGGGAGCCGGTTCGTCATGGAGGACCATCCTGAGCAGGCGGAGGCGCTCGCGCCACGCCGCGAACCCGACGAGCTGGGCGCGCACGTCTCGGCGGCCGGCGGAGTGGACAACGCGCCCGGCCGGGCCGCCGAGATCGGCTGCGTCTGTCTGCAGCTCTTCACGAAGCAGCCCAGCCGCTGGGCCGAGCCCACGATCGATGCCGACACCGCTGCCGCATGCGCCCGCGCACGCGAGGAGCACGGGATCCGCGTGGCGGCCAGCCACGATTCCTACCTGATCAACCTCTCGTCGCCGGATTCCATGCTGTGGAACCGCTCCCTCGGCTGCTTCGAAGGCGAGCTCCGGCGGTCGGCCGCCCTCCGGCTGGAGTTCCTCGTGACGCACCCGGGGAACGCGACGGATGGAGATCTGGACGCTGGAATCGCGCGCAACGCCGACGCGCTCACCCACGCGCTCGAACGCGTCGCGGGAGGGACAATGGTGCTACTCGAGCTGACGGCCGGGTCCGGTACCTCGGTCGGCGGCTCCTTCGAGCGGCTCGCGTCGATCCTCGAGCACATCCCGCGCGATCCGGCCCGAAGAGTCGGCGTCTGTGTCGACACCTGTCACGCGTACGCCGCCGGGTACGACCTGGCGGAGGACTGGGACGGCGTGTGGGCGCGCTTCGACGATGCGATCGGGCTCGACCGCCTCCGGCTCTTCCACGTGAACGATTCGAAGACGCCGCTCGGCTCGCGTCGGGACCGTCACGAGCATCTCGGGCGGGGGACGCTCGGTGTGGAGCCTTTCCGGCGGCTCATGAACGACGAGCGGTTCGCCGGCATCCCCAAGCTCCTCGAGACGCCGAAGGAGGGGGACCCGCTCAAGTACGACGTCATGAACCTCGACTTCCTCAGGGGCCTCCGTGGTTGAGCGCATGCCCCTGCCCTCACGCTAGCCGCCCGGTACCGCGGTCAGGGCCCCTTCCGTACCGGTCAGATCGTCGATGTAGGTCCACGTGCCCGCGACCTCGGGCACGAACCGGAATCGCTCGTCGTGCTGCAGGAGCCCGCTGTCGAAGTGGGCGCCGCCGGAAGGCGCCGCGATCGACCTGACCGTGTGAGCCTCGACCGTGAAGTTCACCCATTCCACCGGCGTCCCCACGGGGACGGTGGCGCGGTTCTCGGACTCGTCGGGCGCGAAGAAACCGAAGTTCGACCAGCCGAAGTCGTCGTCGATCTCGATCTGCACGCCGTCCGCGACGACATCGAAGATGACGGTCGCGTCGAACGAGTCGCGTATCGCGATCGCCTGTGCCGCGACCTGGTGCGCGCCGAGGGCGGTCGGCTCGAACCGCATCTCGGCGTATCCTCCCGAACGAGTCGCGCGCTGACCGGAAAGGCGCCCCTTGCCGACGAGCACCGACCAGTCGACCGGCACCGCGTAGACACCGACTTCGGCGGCATCGATCACCCGGACGACCAGGGGTTCGGGCAACAATTGTCCGGCGAGTGCGCGTTGCTCCTGGCCCGAGACGACCCTGACCGCCGACGGAAGGGAGCCCGGTAGAGCGGGCTCGTCCGGGCCGGCGGGGTCGAGGTGCGGGACTTCCCCGCAGGCCGCTGCGATCACGGCCGTGATGGCGGCGCGGCAGCCGGTGCTGAGGTTGGAGCTTCGACACATGTGACTCCTCCCATGGCCTGGGCCCGCCGGGACG
>JAWWCR010000003.1:0-54723 GCA_033720355.1 Gemmatimonadota bacterium
ACAGAGGCGCGACGCGGTGGTCTGCTCGAGAGTCTCGAGGAGGCTCGCGAGACTGTCGAGGGCGCCGAGGCCGACCGTGCCCGCCTGGCCGGGCAGGAGCAGTCGCTGGGCGAGGTGGCCGAGGCGGCGGTCGCGGCCTCGCGCGAGGCGGCCGGCGTTCGCGAGGCGGCGCGCGAGGCGCTCGAGGCCGCCCGACGCGAGTCGGATCGTCAGGCCACCGAGCTGCGCACGAGCGAGGATCGGGCCCGTGAGCGATCGGAGGAGCTCGAGCGGAGACGGCCGATGCTCGACGCTCTCGATGAGGAGGAACGCCAGCTCCACGAGGCGCTGGAGACCGCATCGCGCCAGGAGTCCGAGATCGGCGCCGAAGTGGCGGATCTTCGCGAGCGCTGGGAGCGCACCCGGGCGGAAACCGGCGAGACCGAGGAGCGGCTGCGGTCGCTGCGCGAGCGCTCGGCCGGTATCGAGGGAAAGCTCTCATCGGCCAGCGCCCGGGCATCGAGCCTGGCCGGGCTCGTGGGCTCGAGCGCGCTCCTCCCCGAGACCGTCGTCCGTCTCGTCAAGGACGACATCCCCGGTGTCGAGGGCGCGCTCTCCGAGTTCGTAGACGTTCCGGCGGAATGGGCCGCCGCCGTCGAGTCGCACCTTGGACCGTACCTCCACGGCATCGTGGTCCGCGACTGGCAGACCATCACGCGCGTCCAGACCTGGCTCGAGAACCGCGATGAGGACGAGGGCGTCCTCCTGCTGCCGCTGGACCCGGGACCGCGCGCTCGATCCGGCGCGGCTCGTGATGCGTTGATCTCTCGCGTGCAGGTGCGGGGCGCGGGCGCGCCGTGGATCGAGGCGCTGCTGGGCTCGGTGAGCGCTCTCGAGGGCGGGCTGGAGCCGCGAGACGGAGCGTGGGTGGGCTCGGACGGTGGGCGCCAGGACGACTGGGGAGCGGTGTACCTCGGTCGTTCCGCGAGCGGGGATGGGGTATTGAGCCGTCGCGCCGAGCTACAGTCGCTGCGCGCGGAAGCGGAGTCGCTGGGGGAAGAGCTCGGAGAGGTGCGCTCCGAGATGACGGACCTCGAGACGATGGTTCGCGAGTTGCGGGTCGAGGCGGACCGCCTCGAGAGCGCCGCCGCGGATGCCGAAGCGCGCCGACGCGAGGCGAGCGCCGAGCGGGCGTCCGCCGAGAGCCGCCTCGAGCGACTCGGCGACGAGCGTGTCGATCTCCGGGGTCGGATCGGGCAGCTCGAGGCGTTCCACGAGTCCGCGGTCGAGATGACCCAGACCGGCGACGAGCGGCGGGAGGAGCTCGAGACGCGTCTGCGGGAGGCGGAGGACGCATACGAGGTGGCGCGGCAGGCGGCCGAGGACGCGCGCCACGACGCGGAGGCCCGCCGCACGGAGTTGCACGATGCCCAGCTCCTGCTCGCGCGCAGCGACGCGCACCTGAAGAGCCGGATCGAAGTGCTCGAGCGGATCGAGGAGGCGCTCGCCGATGCCGGGGCGCGCGCGAAGGCGTTGACCGAAGAGCGAGCGCAGCTCGACGATCTGATCCGGCGGTCGGAGGCGATCCTGGCCGAGGCCGAGGAGACGATCGCCGCGGGGATCGACGAGCGCGCCGAACGCGAGAGCCGGCTGGTCGTCGTGGAGGAGCGGATCGGCGAGCGTCGCGAGCTCCTCGAGAACCGCGAGGCGGCGTTGCGCGAGGCGAGGCGCGCCGAGCGCGAGCACACCGAGCGTCGCCACGCGCTCGAGCTCGAGGTGACGCAGCTCGAGGCCTCCCGGGCCAGCGTGCGCGAGCGGCTCGAGGCCGAGTGGGACGCGACCCTCGCGGACCTCCGCGAGCGCGTCGAGCCGCCCGAGGAGGGCGATCTTGATGCGTGGGAACCGGAGCTCGACGAGGTGCGGCGCTCGATCGCCCGGATCGGTCCGGTCAACCTTCTCGCGCAGCAGGAGTACGAGGAGGAGAAGACGAGGCTCGAGTTCCTCACGGGTCAGCGAGACGATCTCGTCACCGCGCGCGACGACCTGCGAACCTCCATCCGCCGGATCAACCGGAGCGCCGCGGAGGCGTTCACCGAGACGTTCGAGCAGGTGCGCGACAACTTCCACCGCACGTTCCATACGCTCTTCCAGGGCGGCGAGTGCGACGTGTGGCTCGAGGATCCCGACGACCCGCTCGATTCGCCGATCGAGATCTCGGCGAGCCCACGCGGCAAGAAGACGCAGCGTATCCACCTCCTCTCGGGTGGCGAGCGCGCCCTCACGGCGCTGGCGCTGCTCTTCGCGATCTATCTGGCCAAGCCGAGCCCCTTCTGTCTGCTCGACGAGGTCGACGCGCCGCTCGACGAGACGAACATCCTCCGGTTCGTCCACATGCTGGAGGAGTTCAAGGACGACACGCAGTTCATCGTGATCACGCACAACCCTCGAACGATGGAGGGGGCGGACTGGATCTACGGGGTCACGATGCAGGAGCCCGGCGTCTCGTCGATCGTCGGCGTCGAGTTCGATCAGGCGCACCAGGTCGCCTGACCCGGGTTCCGAGACGCGCGGTCTACGGACACATGGCCGAGCTCACGGTCGTCGGGTGCGGTACGGTGGTTCCGGAGGGGGATCGGGCCGCCTCGTCGTTCCACTACCGCTCGGCATCCACGGGCCTCCTCATCGACTGCGGTCCCGGGGCGGTGCAGGCGCTCGCGCGGCTCGAGCTGCCATGGGGCGATCTGACCGATCTCGCGATCACCCACTTCCACGCCGATCACGTCGGTGCGCTGCCCGGTCTGTTCTTCGCGCTCACGCACGGTCTCGCCACGCGGCGCACCACCCCGCTCGAGGTCTGGGGGCCGGTCGGCACCGAGTCGCTCTTTCGGATCCTGGCCGAAGCGCTCGGCGAGTTCATGCTGGATCCGGGGTTCCCCGTGCGGTTTCGCGAGGTGGCGCCGGGGGACCGGGTGCGGCTCGGCGGGGGCGAGACGCTGTCGGTCCACAAGACGCCGCACACCGACGAGAGCCTCGCCTACCGCGTCGACGGATCGTCCGGCTCGTTCGGGTACAGCGGAGACACGGGCCCCTCGGAGACCCTGGGGCCCTTCATGCGCGGTGTGGACGTCTTCGTATGCGAGTGCTCGCTCCGTGACGAGGAGGTCGGGACGAACCACCTCTCTCCGACTTCGGCCGCCGCGATCGCCTCCGCCGCGTCGCCCGGCGCCCTCGTCGTGACGCACATCTACCCGCACGTCCGGGCGGCGGTGCCGATCGGCGAGCTGATCGAAGCGGCCGGATATCGTGGCCGCGTCGTCCTCGCTCACGAGGGTCTCGCGCTTCCGCTCGGGGAGGCTGCGGATTAGGACCGGGGGTTCTCCGCCCGTTTCCCGCGACGTTGACGTTTGGGTGATTCGAACGGACCTTCTGTAGCTGCGCCCGGCCGATTCGCGAGCGGCACCGCGCGATGGGCCGGGCGTATGCACGTCCACGACGATTGCGAAGAGGGCTGCCATGCTGGTGGTGATGAAGCACGGTGCGACGGCCGATCAGATCGACGGCGTCGTGCGTGCGATCGAGGACCTCGGGTACCGCGCCCGTCCCATGCCGGGGGCGCAGCGCACCACCGTGGGGCTGGTCGGGAACGACGGACGCGTCGACGAGGGCCGCCTCGTCGGTCTCGACGGCGTGCTTCGGGTGATCCACGTATCGCAGCCGTACAAGCAGGTCAGCCGCGAATGGTGCCCCGAAGATACCGTCATCGAGCTCGACAACGGGGTGCGGATCGGCGGCTCCGACGTCGTCGTGATGGCCGGGCCGTGCGCGGTCGAATCGCGCGAGCAGATCCTCACGACCGCGCGACGAGTCGCCGCCGCGGGGGCCACGGTTCTCCGGGGAGGGGCGTTCAAGCCGCGAACATCGCCCTACTCCTTCCAGGGCCTCGGCGCGGCGGGTCTCGAGCTGCTCGCCGAGGCGCGCGCCGAGACGGGTCTCGCCATCATCACCGAGGCGCTCGACGAGGCCGGCGTCGAGCTGGTCGCGGAGATCGCGGACATCATTCAGATCGGCGCGCGGAACATGCAGAACTACTCGCTGCTCCGGGCGGCGGGGCGGGCCGGCAAGCCCGTCATGCTCAAGCGCGGGATGTCGGCCACGATCAAGGAGTGGCTGCTCGCGGCCGAGTACATCGTGGTGGAGGGCGAGCGGCGGGTGATCCTGTGCGAGCGGGGCGTCCGCAACTTCGATACGCATGCGCGCAACCTGTTCGACCTCACCGCCGTGGTGACGATCCAGGAGCTGTCGCATCTACCGGTCATCGCGGACCCGAGCCACGGAACCGGCGCACGCTCCAAGGTCGGGCCGATGACGCGCGCGTCCGTGGCCGCCGGCGCGGACGGGGTGATCGTCGAGGTGCACCCCGATCCCGCGAGCGCGGTCTCGGACGGCGCGCAGTCGCTCATGCTGGATCAATTCGACGACCTGATGGTCGGCCTGCGGACGATCGCCACCGCCATCGACCGCGACCTCGCGCGTCTTCCGGCGCTCGCCGCGGGCTGAACGACGCGCCGGCACCGCTCCACGCCGGCATCGGGGCGGCTCGGACGGCGTGGCGAGACGCTGGCCGCCGCGCACCTCGAACGGCGCGGCTACGACATCCTCTCGCGCAACTGGCGCGTCCGCCGCTACGAGCCGGACCTCGTGGCTCGTCTCGGCCCGGTCGTCGCGTTTGTCGAGGTGAAGACGCGTTCAGAGGGACCCCAGCACCCGGCCGAGGCGCTGACGCGCGCGCAGCGACGGCGTATCCGACGCGCCGCCGAAGCCTGGATCCATGCCCACCCGGGCATCGGGGCCGAGTTTCGCTTCGATCTCGTGTCGGTCCGGTATGCGGATCGAGGACGTCCCCGGATTCGCCACATAGAGGGGGCCTTCTACGGAGAGGACGCGCTCTGAAGGACCGAGACGGCCCGGGTGGGCGCGCCCGTCGCACGGCCCGACGATGCGGTCGACGGAGCCCCGAAAAGCCACGAATAGCGCGGGCAACCGGCCCATTTCGCCTGTTTGCTCGTGCCCCGGGCGGGGGCTATCATAGGGATGCCCCAGGCCCGTGGGGCTGGCGCGCGTGAATCCCGTCAGGACCGTGAAGGTAGCAGCGGTAAGCGTGTAATGGTCGCCACGGTTCGCCTGGGGCTCTTTTGACATCTCCGCTCCGCACCGAAGGGATGCGCGACCCCATGTACCGCACCGCGCTGGCGAGGACCCACAGACCCCGACGTTTCGAGGAGCTGGTGGGGCAGGACCACGTCGGCGCCACCCTGCGCGCCGCCGTCGAGTCGGGGCGTGTCGCCCACGCCTATCTGTTCAGCGGTCCTCGCGGGGTCGGCAAGACGACCGCCGCCCGCATACTCGCGATGGCGCTCAACTGCCCTCGCGGGGAGGGCGGCGAGCCGTGCGGCGAGTGCGAGTCGTGCGAGCGCATCTGGTCGGGTCGCGCCTCGCTCGACGTGGTCGAGATCGACGCGGCGAGCCACCGGGGTGTCGACGACGCGCGCGACCTCCGCGAGCGTGCCATGTACGCGCCCACCGGGGACGATCGCTACAAGGTCTATATCCTCGATGAGGCGCACATGCTGACGCGAGACGCGTGGAACGCGCTTCTCAAGATCCTAGAGGAGCCGCCTCCCCGCGTCGTGTTCGCCTTCGCCACGACCGAGCCCCAGAAGATCGAGCAGGGCGCGGCCCCCGTGATGTCGCGGTGTCAGCGCTTCGATTTTCGAAGGGTCTCGGTGGGCGACATCACCGATCGACTCGCGGAGGTGCTCGACCGGGAAGGGGTCGCGCACGAGGGCGACGCGTTGCGCTCGATCGCCCGCCGCGCCGACGGCGGTGTTCGAGATGCCCTTTCACTTCTCGACCAGGTGCTCTCGTTCCGCGGTGACGCGGTCCGCGTGGCCGACGTTCGGCAGATGCTCGGACTGGTCGACGAGGACCGTTACCTGACGTTCTTCGGGATCGCCGCCCGCGGCGACCGTGCCGACGTGTTCGGGTTCGTCCAGTCGCTGCTCGACGACGGATACGACCCCGCCGAGTTCATGCGCGGTCTGGGCGATGCGCTCCGCACGCTGCTCGCCACACGGCTCGATCCCGACACCGACGCGATCGAGCTGACGGCCGAGTCGCGCGCGCGTTTCGCCGAGGCGGCGGCCGGGTTCTCGCCGGCCGACCTCCTGCGGCAGCTCGCCGCCGTCAGCGAATTCGAGGCCAGCGGCGTCCTCAACCGTACCTCGCAGCAGAGGATCCAGCTCGAGGTCCTGCTCATGCGTCTCGTGAGCATGGACTCGACCGTCGAGCTCGAGGAGCTGATGGCGGCGCTCGGCGGGGGTCCCCCTCGGGGCGAGCCGCGCAGCGCGCGTGACCCCGGCGGTCGCCCGCCACCGCAGGCACCCGATGCCCCACCCTCCGGACCGACCCCCGTCGCGCAGAGTGGGGGCGGCGACGGGGGGGGGCGAGTCGTCGAAGGGACGAAGGCGCAGGCGAGCCCCCGGGCTTCGGCGGACGGCGCCCCGGCGACCGGGGCGTCGGGTGGTGCGGCCGACGCGTGGGCGGGGGCGGTGGCGGCCACGCCGAACCTGGGCGGCGCGGCGATCGCTCTTCGCGGCGCGAGAGTGGAGGAATGGAGCGACGGTGTGCTCCGGCTACGGCTCCCCGCGGGGCTGGGGACCGATCTCGAGTCGCTGTTGGGGGACGAGCGGCGGTCGGCCCCGCTCAGGGAGAATCTCGCACGGGCCCTCGGTCACGACCCGGAACGGCTCGAGATCGCGGTGCAGGAGGATGGCGCCCGGCGGATGACGGCGGAGGGGGCGACGAGACAGCGGATGGATCAGTGGATGGCGAGGGACCCCCGTCTCAGGGAAGCGGTAGAAGAGCTTGATCTGACACTCAAGGAGTAGTCGTGGACGTTCCCAACCTGCAACAACTGATGCAGCTCAGCCAGCAGATGCAGGCACGCATGGCCGAGATGCAGGAACAGCTCGAGAACGAGACCGTCACCGCGCAGGCGGGCGGCGGGATCGTCGAGGTGACGACCAACGGCAAGGGGCAGGTGCAGAAGGTGAAGATCGACCCCGGGGTCGTCGATCCCGAAGATGTCGAGATGCTCGAAGACCTGATCGCCGCCGCCGCCTCAGAGGCGTTCCGTCGCGCCATCGAGAAGATGGAGGGCGAGATGCAGAAGGCCGCGGGCGGGCTCCCTCTTCCCGGACTGGGTAATCTGCTCGGGTGAACGCCATCGAGGCGCTCGTGGGCGAGTTCGGTCGGTTGCCCGGGATCGGCCGCAAGACGGCCCAGCGTCTGACCTACCACCTCCTCAAGGCGTCGAAGGACGACGCCCGACGGCTCGCGAAGGCGATCGAGCGGGTCGCGGCGGAAGTGCGCGTCTGTCGGGTGTGCGGCAACCTGAGCGATGTCGATCCCTGCGAGTACTGTCAGAGCGGGCGCCGGGACCGCGAGAAGGTATGCGTCGTCGAGGAGGCATCGGACATCGCGGCGATCGAGAAGTCCGGGAACTATACGGGTCTGTACCACGTTCTGGGCGGGCGACTGTCGCCACTCGACGGTGTCGGGCCCGAGGATCTCAATATCCGGGGTTTGCTCGGACGGCTGGAAGACGGGGTTCGCGAGGTGATCATCGCGACGAACCCCAGCGTCGAAGGCGAAGCGACGGCAACGTATTTGCACCGACTCGTGTCCTCGACCAGCGAGGCGACCATCACGCGTCTCGCCCGGGGGCTCCCCGTTGGGGGAGACCTGGAATACGCGGATGGCGTGACGATCGCGGAGGCGTTCTCGGGGCGGCGGGAGATGTGAGCGAATGAGTTCCAGGATCGTATACACGGAAGGTGGCGATCGCGGACCGAACGGCTGGAGGATCGCCGGGGCGGTGCTCCTCGGCGCCGCTCTCGCCGTCGGCGTCGGGGTGTTCCTGGCGCGCGACCAGATGCAGCGGCACCGGCGGGATCTGTTCAGCCCTCACCCGCTTCGTCGGCTTGCGGCTCTCGGGTACCTGAAGTCCAACCCGGAAGTCGATGACGTCCCGCTCCTGCGGGACTACCTGGCGTGGGAGGAGCGCCCGCTCCTGGTGAAGCGGGCGACGGCGATACTCAAGGGTCTCGAGGACGCCCTCGCGGAGGAAGCGGCCGAGCGTGAGGATGCGGAGGGAGCCTGACCTGCCGGGGTTTCTCGGGCGCACCCTGAACCCGGCGAATCGGAGTTCGCTCTGAACCTGCCGAACCTCATCACGTCCGCCCGTATCGTCGCCGCGCCGCTGGTGACGTTGCTCCTCCTCCAGTCCGGGGCGGAGGCGCACTTCGCCGCGTTCGCTCTCTTCCTGGCGGCGGCGCTCTCCGACCTCTGGGACGGACACCTCGCGCGGACCCGCGACCAGATCACCTCGTTCGGGAAGATCGTCGACCCCCTCGCCGACAAGCTCCTGCTTCTCGCGACGCTGGTTCCCCTGTACTACGTGATGTCGACGCGCCCCGAGCTGGCCGGTCTGCCGGTGTTCGACGCGATTCCGCTGTGGGCGGTCATCGTGCTGCTGGGCCGCGAGGTACTCATCACCGTTCTGCGGTTCTTCGCCGCCAACCGGGGCGATGTGGTGGCGGCGCGCGGGGTCGGAAAGCGGAAGGCGCTCGCGCAGAACATCTTCCTCGGCGCGGGGATCCTGTGGGTCGGTTTCCGGTCCCCGACGTTCCCCGAGCCGTCGGCGCAGGCCTGGACCTGGTTCAGCGATTTCCACGGGTGGTTCACGACGACCCTGCTGGCGATCGCGCTGCTCCTCACGGTCGTCTCGATGGTCCTCTACCTCCGCACGTTCTCGCGCATCCTCGCAGGTCACTCGTAGGGCTCGTGGATACCGCCGAGGCGATGCGGCCGGCGGAGCTTCTCGCGGAGCTCGGCGAAAGGGGGCAAACGCTCGCGGTCGCGGAGAGCTGTACGGGCGGGCTGCTTGGCGGGATGCTGACGTCGGTCGCCGGGGCGTCGGAGGTGTTCTGGGGGGGGGTCATCAGCTACGATGACGCCGCGAAGAGACGTCTCCTCGGCGTTCCCGCGGACACGCTGGAACGCGCGGGGGCCGTGTCGCGCGAGACCGCCGAGGCCATGGCCGCCGGTGTCGCCGGGATCGCACCGACGACCTGGGGGGTCGCGGTGACCGGGATTGCCGGACCGGGTGGGGGTAGCGGGGAGAAGCCGGTCGGTCTGGTCTGGATCGCCGTGCGCGGACCCGCGCCGGCGTGTGAGCGGTTCCTCTTCGAGGGTGACCGCGCGGCGGTCAGGGAATCGGCCGTGGCCGCGGCGATGAGGTTGCTTCATTCGTGTGTATCGAAGACGTGAGATCGAGTTCCACCGTGAACCGATGAGGGATATGAGAGACAGGGACGACAGACTCGAAGTCGAAGAGCTCGAGAACGAGCCGGCCGAGACGGACGACGTGGACGCCGACGACATCGACGAGCCGAGCGGGGCCGCGGGCCGGAACGAAGAGAATACGGAGGGGCCCGGCGACGGGCTCGACACGCCGGGGCACGTCGACGAGGTCGCACCGCCGCCGGAGGAGGACCTCGATGCGGAGGAAGAGCTCGAGCTGCTGCGTGACAGGCATCTGCGGCTCGCGGCCGAGTTCGACAACTACCGGCGCCGCACCCGACAGGAGCTGCTCGCGTCGGGGGAGGGCGCACGTGCCGATCTGGCCCGCCGGCTGCTCGAGATCATCGACGATCTGAACCGGGTCGCCGAGGCGCCGTGCGACCCCGAACAGCACCAGGCGATGCACGACGGCGTCGGCCTCATCGCCCGAAAGCTCGTGAAGACGCTCGGCGACGCCGGGATGGAGCCCGTGGATCCGCTCGGCGAGCGCTTCGACCCGAACTTCCACGAAGCGCTCATCCTCACGCCGACCGACGACCCCGAGCTCGACGAGACGGTCTCGCAGGTCCTGCTCACGGGGTATCGGCTGGGCGATCGGCTCCTGCGCCCCGCGCAGGTGGCGGTCTACCGGCACGAAGACGAGGAGTGACCGTGTTCGGGGTGCGGGACGTCTGACCTATGGCGACGCGTACGAAGGACCACTACGAGACCCTGGGTGTCGCCGAGAACGCGTCCCCGGACGAGATCAAGAAGGCGTATCGGAAGCTCGCCAAGAAGTACCACCCCGACGCGAACCCGGGGAATCCGCAGGCGGCCGAGCGCTTCAAGGAGATTTCCGAGGCGCACGGCGTCCTGTCGGACTCCGAGAAGCGGAAGAAGTACGACCAGATTCGGAAGTACGGGGGGCTCGGCGCGTTCACGTCGCGTCCGGCGTCGGGCGGGACCGGCGATGGCCGGGGGTTCAAGTTCGACGACCTCGGCGATCTGGGCGGGATCGGCGACATCTTCTCGTCCATCTTCGATTTCGGCGGGAAGAAGACCCAGAAGAAGCCCGGTCAGCCGACGCGCGGCCGGCACGTCGAATACCTCGTGGAGATCCCCCTGAAGACGGCGGTCCGGGGCGGCAAGGTCCGCGTGACAGTCCCGATCAACGAGGAGTGCTCGACCTGTGACGGCACGGGTGCGAGCCCCGGCACGCCCCTGGGCGAGTGCGCGGAGTGCGGCGGGAAGGGCGAGGTCATTTTCGGGCAGGGCGGGTTCTCGGTGACCCGGCCGTGTCCCGCGTGTCTCGGCCGCGGCAAGGTGCCGGAGACCCCCTGCCCGACCTGTGGCGGGCGCGGTCAGGCGCGACGCAGCAAGAAGCTGAGCGTCAACGTCCCCTCCGGCGTGGAGTCGGGTTCGAAGATTCGTCTGTCGGGGCAGGGCGAGCGCGGGCCCGGGGGAGGCAAGTCCGGCGATCTGATCATCAAGTTCCGGGTCAGAAAGGATCGGTTCTTCACACGGGAGGGGATGAACCTCGCCTGCGAGGTGCCGATCAACGTCGCTCAGGCGATTCTCGGCTCGAAGATCAAGGTTCGCACGATCGACGGGAAGAAGGTCGTGCTGACCATTCCGCCGAACACGCAGAGCGGAACGACGTTCCGGGTGCGCGGGCAGGGTGTTCACAAGGGCGAGCACCACGGCGATCAGCTCGTGCGGGTGAAGGTCGAGACGCCGGAGCTGTCGGCGGAGGGAAAACAGGCCATGGAGGAGCTGGCGGCGAAGGAGGGTCTCCGGCACTGATCCGCCGGGTCGTCGCGTCGGCCCCCGGGTCGGTGCGCCCGCGCGGTCGCTTCAGTCCCCTCGGCGGATCACCCCGCCGCCCACCACGACGTCGTCCCGGTAGAGGACGGCACTCTGGCCGGGTGTGACCGCCGACTGCGGGGCGGCGAGCCGCAGCGCGAAGGACTCGCCCGACCGACGCGTGACGGTCGCGTCGACGATCGGGGCCCCGTGTCGGATCCGCACCCCGAGCGATTCGCCCGTGGCAGGCGGGTCGGCGAGCCAGTTCACCGCGCCCGCCTCGAGGCTCGAGCGCGCCAGCGACTCGCGGGGACCGACCACGACCGTACGTTCCGCCGGCCGGATCTCGAGGACGAACATCGGTTCGGGGAATCCACCCGGGAGCCCCTTCCGCTGCCCCACCGTGAAGTGTGCGTACCCCCCGTGCTCGCCTACCGCGCGGCCGTCCTCGAGCACGAAGGCGCCCGGAATCAGGGCGGGGTGGTCGTCGGGCAGGTACCGGCGCAGCACCCCCGCGTAGTCGTTGTCGGGGACGAAGCAGATCTCGTACGACTCGGCCTTCTCGGCCGTATCGAGCCCGATTCGCGCCGCCTCCTCCCGGACCTCCGACTTGGTCAGATCGCCGAGCGGCAACAACAGCGAGTCGAGCGACGAGCGAGGGATCCCCCACAGGAAGTACGTCTGGTCTTTCCGGTCGTCGCGGGCCCGGCAGAGGTGAGCGACGCCGTCGATCCGCCGGATGCGGCCGTAGTGTCCCGTCGCGACGTGCGAGCATCCCAGGTCGTTCGCCCGGCGAACCAGATCGCGGAACTTCGTGAAGCTGTTGCAGCGGACGCAGGGGATCGGCGTGCGACCGGCCGCGTATTCCGTGACGAAGTCGTCGATGACGTCGTGCGCGAACGTCGACTCGACATCGTATACGAAGTGCGGGACGTCGAGCTGGGCCGAGACCGACTTCGCGTCGGCGATGCCCTCGAGACCGCAGCAGGTGCGCGACGGCCCGTCGACCGCCGAATAGCAGAACGTCTTGAGCGTGGCCCCGATCACCCTGTGCCCCGACCGGGCGAGGATGGCCGCCGCGAGCGACGAATCGACGCCCCCCGACATGGCGACGAGGACCGGAGCCGTTGAACCGGGTGCGATCATGGGCCAGCTATGCCGTGAGCGCCATCACGCGGGCGGCGACCCGCGCGAGCGCGTCGACGGCCCGATCGAGATCGTCGCGCGTCGTCTCGTGCCCGAAGCTGAACCGCAGGGTCGCGTAGGGGAGCTCCGACTCGATCCCCATCGCGGCGAGCACCTTGGAGCCCGCGCCCGACCCGCTCGAGCAGGCAGACCCGCCCGACACGGCGATGCCCTCGAGATCGAGCGATACGAGGACGGCGCCCGAGTCGCACCCCTCTATGCCCACGCTCGAGATGTTCGGGAGCCGCTCGGCCGCCTCGTCCGCATGGATGCGGATCCCGGGGATTGCGTCGCGCAGGCGTGCCTCGAAGTGCTCGCGCAGGGCGAGCCACCTGGCGGATTCGTCTTCCTGTTCCTCGACCGCCAGACGCAGGGCCGTCGCGAACCCGGCGGCCCCCACGGGGTTCTGCGTTCCCGGCCACATGGAACGCTCCTGTCCTCCGCCGAAGCTCAGGGGCTCGAGCTCGATGCCCTTGCGGCAATACAGGATCCCGATGCCGACCGGTCCGCCGATCTTGTGAGCGGTCGCGCTCAACATGTCGACCGGGGTCTCGTCGATCCGTACACGGAGCTTGCCGAGTGCCTGCACGGCATCGGTGTGGACCAGCGCGTCGTGGCCGTGCGCGATCTCGACGATGCGGTCCATCGGTTGCACCGTCCCGACCTCGTTGTTCGCCCACATGACCGATACCAGCGTGGGCTTTCCCCCGTCGGCGGCGAGCGCCGCGTCGAGCCACGCGAGGTCGACGGTGCCGCAGGGCGCGACCGGGATCGTGTGGACCCGGACTCCCTCGCCAGCTACATGCCGCGCCGATTCGAGACACGCCTTGTGCTCGATCTCCGAGACGAAGAGCCGCGCCCCGGCATCCCGACGCGACCGTGCGAACCCGAGGATGGCCAGGTTGTCGGACTGCGTGCCCCCGCCGGTGAAGTACACACCCGTGCGGTTGCACCCCAGAAGCCCGGCGATCTCGCCACGGGCGACTTCGAGACAGCGATGCGCCCGCCGCCCGAAGGCGTGCGAGCTCGCCGGGTTGTAGCAGCTCCCGAGCTCGGCCTCCATGGCCGCCCACACTTCGGGGCGCATCGGCGACGTCGCCGCGTGATCCAGATAGATCGTACCGCTGCTTATCGTCCTGTCTCCTGTCGGGAGGAACACGAACGGGAGGTGTCTCGCCGGGGTTTTTCGGCGGCCTCCCGGAGCCTATTGTGTCGATCGCGACTCCGGCGTGGCAACCTCTACCGAGGGGTGCCATACCCCGTCGTGCTGACCACGATTCCGACTCCACCAGCCGAAGTCCCGATGCCGTTGGATACATCACGTTTGCCCCTGCCCGCGGGAGGAGCCCCCGTCTTCCGGGCGACCGTCCATGGGTTACCGTTCGCCGACCGGTCGCGCCACCTCGCGGAGGTGGCGCCTCGCCAGGAACTGGTCCTGATTCCGGACCCGCCCGGCGCGATCGAGCAGGTCTGGGTCCACGTCCCGGGCGGAGACCCGCTCGGGCACCTGCCCCGCGAGATCGCCGAATGGCTCGCGCCCTGGATGCGACGAGGCGGGCTCGCGCGCGCCCGTGTGATCAAGGTCGGAGACGAGTCGGTCCCGAGCTGGAAGCGTCTGCTGCTCGAGGTGACCTGCGCGACCTGACCCGCTGAAGACCCGGCGCGCTATGCCTGCCCACGCCCGATCAGAGGTCTGATGAGGCGCCTCCATGCGAGCGCGAACCCGGACCAGACCAGCAGCACCGCCGCGAACGACGCTATCCCCGCGATCGTCTGACCGAGGATCCCGTAGTACTCGCCCGTATGCGCGAACCGTAGATACGACCGGAACCGCGCCCGGCGGGGTCGCGCCTCGAACGTGACGTACGCCTCCTCGGCGCCCGTGACCGGATCGAGCCGCAACGTGCTCTGATCTCGCGGTGAACCGCCCCACCCGCGGTCGATGCGAAACACGACCGGTGCCCCCGTCTCGTCGGGCAGCGACACGGTGATCGTTCGCCAGTCGTCCACCTTCGACATCGCCGTGGCCACGAGCCCATCGGCGCTCGTCACGTCGAACGGGCCCGGCGTCGGTGTCGGATCGGCCCCGGTTTCGGGGGCCGCCCGCGCGGTCGACGCCGAGTCGGGTACGGGCGGCGCGCGTCCGACGACCCTCACCGAGAAGTCGCCGACCCGCGGGAACGCGATCGTTATGGCGGTGGCGACGACGAGGGCGAGAGGGAGGGCCACCCAGAACCCGAACACGTTGTGCCAGTTGAAGTCCCGGGCCTTCCCGCGCACGCCGCGCCGGAACAGGAGGATCGGAGCCAGATGACGCCGCGTCCACCCCTTCGGGACCCACAGGTAGAGCCCGCTGAACACCAGGAAGAGGAAGATCGCGCTGCTCCACCCCGTGGCGGCGCGACCGAACGGCAGCGCGTCTCCGGCGAGCCCCAATCGGGCGTGCCAGCGCAACACCTCGCGGAAGAAAGCCCGCATCCCGGTCGTGTTCTCGCCACGCACCTCGGCGGTCGACGGGTCGAGGTAGAGCGTTCTCCCACCCGGGAAGAGAGCGGCGACGGGTCCGTCGGGGTCGGCGTAGAAGACGATGCGCGGGACGTCCGTCTCGGGATCGTAAGACCGGGCGGCCGCGACGAGTCGCGACAGCGGCGCCCGCTCGCCGATCCGGGACGGCGACGTCCAGTACTGGCGGTCCGACCACTCGGTCATCTGCCTCTGGTACGTCAGCAGCACGCCCGTCACGCTCATGATCACGATGACGAGCCCGGCGGTGAGCCCGGAGGCGAGGTGAGTCCAGAAGACGACCTTGCGAAGTGGCAGCGTCACGTCTACGGCGTCTGGCCGCCGGTCACATCGATCGGACGTCCAGACCCACGACGTCATCGACGAGCACGGTCTCCTCGGTGTAGAACGGCTCGCCGTAGGGCCGCCGGATGAGCGAGCCGTAATGCCGCGTCTGGGTCTCGACGCGTTCGAGCAGCGGCTGGCCGGTGGGGAAGATCTCGCCGGCCTGGTCGGCTCCCTCGAACTGGGAGGCGTAGCAGCGGACGGCGGCGAGCTTCCGCTCGAACTGCTCCTCGTTGAGCGGCACGACGAACGTGGGCTTCACGGGATCCTCCCGGTAGGCGAGCGCGTACAGGATCTTGTGCGGCCGCGCCGCCGGTCCGCCGTCGTAGTTTCCGAGACCGGCCAGAAAGCACGCGTCGCGACCGAGCTCCGCCGCGATCCGGTGGTCCGGGTGGCGCCCCACGCGGTAGGGGAGGATGACGACGCGGGGCGCGAGTCGCCGGAGAAAGCCGACGATCGTCTTTCTCGCCTCGTGCGAGTTCTCGAGGTGAGCGTCGGGCAGCCCCGCGTTCAGCCGTACCGAGATGCCGAGCACCTGCGAGGCTCTCGACGCTTCCTCGGCGCGCCTCTCGGGGGTGCCACGGGTGGCCGTCTCACCGCGCGTCAGGTCGAGGATCCCGGCGCGGCGCCCGGCGTCGACGGCACGCGCCAGTGTCCCGCCGCACGTGAGCTCGGCGTCGTCGGGGTGCGCCGCGATCGCGAGAACGTCGACCCGCTCGTCCGTCACGCTATTCGTAGCGGAGCGCGTCGACGGGCTCGAGGGCTGCGGCCCTCGACGCCGGATAGAGCCCGAACCCGATGCCGGTGAACGCGGACGCCGCGAGGGCGGCCACGATCGCCCAGATCGGCACGCTCGCGGGCACAGGCGTCCACCGCTCGAGCGCCCAGACGATCCCCCCTCCGGCGAGGAGGCCCGCCGCCCCGCCGACGAGCGTGAGCGTCGCGGCCTCCACGAGGAACTGCCACATGATGTCGCGCCGTCTGGCGCCCATCGACTTTCGCAGCCCGATCTCCCTCGTCCGCTCGGTCACCGAGATCATCATGATCCCGATGACTCCGACGCCACCCACGAGGAGCCCCACGCTCGAGAGCCCGACCATGACGGCGAACAGCGCGCCGGTGAGCTGACCCCACAGATCGACGATCTGGTCCTGCGTCATCACCGCGAAGTCGTCCTCTTCACCCGGTACCAGCCCGCGGAGGCCGCGCATGCGCGCGTGGACGACGTCGATCGCCGCCTCGAGATCGGTTTGCGGCTCGGGGCGGACGACGAACGTGATCTGGCGGTCCCACACGTTGAGGTTCTTGTTCGCGGTCTCGAAGGGCAGCATGACCCAGTGCGTCTGGAACCCGGCGAAGAGGTTGGCGGGCGGTCTGTAGACCCCTATGACGCGGGCGCTCGTCGCGTCGCGCCCGCCGCGGATCCGGATATGCCGGTCGAGCGGGTCGAGACCGCCGAACAGATCGAACGCCGTCGCCGAGTCGACGACGACCACGTTCGCGCGCCGGTCGGCCTCCGACTGGGTGAACCAGCGGCCATCGATGATGTCGCCGTTGTCGATTTCGAGGAAGTCGGCGCTCACCCCGTAGAGCGATATCTCGACCTCCGCCGAATGCCACGACGCTTCGTAGCCGGAGCTGCCGAGGTCGACCATCGCCGCGGCGCTCTCGATGCCCGGGAGCGACCCGAGGTCCCGAGCCCAGCGGGGGTCGAGCGGGTCGTTCTTGAAGAAGTCGCTCTCCTCCTCCTCGAGGGGACCGTTCGCACCCATCCCGCTCGAGAAGTCGAAGTGCGCCACGTAGAACGTCGTGATCCCCCGCGACGAGATCATCTCGGTGAAGCTCGAGTTGATCCCGGTGATGACGGCCGCCATCACCATCACCACGAGCACGCCGATCGTCACGCCGAGGATCGTCAGGGCGCTGCGGACCTTGTTCGACCCGAGCGAATCGAACGCGACCGCGATCCCCTCGGTGAGGGTCGAGACGAGGCCCATCCCGCCGCCGATGCGCGAGCTCATCGCGTCCTCATTCCGAGCGCAGCGCCTCGATCGGATCCAGCTTCGAGGCGCGGTAGGCCGGGTAGATGCCCGACGACACCCCGACCCCCATCCCGAGGACGATCGCGAGCAGGAGCCACGGCAGAGAGACGGTCGCCGGGAGCGGAGAGAAGCGATCGACCAGGGCGGCGAGGCCGAGTCCGATCCCGATCCCGAGGACCGACCCGACGATCGACAGCGTCGAGGCCTCGGTGAGGAACTGGAAGAGGATGTCCCGCCGCTTCGCGCCGAGCGACTTGCGGAGACCGATCTCGCGCGTACGGTCGCTCACCGAGAGCAGCATGATGTTCATGATCACGATCCCGCCGACGACGAGAGACACGGACACGAGTCCGGGGATCGCCGCGAGCAGGATGGCGTTGATCGTGTTCCACGCGCTCAGCAGGTCGTTCGACGTCTGGAGGTGGAAGTCGTTCTCCTCCGTCGGCCGCAGACCGCGGTCTCGTCTGAGCGCGCCCTCCACGCTCGCCATCGTCGGCTCCATCTGGCTCTCCGTCTCGACCTTGACGTGGATCTCGTCCACACCGTTTCGCCGACGGGAGAGGGTCGCATTGAACGTGGAGAAGGGGATGAGGATCGAAGCGTCGCGTACGTTGCCGATGAACCCGCCCTGTCTCTCGAGGACACCGATCACCCGGAAACGCTGCCCCCCCACGCGGATCCGCTTCTCGAGCGGAGAGTTGGTCGGAAAGAGCCTCTCCGCGATCTGGGCCCCGATGACCGCGACCTTGAGCGCGCGCTGCTCGTCGATCGCGGTGAGTCCGCGTCCCTCCTCGACCTCCCACCCCTGTACGGCCTGGTAGTCCTCGGAGCCCCCGATCACACGGATGTTGCGCCTCGAGTTCGACCCGTATCGCACCTCCGGGAAGCCCCGGTCGGCGGAATACGCGACGTACTTCGCGGTCGGCGCGGCTTCCTCGACGACGGCGACGTCGCGCAGCAGGAGGTCGGGGTTGCGGGCGGTCCGCCGCCGCTCGGCCTGGTCGATCGAGCCCGTGTTGATCTGCGCGCGGCGCACGACCGAAAACGTGTTCACGCCGAAGAGCGAGCCCGCGAAGTCTTCGCGGACGTACGTGTTCATCCCCTCCACGATCGTGATGACGGCGATGAGGAAGGTGATGCCGATGATGACGCCCACCAGCGAGAAGAACGACTTCAGCTTCTGCGCCCAGATCTGCTGGAGCGCGAGCCGGATCCCCTCCCAGAAGCGCACGGTCTGCCCGGCTGCCTAGAACGGTCGTTCGGTGTGCGCCGCGAACGAGGGGATCTCCGCGTCGTGCGAGGAGATCTTCCCGTCGACGAGCGTGATGACGCGCTGCGAGTGTGCGGCGATATCGAACTCGTGGGTCACCATGATGATCGTCTGGCCCGCGGCGTGGAGGGATTCGAACACCTGCATGATCTCGTCCGAGGTCGACGAGTCGAGATTCCCCGTCGGCTCGTCCGCGAGCACGATCGACGGATCGTTCACCAGCGCGCGGGCGATCGCCACGCGCTGCCGCTGACCGCCCGACAGCTCGTTCGGCCGGTGGTCCATCCGGTCGCCGAGCCCCACGCGCTCGAGCGACAGGGCCGCCCGGCGCTGCCGGTCCTTCGATCCGACGCCCGCGTAGATGAGCGGCAACTCGACGTTGTGGAGCGCCGTCGCTCGCGGGAGGAGGTTGAACGTCTGGAAGACGAACCCGATCTCGCGGTTTCGGATCCGGGCGAGCTCGTCGTCGTCGAGATCCTGGACGGGCTGGCCGTTGAGGATGTATTCGCCCGAGGTGGGCGAATCGAGACACCCGATCAGGTTCATGAGCGTCGACTTGCCCGATCCGGACGGCCCCATGATGGACACGTACTCGTTGCGGCGGATCTGGACGTCGACGCCGTTGAGGGCCTTCACGGTCTCGGCCCCCATCACGTAATGCTTGTGGAGGTCGCGGGTCTTGATGACCGCGTCGTCTGGCTGCTGCTGTGTCGTCATTATGGTCCTACGCGCCGTCGCCGGACGAACCTCCGCCGCCGTCGGTCGCCCTCTGCGTGTTCTCTATCTCGATGCGAGAGCCGTCGGTGAGGAGCCGAATCGCCTGGAACGACCCGGAGACGATCTCGACGCCCGTCTCGAGCCCCGAAATCACCTCGAAGTAGTTGTCCCCCGCGATGCCGATCTCGACCGGTACGAACCGGACGATCTCGCCTTCCACGAGAAAGACACCTTCGACGTCCCGATTGCGTAATCCGTCGGACGCCGCCGGCAGGTTCTCGTTCGGGATGCTCTCGATCTCCGTCGCGTCCATCAGCGTGAGGCTCGTGATCGGAACCGCGACGACCTGCGTCCGCGTGTCGGTGATGACGTCCGCCGTGGCGGAGAGGTCCGGCCGGATCCCCGGGGGCGGTTGGTCGAGCTTGATGCGGACCTCGAAGTCGATCGCCTGGTTGGCGGTGCCGCCCGCGGACGGGTTGATCGGGACGATCGAGCTGTTCCCGATCTCGGTGACGATGCCGCTGAACCGTCGGTCGCCGAAGGCGTCGATCTCGATGGAGGCCGAGTCGCCGATCGAGATCTCGGGGATGTCGGTCTCATCGACCTCGATGACGGCCTCCATCACGGAGAGGTCCGCGATGGTCAGCAGCAGGCTGCCGGGGTTGTTCATCGTCCCGACGACCGCCGTCTCGCCCCGTTCCACGTTGAGCCGCGTGATCCGGCCCGACATCGGCGCGCGGATCGTCGTCTTGCCGAGCTGGTCGAGGGCCTGCTCGAGGTTCGCGTCGGCCTGCGCGACCGAGTGCTCGGCGGCTTCGAGCAGACGGAGCTGCACCTGCGCATCGGTGACGGCCCGCTCGACCTCGGCCGCCGTCACGAAGTCGGTCCCGCTCTCCTGAAGCGCCACGAACCGCTTCGCGTCGCGGTCGGCCTGCTCCCATGCCGCGCGCTGCTGGGCCTCCGACGCGCGCGCCTGCGACAACGCGGCCCGCGAGCGGTTCACCGACGCCTGGAACTGCGCCGGGTCGATCTGAAGGAGGAGGTCGCCCTCCCGGACGTCCTCACCCTCCCTGACGGGGAGGTCGATGATCCTTCCGGCGACATCGGTCGTGATATCGACCTGCGTCTCGGGCTCGATGTGCCCGGTCGCGGACACCTTGGCCACGAGGTCCCGGAGGCTCACGACCTCCGTTCGCACCTCTATGACGTCTCCGGCGGGTCGGCGCAGCGCTCCCGCCGCGATCGCCGCGATGACGCCGACGATCACGATGGCGATGATGGCCTTCTTCATGTCCACACGAACCTCTATTCGAGAACCCGGTCATCCCGGGCTGCACGGCTGTTTCGAGCTTCACCTACGTTGCCGGAACGACCGATGTTTCGGGCGGTCCGGGGGATGCGACCCGGGAATCTCGTGTCATCGGTCTCACTCCGATACCCCGAGAAGAAGATGCTATTCCCGGGCTCGCGGAGACCCGCCGGGCTCACCCGCCCGGGAGGGCCGAGAGCCCGACCACGATCATGTAGAGGAAGAGGATGAACGTCGTCGCGGCGCCGGCGGAGCGCTTCGGGTACATCCTGCCGACGGCGATCCCCAGGACCACGGACGTCCACACCGCGAAGATGTTGACCCGATACGCGATACGAGCCAGGTAGCCGTCTCCGAGGTCCGGCAGGAGGAGCGCGGGGGAGAGCACGACCTGGTCGCCCCCGGCGAGGATGAGACCCAGGACCAGAAAACCGCCGGCCGTCAGGATGAGGAACGAGTGGGTGACGGCGCTGAACAGCTGCGCGAACCGGGCCTCGCCGCCGAGGATCACGTTGTAGTTGAGGATCAGCACTCCGGCGATGGCCGCGGCCGAGATCGGCATGAAGACCGCCGACATGATCGCGCCGAACCGACGCGAAAAGTCCATGATCGTTTCCGCGTCGGCCGGGTCGGTCCCCGGCGGCATCTGCTGCATGAAGATCTCGCGGAACCGCTCCTCGGGGATGACGAGCTGCGATGCGACCGCGCACACGATCAGCACGATCATCATGTCCAGCCACACCGGTCTCTCACGGAGGGCGTCGAAGAGGTCACCGGGTGAGAAGAAGACCTGCCCCATTCGGACGGGCAGGCCGGGCGCCTTCGGTCTCGGGTCGGTGGCTTCCATGGGGCTCCTCACGTCGGGGACGCGCGTGGACGGCGCACGAACGCAAGGGATCGATCCCGTCCTCCGATGTCCAGAGCGGGACCGGAGGGTCGCTCGCCGAGCGGATAAGCCCTGCCGCCCGGATCAGCCCGGGGCGAGCCGGATCGCCTCGAGACCGCTCGAGCCGTCCACGACACGCAGCAGACGACCCTCGGCGTCGACCCACACGCTGCTCTGCGAGCCCCCGATACGCAGGTCGTAGCGCGTGGCGGCGATTCCACGGCCATCGATCGTCACCTCGTCGGAGCGCTGCCCGACGAGCTGCGCATCGACCGCTTCGCCGCGGAGCGGAACCACGACCGTGGCCCGGCCGCCGCCGCCCTCGAGGACACGGACGAGCACGAGGTGGTGGTGGGCCACGCCGACCTCGAGAACCGAGCCTGCCCCGCGCGACGCGAGCTCGCGCCACCGCTCGCCTTCGTCGGTGATCGTGTGGAGCCGGACCCGATCGACCGACCAGGCGCCCGTGATGACGCGCGCGCCGGGTCCGCGGAGCTCGTACCGTACCGGTCTGAGCTGCGCGTCGAGCGCGACGCCCACCTGGAACTCGCCGCCCGAGTTGCCCACGGGCTCGATGCTGCCGCCCGCGTTGAGGTTCGCGCCGGCCTCCCAGACACGGAAGCTCTCGATCGCGACCCGGCGACCATCCTGATGCACCTCGAGCCGGCCCGCATCGATCTCCTGGGCCGCCGTACCCGTGGGCACGACGGCCGCTGCCGTCAGCGCCGCACCGGTCGCCAGGACCGTCGCGGCCCACCGGATCGTGCGTCGGTTCGGATCACGTCTCATCGCGCGCCTCCTCCGAGAACAGGCGCTCGCCGATGTACTCGACGAGGTACTCGTACACCGCTTTCCCCGTGGCGGCCGACGCCGCCGACGGACGGCCCACCACCCCGGCCGATCCGGAGAGTGGCACCGGCTCGGTCCCATCCATCCGCTCACCGCGGGCGTCCGGGTCGAGATCCACGTCCTCGATCGCCTGTAGACGAACCGATCCCGGAAAAAGATACATCATGAGCGACGTCTCGATCTCGCCCGCCCGCTCGGGAACCCGCCGGGTTCGCACGGCAGGCGACACATCCACGACGTTCGTATCCACCGCGCGGATACGGACATCGCCCCCCATGACGCTTACGAGCGCCCGGTAGTGGGGGCCGAAGCCGGTGGAGGTGAGGAGGACGAGGTCGCGCAGCCCCTGATCGACCCAGCAGCCGACGATGTCGTTGAGCGCGTGGTGGAGAGTCTTGTAACCCAGCGAGCCGGTCCCCGCGTACCCCCGGTCGATGTCCGAGGTGGCCCCGAAAGAGAACGCGGGTCCGAGCAGGACGCCGTAGCGGGTCGCGATCCCCTCGGCGAGCGCCGTCGTGACGCGGATATCGGTGTCGAGCGGGAGGTGCGGGCCGTGCTGCACGAGCGACGCCACCGGCCAGATAAGCCGGGAGTCGCGTCGGAACCACTCCGCCGCCTCGGGCCAGGTGAGATCGGCCAGCCGCGTCACGTTCCGCCGGGTCGCCATGCCATCACGGTGCCCCGCCCGAGGCGGCCGGGCAAGCGACCGCGCGAGGCGGTTGCGTCGGGCGACACGCCTTGAGAAGCCGTTGACCCACCGGGCGAACATGTAGCCCGAAGGTGGACGGGCGGTCGACCGGGACGGGGAGTAGGGCGTGACGCAGATACATGCGGTCGACACGGCGGCGGTGACGGGTCTCGACGTGCGGCGGGTGAAGGTGGAGGTGTCGATCACGCGCGGGACGCCGATGATCCAGATCGTGGGTCTGGCGCACGGCGCGGTGCGGGAGGGACGCGAGCGGATCCGCGCCGCCGTCTCGCAGCTCGGGCTGCACGTGCCGGGGTTGCGGATCACGGTGAACCTGGCCCCGGCCGACATCCCCAAGGAGGGTGCGGCGTTCGACCTCCCGATCACGCTGGGCATCCTCGCGGCCGCCGGCGAGATCCCGCACGAGCGGCTCGGGCGGACCGTGATCGTCGGTGAGCTGGGGCTCGACGGCGGCCTCCGAGCGATCCGGGGAGCGCTGCCGATCGCCCTCCACGTGGCGGACGCCGACGATGCGCATCGCCTCCTCGTCCCCGCCGGCAACGTCCGCGAGGCGAGGGCCGCCCCGGGGCTCGATGTCGTCGGCGCGCCGTCGCTCGGGGCCGTGGTAGCGTTCCTGCGCGACGGGGAGATTCCCGAAGAGGCAGCGACCGTCGAGGGGTCGGATGTCGAGCCCGAGGCAGAGCACGATCTCGCCCTCGTGCGCGGTCAAGCCTCGGCGCGTCGCGCGCTCGAGATCGCGGCGGTCGGCGGACACAACGTGCTGTTGCGCGGCCCTCCCGGCGCCGGCAAGACGAGCCTCGCGCGCTGTCTGCCGGGGCTCCTGCCGCCCCTCGGCCGCCGCGAGGCGGTCGAGGTGACCGCGGTCCACAGCGTGGCCGGGACGCTGGGTCCGGGCGCCGGTCTCATCGATCGCCGACCGTTCCGGGCCCCGCACCACTCGGTGAGCGAAGCCGGGCTGATCGGAGGGGGGTCCATCCCGCGGCCCGGCGAGGTCTCGCTCGCTCACCGGGGCGTGTTGTTCCTCGACGAGCTCCCCGAGTTCGGGCGGGGTGCGCTCGAGTCGCTGCGGCAGCCGATGGAGGAAGGCGTCGTCCACATCGTGCGGACGAGGGCGTCGGCCACCTTCCCCGCGCGGTTCACTCTCGTCGCCGCGATGAACCCATGCCCGTGCGGACGTCACGACGACCCCGCCGGGCGCTGCACCTGCTCCGACGTCCGCGTCCACAATTACCAGCGGCGCGTGAGCGGCCCCCTCCTCGACCGGATCGACCTGCACGTGGCGGTGCCGCCGGTTCGCTGGTCCGAGCTCGCCTCCGGCGACGGCGAGTCGAGCGAAAAGGTCCGCGCGCGGGTCGCGGCCGCTCGCGAACGGGCGGCCACCCGGCTCGCCGGGGCGGGGCCCGACCGCGACCCCCTCCGTGACCCGCGGCTCACACGGCCCGGAATGGCACTGCTACGCCGCGCCACCGACCGGCTCGAACTGTCGGCGCGCGGGGTCCACCGAGCCGTGACGACCGCCTTCACGATCGCCGACCTCGAGGGCTCCGAGACCATCGAGGCGAGCTTTGTCGCCGAGGCGGTCGGGTACCGCGCCTTCACGCCCGGCTGAGCCGGGCCGCCGCGATCTCGCGGCAGCGCGTCGCATCGACGGTCACCGTGGCCGGATCCTCCCCCCGGCCGAGCGCCAGGAAGTTCGCGAGAAGGCGGTGCCCGCCGAACGTGAGCGCCGCCTCGGGGTGGAACTGGACGCCCCACAGCGGCCGCGACGCGTGCGCGAGCCCCATCACCTCGTCGTCCGCACTGCGCGCGGTGACGCGGAGGCCCTCACCGGCCGCGCTCTCGGGCACGACGAGTGAATGGTAGCGCGTCACCGAGAGCGGCGATGGCAGGCCGGCGAACAGACCCGCCCCGTCGTGCTCCACGTCGCACACGACGCCGTGCATCGGTCGGCGAGCCCGCTCGATCGCGCCGCCGAACGCCGCCGCGATACACTGGTGGCCGAGACAGACTCCGAGGATCGGGATCTCGTGGCTCAGCTCGCGGACCGCGGCGAGACACACGCCCGCCTCTTTGGGGGTACAGGGACCGGGCGAGAGGACGAGGTGTGAGGGCGCGGCGTCGCGGATCCCGTCGACCGAGATCGCGTCGTTCCGCTCGACGCGCACGTGCTCGCCAAGCTCCACGAAGTAGCGGGCGAGGTTGAACACGAAGGAGTCGTAGTTGTCGATCAGCAGGATCACGGTGCCGTCGCGATACGAGAGGGAGCGTGTTCTCGACGTGACGATACCCGTGCGCCGGCGTCCCCGCGAAGGGGCGGCCCGGTGAGCGACGAGGCGAGGGTCTTCGTCGCCATCCCGTTCCCGGGCGAGCTGCGGGGGTCGATCGTCCGGCAGACCGCCGAACTCCGTGATGGGCACTCTTCGGTGCGGCCGGTGCGCGAAGAGCAGATACACCTGACCCTCCGCTTCCTCGGCGATACGCCGCGCTCGGGGCTCGACGCGCTCGGCGAGGCGGTGTGCGATGCGGCCGCCGATGCGTCGCCGTTCGAGCTCCGTATCGGGGGTGTCGGGGCGTTCCCGCACGCGCGGAAGCCGCGGGTCCTCTGGGTCGGCGTCGAGCGCTCGCCCTGGCTCGAGGCTCTCCGTGGATCGCTGGAGGACTCGCTCGAACGGCTCGGGTTCGAGCGCGAGCGACGTCCCTTCAGACCTCATGTGACGGTGGCCCGCGTGAGCCGCGGACGACCGGTCCCCGACCATTTGCCCGATGCCCTCGAGGCCGCCGTGGTGCGGGCCACGACGCACGTCACGTCGGTCGCCCTCTTCGAGAGCGTCCTCGATCCGGGGGGCGCCCGGCACACCGTTTTGCGGACCTGTCGGCTCGGCTCGATGGGGTCCGACTGAGGCCGTCGCGGGCGGTCCGGCCGGCGCATGTGGCGAGGGGCCGCACATGCTACCTTGCCGGCCGGTTCGGCGACGCCAGGAAGCCCCGCGTCCCGGATCGCGCGCGGTCGGGGGCAGGGGGGTAGAGATGGCGCTCATCAAGAACACGTTCGCCATGATCGGGTTTCTCACGGTCCTGGTGGTGGGGCTCGGCGGAGCGTGGCTGTTCCGCGACGAGATCCAGACGTGGGTCAACGATCGAAACGAGGTCGTCATGGCCGAGCCGAGCGAGGAGCTGGCCGCCGTGGCGGAGGAGAAGATCCGCGAGGTCATGGAGGGTGAGGGCGGTCGCGAGACGCGGCTCTCCGAGGCCGAGCTCCAGAGCTACGTGCAATACATCGGCGCACGACGCCTTCCGGCCGGCGTGAACAACCCGGCGGTCGACATCCGCGACTCGACGCTCGCCCTGAGCGCCGGTCTCGACCTGACGACCCTCGCGGTGGGCGGCGACGCCGTTCAGAATCTCCGCCGCGTGATCGGCGACTCGGCGCTGGTGTCGGGCGAGGTCTACCCGCAGATCACCCTGCCGGGGATCGGCCGCGTCGAGGTGCTGAGTCTGCAGGCGGGGATGTTCCCCGTGCCGCCCATGTTGATCGGGACGGCCATTCAGCAGCTCGGTCTGCGAAGCGAGGGGGCCGCGGTCCTGGTGGAGCTGCCCGAGGAAGTGCTCGAGTTGCGCATCGAGAACGAAGAGCTGGTTTTGATCCGGGACCGCTGACCCGGCGCCACCCGTCCGAACCACGCCGCCGCACCGAAGCCGGTCGGGACCACCGCGCCCCGGCCACGAGAACCGAGTTTACGAATCGAAAACGCCCTTCCGGAGGCGCCATACACATGTCCGAGACCTTCTCCAACTACGTGGCGGGCGAGTGGGTCGCGCCCGCCTCGGGTGAATACATCGAGAACTGCAACCCGGCGCGCACCTCCGATCTGATCGGTCTGTTCCCCGATACCGGCGCCGATGAGATCGACGCGACGGTGGCCTCCGCCCAGCGCGGTTTCGAGGCGTGGTCGGCGACGCCGCCCCCCGAGCGCGGTCTGGTGCTCAAGCGGGCCGGCGATCTCATGACCGAGCACAAGGAGGAGCTCTCGCGGATCATGACGAGAGAGATGGGGGAGGTGCTCGAGGAGACGCGTGGCGATGTGCAGGAGGCGATCGACACGGCGTACTACGCCGCCGTCGAGGGGCGGCGGCTGTTCGGGCACACCGTCCCGTCCGAGCTGCGCGACAAGTGGGCGATGTCGTTCCGCCGGCCGATCGGCGTGTTCGGGATCATCACCCCCTTCAACTTCCCCGTTGCCGTGCCGAGCTGGAAGATCTTCCCCGCGCTCCTGTGCGGGAACACGGTCATCTGGAAGCCCTCGGAGGACGTGCCGCATGCCGCGCACCGGTTCGTCGAGATCCTGCTCGAGGCGGGGCTGCCGCCCGAGTGCATCCAGCTCGTCCACGGAGGGGGCGAGACCGGCAAGGCGATCGTCGAGCACCCCGGCGTCCCCGGGCTCTCGTTCACCGGCTCGACGGCCACGGGCAGCCTGATCGGCGAGACCGCGGGCCGCATGCACAAGCGCCTCTCGCTCGAGATGGGCGGCAAGAACGCCCAGATCGTGATGCCCGACGCCGATCTCGACCTCGCCCTCGAGGGGGTGCTGTGGGGCGCGTTCGGGACCACCGGCCAGCGGTGCACCGCGACGAGCCGGCTCCTCCTCCACCACGACATCCACGACGAGTTCGTCGAGCGCCTCGTCTACGAGGCGGGCGCCCTCGAGCTGGGCGACGGGCTGGATGAGCGAAACGAAGTGGGGCCGCTCATCCACGAGGAGGCGCTGCGGAAGTGCGAGCGGTACGTCGGGATCGCGCGCGAGCAGGGCGCCACGGTCGCGTGCGGCGGACAGCGGGCGTCGGGCGCGGGTCTCGACGACGGGTGGTTCTTCGAGCCCACCGTGCTGACCGGGGTCGAGCGAGACCACCGTACGGCCACCGAGGAGATCTTCGGACCGGTCCTCTCGGTCATCGCCTTCGACGACCTCGACGAGGCGTTCGCGATCAACAACGAGGTCGTGTACGGACTCTCATCGTCGATCTACACGCGCGACGTGAACGCCTCGTTCAGGGCCATCCAGGAGCTCGACAACGGAATCACCTACGTTAACGCGCCCACGATCGGGGCCGAGGCGCACCTGCCCTTCGGCGGCGTGAAGGGGACGGGGAACGGACACAGGGAAGGGGGGTGGGAGGTATACGAGTTCTACACCGAGACCAAGGTCGCGTACGTCGATTTCAGCGGGAAGCTGCAGCGGGCGCAGATCGACGTGGAGTGGTGAGCGCCGGTTGACGGCGGTCCGCATCCTGGGGTGGCACGAAACCCCAGGTCGGTACCATCGTTGTAACAGTTGGAAGACACGATGCGAGGCGGCGAGCGAATGAACGACCAACCCCCGGGCGCCGGAGAGGCCCACCAGTTTCCGGAGACGGGTGAAGAGGCCCCGAGCCCGGCCCCGCGCGCGGCGCCGCCGCGACAGTCGATCGGCCGGTGGATGTGGGAGTGGACGAAGTCGATCTTCATCGCGCTCCTCCTGTTCATGTTCGTCCGGACGTTCATGATCGAGGCCTTCCAGATCCCCACGGCATCCATGGAGAACACGTTGCTCGTCGGGGATTTCCTTCTGGTCAACAAGATGGTGTACGGGGCCGAGATCCCCGGTACCGATCTGCAGCTCCCGGCCTTCGACGAGCCGTCGCGCGGTGACGTCATCGTGTTCGAGCCGCCACCCACGGCGAATCAGCCGCCGCGGACCAACTACGTCAAACGGATCGTGGGCGTCGGCGGCGATGTGCTCTCGATGAGGAACGGGACGCTGTTTCTGAACGGCGTCGAGGTAGAGGAGCCCTACGCCCGCTCGACGCGACGGTTCGGGGACGTCCCGCACTCCAATTTCGAATGGCAGCGCGAGCACCTGGTCAACTACCCGTCGCGGCGGCCGTACCGGCCGACCCGCGACAACTGGGGGCCGATCGCCGTCCCGGCGGATCATTATTTCGTCCTGGGCGACAACCGGACGAACTCCGAGGACTCCCGCTACTGGGGGTTCGTGCCCCGCGAAGCGGTCCGTGGCCGCCCCATGATCGTGTACTACTCGTACGAACGGGAAGACGCCACGACCACCATGCCCTGGCTGACCGAGATCCGCTGGGATCGCATCCTCCACGGCATCCACTGAAGACCCGCGGGCATCCGTCGCCGGGTGCCGCGCGTCGCTCCACCATCTGAGGGTCTCGAGACCGAAGACGTCCGGGACCCCCGGCGAGCTTCCCATGCGAATCTTCGAGCACTACCTCGATGAGATCGGTCGAGAGTCGCTCCTCTCGCCCGAGCGCGAGAGCGAGCTGGCGGCGCTGGCGAGAGACGGCGACGAGAGGGCGCGCCGTCGGCTGGCCACCGCCAACCTCCGGTTCGTGGTGTCGGTCGCCCGCCGCTACCGCGGGCACGGCCTGTCCCTCGGCGACCTCGTGAACGAGGGCAACCTCGGTCTGCTCAGGGCCGCCGAGCGGTTCGACGAGACGAGGGGCGTGCGCTTCGTGAGCTATGCGCACTGGTGGGTGCGTCGCGCGATCATCGAGGCGATCGATCGGCACGTCGCGCATCCGGTCGACGCGGTCCCGGTCGCGGAACTGTCGCTCGATGAGCCGCTCGATCCGGATGGGGACGGAACGCTCCAGGACATTCTCGCCGACCCGGACGCAGACCCGCCCGACGCACCGCTGTCGCGCGAGGTCCTGCGGACCGCGGTCGAAGCCAGCCTCGCCGATCTCCCGCGGCGCGAAGCGACCGTCGTGCGCCGCTACTATGGTCTCGAGTCGGGCTACGCCGAGAATCTGCGCGAGATCGGCCGGGGGCTCGGGGTGAGTCCGGAGCGAGTGCGGCAGCTGCGAGATCGGGGGCTCGCGCGGTTGCGGGCGAGCGCGTCGAGACACGATTTGCGGGCGTTCGGAGAGGCTCGCGGAACCCGGATCCGCGCGGCTCGTCGGAGTGGGAGAACTGATTGACTTTCCCCGACATGAGGAATAGCTTCACCGGCTGTCGCACGCTTGGCTACCGCCCTGCCGGGCGGTTTTTTTTCCTACGGAAGTGGTTCGAATGAAAACCTACTCGGTCAAAGCGGGCGAAATCGAGAGAAACTGGTACGTGGTCGACGCCGCCGACCAGGTTCTCGGTCGCCTCGCAACCGAGATCGCGCGAGTTCTGAGAGGGAAGCACAAGGCCACCTACAGCCCGCACCTCGACACCGGCGACTACGTCGTCGTGGTCAACGCGGAGCGGGTTCGGCTGACCGGCCGGAAGGCGGATCAGAAGACGTACTTCCGGCATTCCGGATATATGGGCGGCGAACAGCTGATCCCGTTTCGCCGCATGCAGGAGCGACACCCCGAACGGGTCATCGAGCTCGCGGTGAAGGGGATGCTTCCGAAGAACGCGCTCGGTCGACAGATGTTGAAGAAGCTCCGGGTCTACTCGGGGCCCGAGCACCCACACGCCCCGCAGGCTCCCGAGCCCTTCGAGGCGGTCGCGCCGTAGTCGGCAGCAGAGGACGATAAGTGGCAGATCTCGTACAGTCGGTCGGACGGCGGAAGAAATCGGTCGCGCGCATCACGATGCGGCCCGGGAGCGGCAAGCTTCTGGTCAACGGGCGCGACTTCGAAGACTACTTCCCGATCTCCAGACACAGGTCCTCCGTCGAAGAGCCGCTCAAGGCGACGCAGACGGAGGGCATCTACGACATTCAGGTCCGGGTCCGCGGGGGCGGCATCACCGGACAGGCGGAAGCGGCCCGGCTGGGAATCGCCCGGGCCCTGCTCGCGCTCGACGAAGAGCGCCGCTCGGCTCTACGGGCGGACGGTCTCCTGACGCGCGATGCCCGTATCGTCGAGCGGAAGAAGCCGGGGCGGCCGAAGGCGCGCAAGCGTTTCCAGTTCTCGAAGCGATAAGCACGGAAGGCGGACCAGGACACGTATGGATGTCGGTTTGAAGGACCTCTTGAGGGCGGGAGTGCACTTCGGCCACCAGACGCACAGGTGGAACCCGAAGATGCGCAGATACATCTTCGCCGAGCGCGGCGGGATCTACCTCATCGACCTCAAGAAGACGCTCCGGGATCTCGAACGGGCTCAGGAGCTCGTCCGCAAGACCGTCCTGGAAGGGAAGTCGGTGCTGTTCGTGTGCACGAAGCCTCAGCTCGCGCCCGTCGTGCGTGCCGAGGCCGAGCGGTGCGGCTCTTTCTACGTGACCGAGCGCTGGCTGGGAGGGATGTTGACGAACTTCCAGACGATCAAGAAGAACATCCGCCGGCTGAAGGACCTGGAGCGCGGAGCCGAGGAAGGAGCCTTCGAGTTCTATACGAAGAAGGAGCAGCTCCTCCTGTCGCGCGAGCAGACGAAGCTCGAGCGGTATCTGTCGGGCATCAAGGACATGACGAAGCTGCCAGGGCTCGTGTTCGTCGTGGACGCGAAGAAGGAGGAGATCGCGGTTCGTGAGTCGAACCGTCTCGGCATCCCGGTCGTGGCGATCGCCGACACGAACGCCGACCCCGATCTTCTCACGATCGCGATCGCGGGGAACGACGACGCGATCCGTTCGGTATCGCTGATCACCGGGGCCATCGCCGACGTCGTCGAGACGACGCGGCAGGAAGTCCCCGAGGCCAAGAAGGACGAGAAGAGCGGCGAGGCGTACACGTACTCGAGCGATGCGGGCGATGTGGAGGATCGGGGTGCGCCGTCGCGCAAGCGGCCGCGTCGTCGACCGTCGCCCGAGGCCATCGCGCAGCGGCTCCACCACGAGAAGGACGAGGCGGAGTCCGGTGAGGCCGAAGCCCCGGCTGCCGTCAAGACGGAGTCGGCCGTCGCGGTGGCGGAGGCCGACGACCCGGCGGACGAGAGCGACGCGACCGAGGGCGGTGACGCCGCGGAAGCGGATGGCGGTGACGATGGGGAGGGCAAGGACGAGTAGCACCGGGGGCCACTTCGGTGGCCCTTTTTTTTGGCCTGCACCCTCGGGGTGAACAGGCTTCTACGAACACGTGAAGCAAACGGAGTGATACGAATGGCGGAGATCACGGCTGCGGCGGTGAAGTCTCTCCGCGACCGGACCGGCGCGGGGATGATGGACTGCAAGAAGGCGCTTCAGGAGGCGGGCGGGGACGAGGAGTCCGCGATCGACCTCCTGCGTCAGCGCGGCGCCGCGAAGGCGGCGAAACGCGCGGCGAAGACGGCGTCGGAGGGGACGGTCTGCATCGCCGAGCGCGATGGCACGGTCTCGATGGTCGAGGTTCTGACCGAGACCGACTTCGTGGCGCGCAGCGACGCGTTCGAGGCGTTCGCGAAATCGGTGGCGGAAGCGCTGTTCGACCTCCCGGTGACCGATGGCGAGGTGATGACGGGCGATGCGCTCTTCGCGACGGATGGGGGCGATGCCCTCGAGAAGGCCCTCGACGAACTGCGAGTGAAGGTCGGCGAGAACGTCCAGGTGGGACGGGCGGTTCGCTACGACGTCGGTGATGCCGGGGTCGTCGGCAGCTACCTCCACTTCGGGAATCGGATCGGTGTCATGGTCGAGGTGGCCGGCGCCGGCGACGCCGGCGTGGAGACGGCTCGCGGGATCGCCATGCATGCAGCGGCCACGAACCCGGCGGGCCTGTCGCCGGAGGATATCCCTGCCGAGATCATCGAGCGCGAGCGCGCCGTCCTGATCGAGCAGGCGAAGGAGACCGGAAAGCCGGCCGAGATCGCCGAGAAAATGGTCGAAGGACGGATGCGTAAGTTCTTCGAAGAGAACGCGTTGCTGTGGCAGACATTTGTCAGGGACCCCGATCTGAAGATCCGGGATCTCGTGGCGGACGCCGGCGACGACGCCACCGTGCGTCGGTTCGTCCGGTTCGAGGTCGGCGGCTGAGCACCCGCGTGAAGTACGGCCGCGCGCTGGTAAAGGTCTCCGGCGAGTCGCTCGCCGGAGAGCGCGGCTTCGGGATCGATCCCCCGGCCATCGAACAGCTCACGAAGGAGATCAAGGCCGTCCACGAGAGCGGGGTCAGCCTCGGTCTCGTGGTCGGTGGCGGAAACATCGTCCGCGGGACCGTGGCGAGCCGGCGGGGCATGGACCGCGTTACCGCCGATTACATGGGGATGCTGAGCACCGTCATCAACGCGCTCGCGCTCCAGGACATGCTCGAGCAGCACGGCGTCGGGACGCGGGTGATGACGGCGATCCGGATGGAGCAGCTCGCCGAGCCCTACATTCGACGCCGCGCCCTCCGCCACCTCGAAAAGGGCCGCGTCGTCCTCTTCGCCGGCGGGACCGGGAACCCCTACTTTTCGACCGATACCGCAGCGGTGCTCCGCGCCATCGAGATGGAAGCCGACGTGATCCTCAAGGCGACGAAGGTCGATGGCGTGTACACCTCCGATCCCGAGGACGACCCGGACGCCGAGTTCATCGAGCGGATCAGCTACCTCGAGGTGATGACGAGGGAGCTCGGCGTGATGGACGCGGCGGCGATCTCGCTGTGCAAGGAGAACGAGCTGCCGGTCGTCGTGTTGAACATCAAGCGCCAGGGGGCCATCCTCGCCGCGCTTCAGGGCGAGCGGATCGGGACCCTCGTGGCCTGAAACCGGGAGGTCATCGTGCCCGAGAAGACGTTGAAGGCCGCCGAGCAGGCCATGGACAGGACGCTCGAGGCGCTGAGCCGCGAGTTCGCCACGGTCCGCACCGGGAAGGCATCGCCCGCCATCCTCGATTCAGTCAAGGTGGAGGCGTACGGGTCGCTTGTCGCGCTGAAACAGGTCGCGAACGTCGGGGTTCCCGAGCCTCAGCTCCTGCTGGTCCAGCCATACGACCCCAACATCGCCGGCGTGATCGCGAACGCGATCCAGAACGCCGATCTCGGTCTCAACCCGTCCGCTGACGGCGGTGTGGTGCGGGTGCCGATCCCGCCTTTGACCGAGGAGCGGCGGCGCGAGATGGTGAAGGTCCTCCACCGGATGGCGGAGGAGGGCAAGGTGTCGCTCCGACACGCCCGTCACGAGGCCCGGGACACGCTCCACAAGATGCAGAAGGCCGGGGAGATCGGTGAGGACGTGTGCAGGCGCGCCGAGGACCGCGTGCAGGAGATTACCGACGGGCACACGACGAAGATCGACGAGATGCTGGCGCGCAAGGAAGCCGAGGTGATGGAGGTATGAGCCTGGGCGGGGGTGGTCGTCGCCGCGCCGTCGCCGCCTACGTGCGCGGACACGACCGGGTCTGGAGCCTCACGCGGATGAGAGGCATCGAGTCCGATGTAGGCGAATCCGGCATCGAGTGGTCGGATGCCCCTGTCCCTCCGCGTTTCGGGGTCGGGGTCGCGCGCGAGATCGAGTTCCACCGCGGACCCGGCAGGGCCCGCGCCACGAATCGTCCGAAGCCGCGAGGGGGCACCTCCGACGGGTGATCGCCTTTCTCGCGAGGGGCGTCTCTCCGGGGCCGAGACCGGCTTCCGAGCGGCCCTCGATCGCACTCCCTCGCTGATCCCCTCCGGTGCCCGCGTGCTCGTCGCCCTGTCGGGGGGTGGTGACTCGCTGGCGTTGCTCCACCTGCTGCGGGAAGCGGCGGGGGCGCGTCGACTCGAGTTGCACGCCGCGCACTTCGACCACGGGCTCCGACCGGATTCCGCCGTGACGGCGGCCCGCGTGGCGCAGATCTGCGCGGAGCTCGGAGTCCCGATTCGGCGCGGCGTCGCCGGCGAGCTCACCGGCGGTCAGGCCGCATCGCGGCGGGCCCGATACGCCTTCCTCGAGCGGGAGGCCGACGCCTGTGGCGCCGACCGCATCGCGCTCGCGCACCAGCTCGACGACCAGCTGGAAACCGTGCTCTTCAGACTCGTGCGAGGGACGGGCGTCCGGGGTCTCGCGGGGATTCCCGAACGTCGCGGTCCTTTCGTGCGGCCGCTTCTCGCCGTGCGTCGCGGCGAGCTCCGAGACTACCTCGCGTCGCGCGGCGAAGCCTGGCTCCCCGATCCGTCCAACCGCGACCGGCGGTACGCGCGAACGCGTCTGCGCGATGGGCTGCTGCCGGCCTTGCGGGGCGTCTGCCCCGACGACGGGGGTTCCCGTGGCCTCGACGAGACCCTCCTCCGTATCGCCGGTGACGCGCGAACCGTGGACGGGGTGCTCGACCGTCGCGCACGTCGCGTGCGGCGCGGCATCCAACCGGCGGCCGCGCCGGGGCTTGCGGACGGCGGCTCGCAAATTGCTCCGGCCGTACCCCGGGACTATGATCCGGCGGTCCTCGCCCGGATTCTGCGGATCATGGCTCGCGAGCGCGATGTGCGGTTGTCGCGTCGAGGAACCAGGCGTGGCGTGGAGTTTATCACGCGACGCTCCGGCGGAGGATCGGCCGACGTCGGGGGCGGGTTGAGGCTCGAACGCGAGTACGAACGCTACCGCCTCGTCTCCGCGGATCGCGACGTCGAGCCCGATCGCGAGGTCACGATCGAATCGCCGGTCGACGGCAGCGGTACAGCGAAGCTGGGCGGTCGTGTGTATCAGGTTACGTGGGGTGGGGAGGCGGGCGATCGATCGAGCTGGAGCGTCCGGCTTTCGACCGAGGCGCTATCCTTCCCCCTGCGACTGAGGGCCCCGCGGCCCGGAGACCGGATCCGGACGCCCGTGGGCTCGAGGAAGCTCAAGAAGCTGTTGAACGAACGACGCGTCCCGCGTACCGAGCGCCCCCGGGTGCCGGTGCTGGAGAGCGCCGATGGGCGGGTCCTGTGGGTCGCCGGACACGAGACGGCGGTCTGTCCCGGTCGATCCGGACCGCCCGCGCTGTTTTCGGTCGGCGTCGTTCCCGATGAGAGTGATGGAAGCTGAGATGACGGTGCCGCTGAGCGGCGTGGAGCACGAGTCGGCGGAACGCGACTTCCGTGAGTACACCGGGGGTCGAGAATGCGGCCGCATCGTCTTCACCGCCGACGAGATCGCCGACCGCGTCGCCGAGATGGGACGCGAGATCTCGCAGGCATACGGGGCGGGCGAGCCGGTCCTGCTGCTCGGTCTGTTGAAGGGGTCGTTCGTCTTTCTCGGCGATCTCGTCCGTCGGATCCGGCGACCGCTCCACATCGACTTCCTCGTGGCGTCGAGCTACGGGGCGGGCAGGACGAGCTCGGGGGACGTGAAGCTGCTGTACGATGCCAACGCCCCGGTGGAGGGGCGGCATCTGATCCTGGTCGAGGACATCATCGACAGCGGCACCACGTTGAACCGGCTGGTGGGCTCGCTTCTCGAGCGCGAGCCGGCATCGCTGGAGATCTGCGCCCTTCTGCACAAGCGGATCGCCGACGATCTTCAATACGAGGCGCGGTGGATCGGTTTCGACGCGCCGAACGAATTCCTGGTCGGATACGGGCTGGATCATGCGGAGGACTTTCGGCACCTCCCGTTCATCGCCAGCCTGCCGAACTAGATAGAAGAGGGATCGGACATGCGAGGAGAAAACGGGGGGTCGTCCCCTGACCGGAACGACGGGACGGGGCGAACCAATCGGATCTTGAGAACGGCGTCGTTCTGGGCGCTGCTCATCCTGATCCCCGTCGCCATCCTCCAGCTAATGGACTCGGGGCGCCGGCAGCAGGAGACGCTGGATTACACCGAGTTCCGGGCCGAGCTCGCCGCCGGCAACATCGAGTCCATCGAGATCCGCGAAGGTCTGCGGATCGAGGGCGAGCTGAAACGGCCGATCCAGCGCGAGCAGGTCTCGATCGACCACTTCCAGACGCTGCTGCCGGCCGAGCTGAACGAGGAGCTCGATGCCGAGCTGCGGCAGCAAGGGGTGCAGATCACGGCCCGTCCGGCCGGGAACGGCTGGATCACCGTCCTCGTCCAGCTGCTCCCCTGGGTACTGATCATCGGGCTCTGGCTGTTCGTGTTCCGCCAGATGCAGGCGGGCGGCTCGCGCGCGTTCAGCTTCGGGAAGTCGCGCGCGCGTCTGCTGAGCGGCGATACGCCGAAGGTCACGTTCGCCGACGTCGCGGGCTGCGACGAGGCGAAGGACGAGCTTCAGGAGATCATCGAGTTCCTGAAGGACCCGCAGAAGTTCTCGCGGCTCGGCGGCAGGCTGCCCAAGGGCGCGCTCCTCGTCGGACCTCCGGGTACGGGGAAGACCCTTCTCGCGCGCGCCGTCGCCGGCGAGGCGGGTCGTCCGTTCTTCTCGATGTCGGGCTCGGATTTCGTCGAGATGTTCGTGGGAGTGGGCGCCTCGAGGGTTCGCGATCTCTTCGAGCAGGGGAAGACGCACGCACCGTGCATCATCTTCATCGACGAGATCGACGCGGTCGGTCGCCACCGGGGGGCCGGTCTCGGCGGCGGCCACGACGAGCGCGAGCAGACCCTCAACCAGCTGCTCGTCGAGATGGACGGGTTCGAGTCCAACGACGGCGTCATCCTGCTCGCCGCGACGAACCGGCCGGACGTCCTCGACCCCGCGCTGCTGCGCCCCGGGCGCTTCGATCGGCAGATCGTCGTGAACAACCCGGACGTGAAGGGACGCGAGGGCATCTTCCGCGTACACGTGCAGGACATCCCGCTCGCGGAGGACGTGGATGTCGGCGTGCTTGCGAAGGGGACCCCCGGTCTCTCGGGCGCGGACATCGAGAACGTCGTAAACGAGGCCGCCCTTCTGGCCGCCCGCGACGACAAGGACCGTGTCTACATGGAGGACTTCGAGCGCGCCAAGGACAAGGTGATGCTCGGAACCGAGCGGCGGAGCCTCGTCATCTCCGACGAGGAGCGTCGCGTGACGGCCTACCACGAGGCGGGTCACGCCGTGATCGCCCTCCGGGTGCCGGGGCTCGACCCGCTCCACAAGGTGACGATCGTCCCGCGCGGGCAGGCGCTGGGTCTCGCCGTGTCGCTGCCGGAGGAGGATCGGCACATGGCGACCCGCGACCGGCTCGAGGGCCGTCTCAAGATGCTGTTCGGTGGCCGAGTGGCCGAGGAGATGGTCTTCGGCGACGGCAAGATCACCACGGGGGCGGGGAACGACATCGAGCGGGCGACCGACCTGGCGCGACGCATGGTCACGCAGTTCGGCATGTCGGCCGCGCTCGGCCCGATGGCGATCGGCGACCGCGACCACGAGGTCTTCCTCGGTCGCGACATCTCTCACCGCCGCGAGACCAGCGAGAAGACGGCCGAGCTCGTCGACTCGGAGGTGAAGCGGATCCTCGAGTCGGCGTACAACGAGGCGCGCCGCGTGCTCTCCGAAAATCGCGACCTGCTCGAGTCGATGGCGGAGTCGCTCCTCGAGCGCGAGACGCTCGATTCGTCGGATATCAAGCTTCTCGAGGAGGGTGAGGATCTGCCGCCGCTCGAGCCCGACGGGCCTCCCGCGACGCCCGAACCCGCGACACCCGAGCGCAAACCGGCCCGTGAGCGGCCGATCGAGGGCGCCGGCGGCGAGCCTGCCCCGGCCCCGGCCTGACCGGGGCGCCACACCGGGAATCGATGTGAGCGGGACCCGGTCTCCGGCGCCCGCACCGGTCTGGCGGCTGGCTGACCGGTCCCTGCGGCTGGACCGGCCGGTCGTCGCCGGCATCCTCAACGTCACGCCCGACTCGTTCTCGGATGGCGGCCGCTACCTCGACCCGGTGCGCGCTGCCGAGCGCGCCTTCGAGATGGTCGAGGCGGGCGCCGGTCTCATCGACATCGGCGCCGAGTCCACGCGACCCGGCGCGCAGCCGGTCGATACCGACGCCGAATGGAGCCGGCTCGCGGACGTCCTCGACCGCCTCTCCGATCTTCCGGTCCCCATCTCGATCGACACCATGAAGGCCGGGGTCGCGGAGCGGGCGCTCGACCGGGGGGCGGTCGCGATCAACGACGTGTCGGGCGGACGGGACCCGGCGCTCGTCGATGTCGCCGCGCGTCGCGGCGCGGGACTCGTCCTGATGCACATGAGGGGCAACCCTCGTACCATGCAGCGGGACACCGAGTACGCGGACGTCGTCTCGGACGTGCGCGACGCGTTGTCCGCCGCCCGGGATGCCGCGATCCATGCGGGGTGCGAGCCGGAGACGATCGCGGTCGACCCGGGTCTGGGTTTCGGGAAGTCGGTGGAGGGGAATCTGGAGCTGATCGCCAGGCTGGATGAGCTGACCCGGATCGGGGCCCCGCTCTGGATCGGCCCGTCCCGCAAGTCGTTTCTGGGCAAGCTGATGGACTGTGCGGTGGAGGACCGGCTGGAGGGCACGATCGCGACGTGTGTCGCCGCGCTGGCCCGCGGCGCGCGGGTGTTCCGGGTGCACGACGTCGGACCCGTGTGTCGGGCGCTCGGCGTCGCCTGGGCGGTCGAGCGGGCGGCGACCCCGGGCGTCACGGCGGGAGGGGGGGGACGGGCATGAGCGGCTTCTTCGACTACATCCGCTTCTACCTTCCCGGATGGAAGGACCTCGTCCAGATCGCCGTCCTGGCGTTTCTCATCTACCGGATTCTCATCCTGTGGTCCGGCACCCGCGCCTTCCAGATCCTCTTCGGGCTCGTCGTGCTTCTCGGGATCTACGCGATGGCCAACGTGCTCGGGCTCGCGATGTTCGAGACCGTGCTCTCGCAGGTCTTCACCTATGGGGCGTTCGCGTTGATCGTGGTGTTCCAGCCCGAGCTGCGGAGCGCGCTGGCGCAGCTCGGTCGCAACCGGGTCCTCACCTTTCTCACGCGGCTCGAGCCACGTGGCGAGGAAGTGGCCGACGAGGTCGCGAAGGCCGCGGAACAGCTGTCTCGCAAGCGGATCGGGGCGATCATCGCCATTCAGCGGGAGCTCGACCTCGAACTCTACGTACAGAAGGACGGGACCCCGCTGCGCGCGGACGTATCGGCCGACCTGCTGGTGTCCATCTTCACCCCCCGCTCGCCACTCCACGACGGGGCGGTCGTGATCCGGGGGGGCGAGATCATCGGTGCGGGTGTCACGCTCCCGCTCAGCCAGTATCCGCTGGCCGACCGGTCGCTCGGCACCCGTCACAGTGCGGCGCTGGGTCTCTCGGAAGAGACCGACGCCTACGTCATCGTCGTGTCGGAAGAGACGAGCCAGATCTCGCTCGCCAGACGCGGTGTGCTGCGGCGCGGCCTGCAGCCCGAGCAGCTCCGTACGCGGATCGCCGCCGATGCGGATCCGTCCGAGCGACGATCTCTCGAGAAGGACCGCTCCGATCGGCCGCGCGAGGCCCTCGAGAGCGGGAGCGAGGCGGAGCGGCCCTCGACCGGGCCGGAAGGCCCGGAAACCGCGGCGGAGAGCGGGTTCGATGGCGAGGACGAGGTCGCCCAGCCCGTTTGACGGTGTATCCATACCGCCCTAAAATCATGAGCTAGCTGCGGAACGGCGGGGTGGTGCATCCGGGAGGGGGTGCCGTCTTCGGGCGGACGACGAACCCTGGCGGGCAGGCGATATGAGCAATCAGTACGAGTTGATGACGCTCTTCACCGACGGCGGATTCATGATGTATCCGCTCGTCCTGTGCTCTCTCGTGGCACTCGGCGTCATCATCGCGAAGGTCTGGACGCTTTTCGTCGCGCACCGCGACTCCCGCAAGCTCCTCCACGACATCGAAGACCTGACTCAGGGCGGACGCCTGCCCGACGCGATCGAGCTCGCCGAGAACACCCGCGGGCCCGTCGCCGCGATCCTGCTGGCCGGGCTTCGCCGCGTCCAGGAGCGTCAGGCGGGCGGGCAGGGCTCGGCTAAGGACGTGCAGAAGGCGATCAGCACGACCGGCATCATCGAGCTCGACTTCCTCGAGCGCGGACTGGCCGTCCTCGGCACGATCGCCAACGTGGCCCCCATGCTCGGCTTCCTGGGGACCGTCATCGGGATGATCCTCGCCTTCCAGGCGATCGAGATCGCCGGCCAGGTCGACCCGCAGCTCGTGGCAAGCGGTATCAAGGTCGCCCTGATCACCACGGCGACCGGTCTCACGATCGCCATCCCCGTCAACATCGCCTACAACTATTTCGTGACCCGCATCGACCGCCTCATCCAGGACATGGAGGAGGGGGCGCAAAAGGTCCTGAGCCTCATCTGGAGCATCGAGGACCGCGGCGGGTACGAGAGAGCCAGCTGACGTCCGCGGGTCCCGCACGGGGCCCGGTTCACGCACGCCAGGACAGCCGAAGAGGGATCACGCAAATGGCGATCATGAAACGTAAGCAGAAGGTGTCGGACGAGATTCCGACCGCATCGATGGCCGACATCGCCTTCTTGCTTCTCGTGTTCTTCCTCACCACGACGGTGTTCAACGAGGAGAAGGGCCTGCCGATCGTCCTGCCCGAGCAGGCCGAAGAGCAGGAAGTCTCTCCGAAGAACCTGATCTTCTTCATGGTGCAGCCCGACGGGCGCGTCGTCATTCGCCGCGGCGAGAGCGAGCAGGAGCAGACGGTCTCGTACAACGAGGTCGAGGGCATCCTGCGGCAGGAGCTTCTCGCCAACCCGAATCTGATCGCGGCCGTCCAGACGCACCCGCAGGCCGCCTACCGGCACATGGTCAACGTCCTCGATGAGGTGAAGTCCGCGGGCGCCGAGCGAATTTCCCTGCAGGAACTGGAGAACTAGACGTGGCCATCAAGGGTGGCGGCTTCAGCCGCAAATCGGGCACGGGCAGCGAGATTCCGACCTCGTCGATGGCGGACATCGCGTTCCTGCTGTTGATCTTCTTCATGGTGACGACCGTTTTCCGGAAAGAGCGCAAGGTCAACATCGACTGGACCGAGGCGCAGGCCACGGAGAAGATCGACGAGAAGCGCAAGAACATCCTCCACATCTGGATCGACCGCGCCGGTACGGTCCACATCAACGATCAGCTGATTCCATTCGAGGATATATCGGAGATCGTGCGGCCCCTTTACGCCGAGAACCGCGAGCTGGTGATCGCTCTGCGGGGGGACCGCGAAGTTCCGTATTCCCAGATCAACACGATCACCGAGGAGTTGCAGGAGGCCGGAGCGGTTCGCGTCACGTTCGCGACCCGGCTCGAGCAGCGCGCGGCGCGCGCACGGCGCTGATAGCGGAGGAGAGCATGACAGAGCAGGCAGACGGCGTACGTAAGAACGCCAACGACAGGTTCAAGCAGACGAGCGGCACGTGGACGCAGATCGGCATCCTGACCGCCGTGATGCTGCACTTCGGGCTGTTCGTCCTGGTCCGGCCCTTCGAGGCCGCGGATCTGGGCGTCGTGGCGGAGGAGCTCACCGCGGTGACGCTGCCGCCCGAGGTCCGGATCCCGCCACCGCCCGAGCAGATCGCGCGTCCGGCCACACCGCGGGTCGCTTCCGTGGATGTCGCCGAGGATGTAACGATCGCTCCGACCACGTTCGAGACGAACCCGGTCGAAAACCTCCCGCCGCCGCCTTCGGGTGGCAGCCCGGCGGATCGCCCGTCGTTCATCCCCTACGATACGCCTCCGGCGATGCGTAACCGTGGCGAGATCACGCAGCTTCTCCAGCGGTACTACCCGCGGAACCTCAAGGACGCCGGGGTGGGCGGTCGGGTCGAGCTGTGGCTCTACGTGAACGAGCAGGGGTCGGTCGAGCGGAGCGAGGTCAAGACCTCCGCCGGGAACGCCCTCCTCGACGAGGCGGCCCAGCGCGTGGCTGCCGAGATGCAGTTCACACCGGCGAAGAACCGCGACAAGGTGACCGCCGTTTGGGTGTCGCAGTGGATCACGTTCGAGGTCACCTGATCCGCTGACACCGCCCGCCGGATCCTCCGTCCGGCGCCGACAGACGAGACGCCCGCCGTCGCTTCGCGCGACGACGGGCGTCCGTGCATCCAGGCGCGAACGCGTCCGCGTCGGGGAAGCCCGGTGTGTCCTTTCCGGCCCCGGCGGCGTCCCTGATACGGGAGCCGCCCGCCGAAGTGCAAGGTCGTCCAGGCTCGCTACGAGGCCATCTGCCAGGGAGGTGACGCATGTCCGCACCCGAGCCCGCGAATCCGTCGATCCCCCTCACCGCGAACCAGCGCTTCAAGCACGGAAGCCCCGGCCGCACCGGAGTCGGCCTCCTGGGGGCCGTCGCCGTCCATGTCGGTCTGCTGATGGTCGTGCAGCCGTTCGAGATCCAGGATCTCGCCGCCGCCGAGGAGGAGGAGCTGCGCGTGGTGATCCCCGACGTGTCGCTGCCGGCGCCGCCGCCCGAGATCCCGCGGCCTTCGCTGCCGGTGGTCGGCGACCTGTCGATCGACCCGGACCGGACGATCGCGGTCGTACCGTTCCGGGAGGTCGAGCTGCTTCCGGTCGGTCCGCCTCCGGTCGCCGCCGAGACGACCGGCGTCCGGTTCATCCCCTACGACACCGCGCCCGCGCTTCAGAACGAGGACGAGGTCGCCCGGGCGCTGCGGCGCGAGTATCCGTCCACCCTTCGGCGGACCGGGGTGGAGGGTCAGGTGGTGCTGTGGATGTACGTGGACGAAGAGGGGCAGGTCACGATGTCGGAGGTCATGCGGTCGAGCGGGACCCCGGCCCTCGATGAGGCCGCGCTCCGCGTGGCCGGGCGCATGCGGTTCTCTCCCGCGCTCAACCGTGATCGACCCACGGCCGTCTGGGTACAGCAGCTGGTCACGTTCCGCATCAGATAGAGGCGCGGCTCCCCGGCGAGGCGGGGGCGAGCTCGCGACCGTCGGGAGGGGGCGTCGATCCCGCGATAACTCGCATGAAACCGCGGGTTTGGGTAGACTGTGCCGGTGAGCATGGAGCCGATGGCGGGGCGTCTCGCCGAAGTGCGCGAGCGTGTCGCGAGGGCGGCGGCCGGGGTCGGAAGGGACCCGGATGCGGTCGAGCTCCTGCCGGTCACGAAGGGGCACCCGGTCGCCGCGATCGAGGCGGTGGTCGAGTCGGGACTCGCGGCGATCGGCGAGAACCGCGTTCCCGAGGCTGCGGCGAAGCAGGCCGAGCTCGGGGGGCGGGCCGGCGTGAGGTGGCACCTGATCGGTCGGTTGCAGCGTAACAAGGCGCGACGCGCGATCCAGCTGTTCGACGTGATCGAGTCGGTCGACAGCCTGAAGCTCGCGCGCGCGCTCAGCCGTATCGCGCAGGAGGAGGAGCGCGAGTCGGTCGAGATCCTCCTCCAGGTGAACGCCGCGGGCGAGACGCAGAAGGCGGGCTTCGCCCCGGACGAGCTGCCCGGCGCGCTCGAGCAGGTGCTCGCGCTTCCGGCGCTCGGGGTGGCCGGTCTGATGACGATGGCGCCGTATACCGGCGACGAGAGGGTCCTCCGGGCCACGTTTCGGAGGATACGCGAGCTCTCGGAGCGGTGCGCGGCCGAGGTGCCCGGCTTCGAGGGCCGGGTCCTCTCGATGGGGATGAGCAACGACTTCGAGATCGCGATCGAAGAGGGGAGCACCCGGGTGCGACTCGGAACGGTGCTACTGGGGGAGAGATGATCGATCTGACACCGCTGGACGTCCGGAAGAAACGGGACGACTTCAAGCGCGCGGTACGTGGCTACGACCCCGTCCAGGTCGATGCGTTTCTCGAGCTGGTGTCGGACCGGCTCGAGCAGCTCCTTCGCGAGCACGGGACGCTCTCCGACCAGGTCGGGCACATGAAGAAGCAGCTCGAGACCTACCAGGAGCGCGAGAGGGCGCTGAACGAGGCGCTGCTCGCCGCGCAGGAGCTGCGTGAGGAGGCGCGCTCGCAATCCGAGCGCGATGCGGCGGTTCGACTGCGTGAGGCGGAGACGCACGCTGAGGCGATCCTGCTCGACGCGGACCAGGCAATCCGTCACTCGGCCCGTCGGCTGGAGGATCTGCGGGCCCGGCGCCGCCAGTTCCTGAAGTCGTTGCGCAGCGTCATGGAGCGGTTCGAGGACTATCTCGAGCTCGAAGAGACCCGTCTCGAGACCGAGCCCGAGGATATGGGCGATTTGCTCGAGCGGCTCGAGAGCGATCTGACGCCCGCGACGGAAGAGCCGGCGCGTCGCCACGAGACCCACGGGGGCGCCCCATCCGGCCCCGGGACGCCGCTCGGTGGTGCCGATGACTCGGGCGACGCGACGGTGGCGGTGGACGGCCGCGCCGACGCTCCCGGCGACCGGGTCGCCGACGCCGACTCGTTGTCCGCACCTTCGGCCAACGGACATGCCGAGCGGGCCGCCCGGTCCACGCCCGACGTGGCGGCTCCCGGGGAAGTCGAATCTGCAGAGGAGGCGGAGTCAGGGTCGCGCATAGCGACCCCCCACCCGATTACCGGCGGGGACGCCGGGGTGACCGGGTCGTCCTCGAGCTGACGTGACCCGCCCGCTTCGGGCCGCTTCCTCGCGGTCCGAGGCGAAGCTCGGAGATTCCAGCACAGAGTCGAGGGGTACTTGAGATGGCCTATCGGCCACTGAACGAGTCCGTCGCCGGGCTCGAAGAAGATGTTCTGCGTATCTGGGACGAGGAGGACACGTTCCACCTGTCGCTCGCCGACCGGGCGCACGCACCGGAGTTCGTGTTCTTCGAAGGCCCGCCGACGGCGAACGGCAGACCCGGCGTCCACCACATCCTCGCGCGCACGATCAAGGACCTGGTGGCGAGATTCCGTACCATGACCGGCCACCGGGTGGCGCGGAAGGCGGGGTGGGACACCCACGGGCTGCCCGTCGAGCTCGAGGCCGAGAAACAGCTCGGGATCTCGGGCAAGCAGCAGATCGAGGAGCTCGGGATCGCCGAGTTCAACGAGGTCTGCCGCAAGAACATCTTCACCTACCAGGACGACTGGGAGAAGCTGTCGCGCCGGATCGGGTACTGGCTCGACTACGACGATCCGTATGTCACGTACTCGCGCGACTACATCGAGTCGTGCTGGTGGGCGCTCGCCGAGATTGACCGGCGCGGGCTTCTGTACCGCGGCTACCGGATCGTCCCGTACTGCCCGCGGTGCGGAACCGGGCTCTCGAGCCACGAGGTCGCGCAGGGATACGAGGTCGTCACCGAGCCGGCCGTGTTCGTGAAGTTCCACCTGGTCGACGACCCCGACGAAGCACGGATCCTCAGCTGGACGACGACGCCATGGACGCTGCCGGGCAACCTGGCCCTCGCCGTCGGCGAGGACATCGAGTACGTGCGGCTGCGCGTCCTGCCCGATCGGCCCGCCGAGGACGGAGAGATGCCGAGGCGCCCCGGTCCCGGCGGCGCCGAGCCCGGCGAGGTGCTGATCGTGGCGAAGGCGCGTGCCGAGGCCGTCATGCAGCACCCGTACGACGTGGTCGGCGAGCTTCGGGGCGCCGATCTGGTGGGGTCGGCCTACCGGCCGCTCTTCCCGGGCGCGATCGAGCGCGGCGATTCGGCCGCCGCGTGGACCGTGCTGGCCGGCGACTTCGTCTCGACCGAGGAGGGCACCGGCGTTGTCCACACGGCGGTGATGTACGGCGAGGACGACTATCGGCTCGGGGTCGAGGTGGGTCTTCCGCAACACCACACCGTCGACGAGGACGGGCGCTTCACGGCCGAGGTGCCGGGCGGTCTCGCGGGGCTGCACGTGAAGGACCGCGATACCGAGAGGGCGATCCGCGACTGGCTGGTCGGGCGCGACCTCCTGTACCGACGCGACATGTACGAGCACAGCTACCCGCACTGCTGGCGCTGCGCCAGCGCGCTGCTCTACATGGCGCGCCACTCGTGGTATATCCGCACGACCGAGGTGAAGGAGCAGCTGCTCGCGAACAACGGTGGCGTCGACTGGCACCCCCCCGAGATCGGGGCGGGCCGCATGGGCGAGTGGCTCGAGAACAACGTCGACTGGGCGCTGTCGCGCGAGCGGTACTGGGGCACCCCCCTCCCGATCTGGGTGTGCTCGGAGGAAGAGGCCCACCGGCTGGTGCTCGGCTCGTATCGGGAGCTCGCGAGCCACGCGGGGCCGCTGGACGACGACTTCGATCCGCATCGCCCGGGCATCGACGAGCTCGAGTGGGCGTGTGCCGAGGAAGGGTGCAGCGGGCGGATGCGCCGGGTGCCCGAGGTGGCCGATGCGTGGTTCGATTCGGGCGCGATGCCCTTCGCGCAGTGGCACCATCCGTTCGAGAACGCAGAGGCGTTCGAGCGCTACTTCCCGGCCGACTACATCGCCGAGGGCGTGGACCAGACCCGTGGCTGGTTCTACTCGCTGCTCGCGATCTCGACGATCCTGTTCGAGCGGTCGCCCTACAGGGCCGTCGTGGTGAACGACATGATCCTCGACGCCCACGGGCAGAAGATGTCGAAGTCGCGCGGCAACGTCGTCGACCCCTGGGACGCGATCGAGGAATACGGGGCCGACGTCATCCGCTACTACCTCATCGCGGGGTCGAACCCGTGGCTCCCGAAGCGCTGGGATCCGGCGGCGTTGCGCGAGACCGAACGGAAGCTGTTCTCGACGCTCCGCCACACGTACCGCTTCTTCGCCCTTTACGCGAACGAGGAGGGGTGGCGGCACGGCGGGACGGAGGCGGGCCCGCCGGGACGGCTCGACACGTGGGTCCTCGGGCGGCTCGACCGCCTCGTCGGACGGGTGCGAGCCGATCTCGAGGCGTACGACCTGACGCGGGCGGCCCGCAGGCTTCAGACGTTCGTCCTCGACGATCTGTCGAACTGGTACGTACGCCGCAGTCGCGACCGCTTCTGGGCGACGGGCGAGAACGCTGACCCCGGAGACACCGCCAGGGCGTTCGAGACGCTGTACGAGTGTCTCGCCACGACTGCCCTTCTGCTGGCGCCATTCGCGCCGCTGCTCGCCGACTGGCTGTACCGGTCGCTCGCGGACGGCGCGTCGGCGCACCGGGCCGACTTCCCCGTCGACCGCGGGCGCTTCGATCACGAGCTCGACCAGGCGATGGAGGACACCCGCGAGCTCGCCGCGCTGGGACGCGCCGCGCGCGAGGAAGCGGGGGTGAGGACCCGTCAGCCACTCTCCGCGGTCCACGCGGTGGTGCCCGGCGGGCGACGGCTGCCGGACGCGCTGAACTCCCTGCTCGCCGAGGAGCTCAACGTCAAAAAGGTTGTTTTCTTGAGCGACAGCGGCGATCTTCTTAGGCTGTCCGCGAAAGCGAAGTTCGGCGCTCTGGGCCCGAAACACGGCGCCGAGACGCCCGCCGTCGCGAAGGCGGTAGCGGCGCTCGACGGCGGAGATCTCGCCCGGTTGAGGGAGGGCGCGACGATCGAGCTCGACGTGGACGGGAGGGTGGTCGAGATCGAGCCCGCCGATGTCGAGATCCTCGAGCACGCGCAAACGGATCTCGCGATGGCCAGCGGTCACGGATACGTCGCGGCGCTCGACACCGAGATCGATGAGGCGTTGCGGTCCGAGGGTCTCGCGCGCGAGATCGTGAACCGGGTCCAGCGTCTGCGCCGGGAGGCCGGTCTCGAAGTCGCCGACCGGATCCGCTTGAGCGTCGCGGGGGCGGAAGAGGTCGAGAAGGCGGCCCGCGAGCACGTCGACTACATCGCCGGCGAGACGCTGGCGATCGATGTCGATGTCGGCAACGCGACGTCGTCGGCCATGCAGGTGGAGATCGATGATCTCGAGGCCATGATCGGGGTAGAGCGGGTGAGCGACCGGGGGTCGCTCCAGACAGGTGTGGAATGAACAAGAAAGAAAGAACCCACCTCGAGCAGCGACTCCTCAAGGAGCGCTCCCGGGTGTTGAAGGAGCTGGGTCACTACGACGAGTCCTTCTCGGATACGCTTCAGGGCGCCGACGGGAATCTGTCCGCCTACAGCTTCCACATGGCGGATCAGGGTACGGACGCCATGGAGCGCGAGAAGCAGTTCCTCTTCGCGTCGAAGGAGGGCAGGCTCCTGTATCACATCGACGAAGCGTTGCGACGTCTCTACCGCACTCCCGACAAGTTCGGAACGTGCGAGGAGTGCGGCGACGACATCTCGTTCGAGCGGCTCGACGCGCTTCCGCACGCGAGGCTCTGCATCAAGTGCAAACAGCGCGAGGAGACGGGCGCCGCGTGACCGATGCGGCGCCCCCTGACGGGAAGTCGCCGTCGAAGGTCCCTCTCACCGCCATCACCATGTCGGTGGTTCTCGCCCTCGACGTCGTGACGAAGCAGTGGATCGTCGACAACATGCCCCTCTACAGCCAGCGCAACGTCTGGGGCGATTTCTTCCGATTCACGTATACGCACAACCCGGGCGCGGCCTTCGGGATCGACATCGGCGAACACTCGCGGATCTTCTTCCTCGTCCTGTCGCTGATCGCCCTCGGCGTCCTCTTCTCGATCTACCGCCAGACCCCCGCGTGGGACCGGCTGCGCGTGCTCGCGCTGTCGCTCGTGGCGGGCGGTGCGCTCGGCAACATCCTCGATCGGATCCGCTACGAGGCGGGCGTGGTCGACTTCCTCGACTTCGGGATCGGGACGAGCCGCTTCGCGGTGTTCAACATCGCCGACTCGGCCGTGACGGTCGGGGCGGCCCTCCTGCTGATCTCGTTCTGGCTCGAGGGCCGACGCGAACGCGAGGCCGAGAAGGCCGCCGAGGCCGAAGGGTCTTCGGGCGGACTCGGGCGCCGGGCGGAACCCGAGCCGGCCGACTGAGCCCCGAAGAGACGGTCCACCGGCTCGAAGTCGAGACGCCCACGACGGCGCGGCTCGACCGCTACCTGACCGAGTCGCTCCCCCTCAGCCGTACGGCCGTCGCGGCGCTCATCGCGGAAGGCCGCGTCCTCGTCAACGACGCGCGCGCGAAGAAGCGCTACGTGCCGCAGCCGGGCGACGTGATCGAGGCCCGCGTCCCCGTGCCGCGCGAGACGGCGCTCGAGCCCGAGGACATCGAGATCGCGATCCGGCACGACGACCCGCACCTCGCCGTCGTCGAGAAGCCGGCCGGTCTCGTCGTCCACCCGGCGCCCGGACACCCCTCGGGCACGCTCGTGAACGCGCTCCTCCACCACCTCGACCGCCTGTCGGCCGTCGGGGGAGACACGCGTCCCGGTATCGTCCACCGGCTGGACCGCGACACCAGCGGGCTCATGGTCGTGGCGAAGACCGACGAGACCCACCGGGCGCTGGCGAAGCTGCTCGCGGCCCGCGAGATCGGCCGCGGGTACATCACCGCGGTGTGGGGGCACCTCGATGAGGACCGGACGACCATTGATCGGCCCATCGGTCGCGACCCGCGCGACCGCAAGCGGATGGCCGTCGTCGAGGGCGGACGCCGGGCGGTGACGCACGTGAAGCTGCTCGAGCGCTGGGTGGCGGCGGATCTGCTCGCGATCCGGCTCGAGACCGGTCGCACGCACCAGGTACGCGTGCACATGCAGTCGACCGGTCACCCGGTGGTGGCCGACCCGATCTACTCCCCGGGGTGGGAGAAGGGGTTCGCCGGGGCCGGCGCGCGCTGGGCGGGCGAGCTGGCCGCGCGTGCCGGGCGGCTCTTCCTGCACGCGGCCCACCTGTCGTTCACGCATCCCGAGACGGGGGCGAAGCTGTCGTTCTCGTCCGATCTGCCCCCCGACCTCGCGGGCGCCCTCGAGTGGGCGCGCGAGACCTCGCGCCCCGACCCGGACCCGGAGGCCTGACGGCGCCCGACGGGCATCCTGGTGCCCTGCCGACGGGCGCGTGGCAACCCGAGACACCTCCCGCCCTGTCGAACCTTGAGACGGGTGAGCCGGGCCGACGCGGCGACCGAAACAGGCCCGACGGCCCGAACGTTCTTCAGATGGAGGGCGAGACCGGCACGACGACCGACCACGGTAGATCCCTGTCGTACCTGGAGATGCATGTGGACATAGATGACGTTCGACCTGCGGAGCAACGTCGGGCCTGCGAGCTCGACACCACACTTCTCGAGAACGATCCCGCGCCCGGGGCCTCCCGACCCCCCGTCTGGCAGCCGCGGCCGCACTTCGTGTTCAACGCGCTCAACGCGGTCTCCCAGCTCGCCTGTGCGGGCGACTCGACGGGGGCCGTCGCGTGCGTGACAGTGCTCGGCGACATGTTCCAGCGGTCGCTCGAGAGCGGCGGCCGCCGGGTCGCCCTCGGCGAGGAGCTCGCGTTCGTGCCGCGGTACCTGCGGGTCGAGGAGGCGCGGTATCGCCGACCCTTCCCCGTTGCCGTGGAGTCGGACGCGGGGCTCGAGCGCGCCCTCGTGCCCGTGTTCGTCCTCCAGCCGGCCGTCGAGGATGTCGTCCGGCACGTGGTGGCCGACGACCTCGCCTGCTTGAGCCTCTCGGTGCGTGCCCGTGCCCGCGAGGGCGTGCTGGACGTCGAGGTGAGGGCCACCGGGCTCGCCGGCCGGGCGCCCGCGACCGTCGCGATCGGGGACCCGGGGCTGCGCGATCTGCGCAGGTGGCTCGACCGCGAGTACCGCGGCGCGTCACCGGCTGCCATGCTCGTGCGCGCCCCCGACGGGGTCGCCGCGCGAATGTGGGTTCCGCTCGAGTTTCCGGCGCGTCACGCCGGGGCGAAGACGTCCGCGGCCGCCCGTACCGGCTGTTGAAGCGGCGTCGTGATCGATGTACCCCGGGACGGCCCGAACGGCCGTCCGATACGGACGCTCATCGTCGACGATGAGCCGCTCGCCCGGACACGAATCCGGGCGTTGCTCGAGACGGACGCCGAGATCGAGGTGGTGGGCGAGTGCGCCGATGGCGAGGAAGCCGTGGCCGCGATCCTCGACGCGCGGCCCGACCTGCTCTTTCTCGACGTCGAGATGCCGCGGAAGGACGGGTTCGCCGTCCTGGGCGAGCTTTCGGGAGACGAGATCCCATTCGTCGTGTTCGTCACGGCGTACGACGAGTATGCCATCCGCGCCTTCGACGTACACGCGATCGACTACCTGCTGAAGCCCTACGAAGACGAGCGGTTTCGCGCGGCGCTCTCGCGCGCGAAGACCGAGGCGGGGCACCGGCGCGACAGCGAGTTCGCCGGCCGCGTCGCCGAGATGTTGCGGGCGCGCGAGGTCGGACCGGGGACGGGTAGCGACGAGGAGCCCGACCGGGTCGACGGCGATGCGGACGGACGGCTCGAGCGTCTGGTGGTGAAGCGCGCCGGCCGGGTGCGCTTCGTCGACGTCGACTCGATCGACTGGCTCGAGGCCGCCGACTACTACGTCCGCGTGCACGTCGGGGAGACGTCGCACCTCGTCCGTACCACCATGAAACAGCTCGAGGCCGACCTCGACCCGACCCGCTTCGTCCGCATCCACCGGTCGACGATCGTGCGGGTCGGCTTCATCCGCGAGCTCGAGCCGTACTTCGGGGGAGAGTACGTGGTCGTCCTCGCCGACGGGACTCGCCGCTCGCTCAGCCGCTCTCGCCGCAAGAGGCTCGAAAAGGCCCTGGGCCAGCGCCTCTGAGCCGTGTGCGCCGGCGCTCGCCGCCGCAGCCGGCCGCTCCCTGCACCGATCGCCCCGTCCGCCGCGGCGGGCCGGCCCCCTTGACGACCCCGCCTCCAGAATGAAGGCGAGGTGATCCGCTCGATGTGGATCCCCGTGCGCATTCGACAGGAGGAGGTGGCCCAATGCGGTCAATATCGTCAGGGAGAAGATGGCTGAAGAGGAGCACGCTCGCCCTCGCCGCCGCCGTCGCGTTCGTGACCCCCGTCGCTCTCGCGGCGCAGCAGCAGACCGGTGCGGTGCTCGGACGGGTGACGGACGAGACGGGGACGCGGGGGATCGAGGGCGCCCAGGTGATCATCGTCGGGACGGGGTACGGCGACCTGACCGACGCGCAGGGGAACTACCGTATCGACAACGTCCCGGCCGGCGACGTGCAGGTGCGGGTGCGCTTCCTCGGCTATCAGGAGACGACGACGCCCGCGACGGTCGTGGTCGGCCAGTCGGTCACCGTCGACTTCGCGCTCGCGCTCGCGCCCGTCGGCGTCGACGAGCTCGTCGTGACCGCCGTGGGAGACCAGCGCAAACGCGAGCTCGCCAACTCGGTGGCCCGCATCGACGCGACCCAGGTCGTCGAGGAGACGCCGCTCACCGACTTCGCGGATCTGTTGACGGGTCGCGCGGCCGGCGTGCAGGTGCTGTCGAGCAGCGGGACGACCGGGGCGGGCAGCCGCATCCGCATCCGCGGCTCGTCGAGCGTGTCGCTCGCCAATGAGCCGCTCGTCTATATCGACGGCGCACGCGTGACGACGGACGCCTCGGACGCGTTCCAGAACCTCACGGGAGGCCAGACTCCCTCGAGGCTGGACGACATCAACCCCGACGACATCGAGTCGATCGAGATCGTCCGCGGACCCTCCGCCTCGACCCTGTACGGGACCGAGGCGGCCAACGGCGTCGTCCGCATCACCACCAAGCAGGGGGCGACGGGTGCCGCTACGGAATGGCGGTTCCGTGCCGAGGGCGGGGTGATCAACGACCACAACGACTATCCCGCGAACTACCAGGGCGTCGACGCCGACGGCGACCCGTGCGACCTGATCGCCGTGTCGGCCGGCAACTGCGTCCAGAGCGAGGTGCGGAGCGCGAACCTGCTGCTCGACGACGAGACGAGCCCGTTCGAGACGGGCGATCGCCAGCAGTTCGGTGGCAGCGTGTCGGGCGGAAGCGACCTCGTCGACTTCTTCGTCTCGGGGGAGTACGAGAACGAAGACGGCGTTCTGCCGCAGAACGATCTCCAGCGGGTGAACCTGCGCGCCAACGTGGGCGCGTCGGTCCGCCCGGATCTCGATCTGCGTGTCTCGACCGGGTATGTGTCGAGCGACCTCACCCTCCCGCAGAACGACAACAACACGCTCGGTTTCCACCTGAACGGTCTGTTCGGCGGCGTCGAGCCCGACAGCTGGTTCGCCTTCAGTCCCGAGGATCTCGAGAACATCGTGGTCGACTCGGACATCGAGCGGTTCACGGGGAGCGCGTCGGCCAACTGGAATCCGCTCGGCTGGCTCAACGTGCGCGGCGCGGGCGGCATCGACGTGTCGAACCGCGAGGACGCCAACTTCTTCCCGACGGGGGCGATCCAGGCGTTCGGTCTCGAGACGGGTCTCCGTATCGACGACCGGTTCCAGAGTCTCAACTACACGGGCGACTTCTCGGCCACGGCCAGCGCCGACCCCAACGAGTGGCTCAACTCGCAGACCTCGGTCGGGCTCCAGTTCTTCCAGCAGCGCGTGGAAGGCACGTCGAGCCAGGGCGAGGATCTGCCCGCAGGCTCGAACTCGATCGGCACCGCCGCCGTGACCGAGGCGACCGAGGAGACCATCGAGTCGCGGACCCTGGGGCTGTTCGTACAGCAGCAGTTCGGCTTCAACGACCGCGTCTTCCTGACGGCGGCCGTTCGTGGCGACGACAACAGCACGTTCGGCGAGGACTTCGACGTCGTCATCTACCCGAAGGTCGGCGCGTCGTGGGTGCTCAGCGAGGAGTCGTTCTTCCCCGAGGCGAGCTGGCTCAGCTCGCTGCGTCTGCGCGGCGCGTGGGGCGCTTCGGGCAACCAGCCCGGCGTGACCGACGCGATCCGGTTCCTGCGCGGGGTCCCCGCGACGGCTCCGGACGGCGTGGATGTGATCGGCGTGACGTTCACGCCGACGCCCGGCGGCGCGGCGGCGCTCCAGGGCGGGCTCGGCAACCCCGACCTGAAGCCCGAGCGCTCGACCGAGCTCGAGATCGGTTTCGACGCCGACATGCTCGGCCAGCGTCTCGGTCTGGACGTCACGCTCTACGACAAGCGCACCGAGGACGCGCTGGTCTTCCGCAACCTCGCGCCGTCGCTCGGCGTCGTGACGGGCCGGTTCGAGAACATCGGCGACACGCGGAACCGCGGGATCGAGGCGGCGATCAACGCCATCCCGGTCAGGGGT
>JAWWCR010000004.1:0-53891 GCA_033720355.1 Gemmatimonadota bacterium
CTCCCCCCGATGACACGGCCGGCCCGGCGCCGGGCGGTGCCCCGGCGCACCGCCTCGTGGCTTTGGCCGGCCGGGCGGGTCGTGCGGGACAACACAACGGCGGCCCCCCGCCTCCGCGCCAGGTCGAGCCGCGGCGCCGGGTCGCCGATCACGAACAGCGCCCCGCAGCCGCCCAGCCGGGAGAACGCCGCGGCCGACAGCCCGACCGGACCCGACCCCTGGACGACGACGCAATCGCCCGGACGGATGGATGCGCGCTCGACCGACCCGAACCCGGTGAACAGCCCGCACCCGCCGCCGATGACATCGTCGCTCGTGAGCTCCTCGGGGAGCGTGAAGACCGCGGTGCCCTCCCGCAGGTGGATCGCCTCGGCCCAGCCGCCGTGCAGGCCGTCGTCGACTCCGAAGGTGATCCCGTAGACCTTGCGCGAAGGGCACAGATTGGACTGCTCGGCGACCGCGCAGTAGTAGCACCGGTGACACGTCCCCCACACGTCGTAGAAGGTGACGATGTCGCCGGGGGCCAGCGGTCGGCCGGTCGCGTCGGTGTCCACGCCGCGCGTCTCGACGATCTCGCCGACGCTCACGTGTCCCGGGATGATGGGGTAGGGCACCCCCGCGAGCCGACCTCGGTGCAGGTGGACGTCGGTTCCGCATACCTCGCTGGCGACGATCCTCAGGAGAAGGTCGCCGTGGCCGAGCGACGGGTCGGGCAGGGTCCGCGTCTCGATGGGTGCGTCCGGCCCGGTCATGACGGCGGCTGTGTACCCCACTGGGGTCTCCTCGTCTCGGCGTGGCTACCGGCCGCGTGTATCTTAGACACCTTCGACGACACACCAAACCCGAGACGGAGTCACCGTTGATCAGATCCGCCACGACCAGGTCCGAAATCGCTCTCGCGATCGCTTGCGGCGCGCTCGCCACGGCGTGTGCGGGTGAGCCCGGCGCCCAGGATGACGTCTCGCCGGCATCGCTGACGTTGACCCAGGTCGAGTTCGCGCGACCTGCGAAGAGCGGAGAGCCGCATCTCCTGGCGACGTCCGACGGCGGGGCCCTGTTGACCTGGCTCGAGCCCGTTGGAGGGGACGTGTGGGCGTTCCGGCTGGCACGGCGCGGCGTCGAGGGCTGGTCGGAGCCGACCACGATCCGCGAGAGCGACGCCTTCTTCGTCAACTGGGCCGACTTCCCCTCGTCCGTCGAGATGGATGACGGAACCATCGTCGTGCTCTGGCTCGAGCGGGTCGCGGACGCCCCGTACGCCTACCACGTCATGCTCTCCCTGTCGGACGATGACGGCGCCTCGTGGTCGGATCCGATCCGCCTCCACGACGACACGTCTCCGACCGAGCACGGGTTCGTCTCGATGACCCCGTGGGAGGGCGGGGCGGCGATCACCTGGCTCGACGGGCGTGCCATGTACGATCCCGACGGGGAGGCGGACGGCGGGCACGGAGGCGGTGCCGGGGGCGCGATGTCGGCGAGGTTCAGGACGCTGGCGCCCGACGGGGCGCTCGGCGCGGAGGTGCTGCTCGATGGCCGTACGTGCGAGTGCTGTCAGACCGCCCTCGCGGCGTCGAGCCGGGGTCTGGTGGCGGCGTACCGCGACCGGAGCGAGACCGAGATCCGCGACATCGCGGTCGTGCGCAGCCTGGGCGAGACCTGGAGCCCCCCGGTGCCGATCGCCGAGAACGGCTGGGAGATCAACGGTTGCCCGGTCAACGGGCCGCAATTGAGCGCCCGGGGTGCCGATGTGGTCGGAGCCTGGTACACGGGGGTCGGGGACGCGCCGCAGGCCTACGTCGCGTTCTCCTCCGATGCGGGGGAGTCGTTCGGGCCTCCGGTGCGAATCGACGAAGGGCTGCCGATCGGGCGCGTGGACGTCGAGTGGATCGACGACGGGCGCGCCGTAGTCACATGGGTCGAGGGGAACGACGGCGGCGCCCGGGTCATGGCGCGTCTCGTCGCAGCCGACGAAGGGCTGGAGGCGCCCGTCACCGTAACCGAGACGACCGTCGAACGGGCGAGCGGCTTCCCACGGATCGCGCGTGTCGGGTCGGAGGTCCTCGTCGTCTGGACTGTGCCCGGGGATGAGGGGGGGATCCGGGTCCGCGGCATCCGGATCGAGTGACGGGCGCGCGGCGACGGCGGGACGGGGCGGGTCCGACCCGGGCGCGCGTGGCCGTCGGCGTGAGCGTCGCCATCTCCGGCGCGACCGTCGCGGCCTGCGGCGTGGGGCCCGACGAGTACTCCGATGAGCTGATCCGGCGCGGTATCCCGACGCCGATCGAGTACGCCGCATGGTGGGACGAGATCTCGGAGTGCAGCGGCGAGCAGGGCGATTTCGACGCCCTCCGCGTCTACGTCGTGGTGGCGCCGCTCGAGCTGAACGGCACCGCGTTCCCGTGCGGGGGAGAGCTGTGCAACGGGATCTGGGAACGGCCGCACGACATCACGTTCGCCCCGGCCCACATCGGCGACGAGACGCTCGTGAAGCACGAGATGCTGCATGATCTGATTCGGGTAGCGGGTCACCCCGCGGTATTCGAGGAGTGCGGCGTGACCTGGGGGAACGGGGCGGCCGATATCGTGCCCCGTCGACCCGGCGGTGCGGGGTCCGGACGACGCACCGCCGCCCGGCCCGCACCTCCGGCGTCGTGGCCCGCGGGAACGGGCCTCGCTCCGCTCACCGGTCCTCCGTCCCTCCCCTCGCCTCCGTCGCGGCTCGCCGCCAGCCGACCGTGATGGCCCCGGCGACCGCGATCAGCATCGGCGCGATAAGCCAGAGCGTCCCCATCGGGACGTCGACCCCGGCCGCCGCGACCTCGACTCCCCTGTGGACGGCCGCCGCGGCCGACCCGGCATCTATCGAAACGAGGATGGCCACCATCCCCGCCATCGCCACGCGTCTCATTTCGCGCTCTCCTCCCCAGATCGTGCGAAAAACGTGGGGTTTCCCCCCCTTCACCCTCTAATACGGGAAATGAGCGCGGATCGGCTCGCGCGATCCTGAAGGGCGGCGCCGGGTGGGTCGGGGTCAGAGGTCGCGGGCGCGCTCTTCCGCTTCCCGCAGAAGCTGTTCGAGGGTGGGCCGACGCTGAAACGCCGCCCATCCGGCCGGAGTCGCGTCGTGCTCGTCATCCCGCGCCAGCGGATCGGCGCCGGCATCGAGGAGCGCCCGCGCGATCGCGGTGTCGTCACGAGGCGCGCGGGTCACCCAGTGCAGCGGTCGGATGCCCTCGCCGTCGCGCTGGTCGGGGTCGGCGCCGCGCTTCAGCAGGTGCCGCACCGCGTTCAGACGGCCCCGGGCGGCCGCGGCATGAAGGGGGGCGGCGCCTCGCGCGGAGAGCTCGTGGAGGGCGTCGGGATACCGGTCGAGCTCGGCGTCGAGGGCCTCGAGATCTCCGAGCGCCGCGTACGTCGCGGCGTCGACCTCGGCGCCCGCGGCGATCAGCCGACGGGCCACGGCCTCGCTGTCCCCGCAACCTCGAGCTGCACGCGCGATCGCGGCATCCAGCGGAGCGCCCCCGTATCCGTCCCGCAGCGTCGGCACGGCGCCCGCCTCGAGAAGCAGGTCGGCGATCTCCCGGGTGGCGGCGAGATGCAGCGGCGTGGTCCCGTCGGGGAGCACGTGCTTCGCCCGGTCCGGGTTGCCCGCCAGGATCTCCGCGACGGTCCGCGCCCGACCGAGCGCTGCGGCCTCGAACAGCCCCACGCGCGCCCCGGCGTCCACGAGCAGCCCGACGATCGATTCGAGACCGCGCGTCGCGGCCAGCATCAGGGGTGACCACCCGCCGTACCCCGCGTTGTCTCCCGACGCGTCCGCCCCGGCCGCAAGGAGGATTCTCACGGCCTCTTCCTGTGTCCACGTCACCGCCAGGTGGAGAGGCTGGACCCGGCCGCCCCAGTACGGGTTCGCACCGACCACGTTCGCCAGCTCGCGGTCGCGTTCGAGCAGCCGGCGCAGAGCCTCCAGCTCGCCGTCGCCGGCCGCCCGCAGGACGGCGCCTTCATCGATGCTCGTCAACTCCTGCCCTCCTGTAGAACTGCGGCGGGCCGCGCTATTCCTCCGGCACGACGAGAACCTTGCCCGCCCCCGGCTGTGCGGCACGGTGAAACGCGGCGGGCGTGTCCGACAGGGAGAAGCGCGAATCGATCAGATCCTGCACCTCGATCGCGCCTGTCGCCAGCGCGTCGAGGGCGCGCGGAAACGGACCGCACCGCGATCCCACGATACGCAACTCCTCGACCATGAGCGATCGGACGTCGACCTCGAACGGCCGCGCATACGTGCTCTTTACGACGAGGGTCCCCGCCGGTCTCACCGCCGAGCGGGCGAGCGCGAATCCGGTCGGATCTCCGGCGCAGTCGATCGCCACGTCGAAGGTCCCCACCGCGACCTCGTCGCGATGGACGGTCGCCAGACCGGCCGCGCGCGCCCGCTCGATCCCGCGGCGCGAGCGGCCGGCGGCGAGAACCCGCGCGCCCGTCGCCTCGACGACCCTCGCGACGAGAATGCCCAGGCGGCCCGGTCCGACGACGAGGATCGAATCGTCGTCGTCGATCTCGACCTGCTCGAGGATGCGGAAGGCTGCCGCCAGCGGCTCGACCAGTGTCGCGACCTCGTCGGAAAGCGACGTCGGGACGGTGTGGAGATTCCGGGACGGCAGGGCTATGCGTCGCGCGAGGGCCCCCGGTCGATCGCGGATCCCGATGGCCGTCCGCCGCAGACAGTGCGATGAGCGACCCGCCCGACACTCGCGACAGCGTGCGGGTTCGGTCCGATCGCCGGGACATGTGACGTTGATCTCGGCCACCACGCGGATCCCCCGCCAGTCCTGCGGCCCGTTCTCGACCACGCCGACGAGTTCGTGCCCGGGAATCCCCCGGAAGTCGAGCTCTCCACGGAGGATGCCGAGGTCGGTCCCGCAGATCCCGACGGCCAGGACTCGGACGACCACCTCGCCGTCGCCCGCGACGGGATCCGGGAGGTCGTTGCGCACCGAGACGGTCCCATCCTCGATCCAGGCTCCGACCAACACGCCTCCTCGTCCGGTCCGTTCGGGCCTCTTCGCCTCCGACGACGAACGTCGGGCTTCGGCGCGAGACGCCGCCGACACTATGTCGTGCGGAAAGACCGCTCGCGAGCCGGGACCTGCCCGCGTGTCCGCCCGCGACCCCTTCGGGGAACGATCCTTGCCCTCCACGACAACGGTCGTTCGACGCCCGGCCCGCGGCCGGCGTGCATGCCGGGGAGGCTCGGACGTCGCAGGGGGTGGAAGGCGGAGTGACGGCCGACGCCCCGAGCCGAGGTAAGTACATGCACAGACTCTATCTGACCGGGTGGATCTTCCTGGCCGCGATGATCGTGATCGGGCTTCGCGGGGGAACGGACGGCGTCGTACCGTCTCTCAGGTTCACCCACCCGGAAGTCCCGGAGTACGTCCCCCGGAGCGCGGCCGCGACGTGGTATGCCGGGATGAAGCCGTTCTGCAACCCGGTCGAGGTCGCGACGCGGCACCGTGCCTCGCCGCCGCCGGAGGGCTTCGAGGGTGCGGCGTTCAGCGCCGCGTGCTTCGCGCTCGCCGGAGACACCGATCGCGCCCGAGAGATCATCTCCGCGCTCGACGGCGATCATCGGTGGCAGGCGGCGGGCGTCGTGTTCAATGTCGCGCACCCGGTGGCCGACGCCGGCGACGACAGCGCGGCGGGTCCGGTGATGGAGCTGGTGGTCGAGTTCTGGCCTAACCACTACATGGCCCTCTATCACGCCGGCATGGCACGCCTCGGACTCGGCGACGCCGACGGGGCGCGCGACTATCTCGAGCGCTTTATCGAACACTACACGATCGATGACGGGTGGACGCGGAACGCGCAGCGCGCCCTCGCGGAGATGAGAGCGCGATGACCGTCGCCGCGGTTCGTGGGTCGCCGCTGTCCGGTCTTCGGGCGTGCGGGGTGTGCGGCACGCCCGACGCGCTGGGTCTGGGAACCTGCATCGCGTGCGGTCGCGGCGAGGGTCACCGGCTGCTCTTCCTCGAGCGGCCGGGGCGGCGGGCCGATCGTCGGGCGTTACAGGGCTGGCTGCTGGATGGCCTCGGGGCTACGGTCGAGACGGACGCCGCCGCCGAGGCCGCCGAGGGACTGAGGCCGATCGCGTCGCTCTCGGGGGCCGCGGCGGCTCGCGCCGTCGCGTCACTCTCGGCGATCGGCCTGTCGGCGGCGGATGTCCCGCTTGCCCGGCGGTGGCGCCGGCTGCCGGTCGGGCTCCTCGCCCTCATGGCGGGGATCCTCGCGGCCGGGCTGTTCGCGGCCTCGACGACGTCCGTCGGCTTCCTCCTCCTCTCGGTAGCCTTCGTGGGGCTCACGATGAGTGCGGCGCTCAAGCGTCTGGGCCAACCGATCTGGGTGCCGCCCGAGACCACGGTGTTCGGGCTCTCGAGATCGACCGAGCTCGTCGTGCGCGCCGCTCTCGACGGACTGGGGGGGAGCCGGGCGCGCGAGGCACTCACCGACCTCGCCACCCTCGCGGCCGGTCTCGTCGACGTGCCGGACGGCGAGATTCCCGCCGACGTGGAGACGGCGGTGCACGAGCTGCTCGTGCTCGCGTCCGACGCCGCCCTCGACCTCGACAGGCTGGACGGTGGGCTCGCGGTTCTCGAGCGGCAGGGTGGCGAGGGGCCCATCGATGTCTCGATCGCCGAAGCAGTCGCGAAAGCGGTCGAGGCACGGGTGCTGCTGGTGCGAAAGTTCGACGAGGCGCTGGCCTCGCTGGGACGGCTCCAGGCGGCGACGGCCAACGCGCCGCGGCGGCTCGTCGAGGTCGCGGAGCAGCTCTCCGCCGACGCCGCCGATCGACAGGCCGCCTGGCGGACCGTGGAGCGTCTCACCACCTGAAGGGCCTCGTCGGACCCGCCATCCGGGGAGACGACCGAACCGGGCGGACATCCCCCCGTCGGTTGCTGGCAACCGACGCGGGTCTCCCGTAGCATGTGGGCTGGTTGCGCCCGAGCCTCGGCAGGCTGAAGCCACCTGGGGGAGCTTCGTGGAACCGACAAACGTCTGGGACCCCGACTACTACCACCGCGTCGTCGACTGTCAGTGGGCATGCCCGGCGCACACCAACGTGCCCGGGTACATCCGCCTCATCGCGCAGGGGCGGTACGACGATGCCTACATGCTCAACTGGGAGTCGAACGTCTTTCCCGGGATCCTCGGGCGCACGTGCGACCGGCCGTGCGAGCCCGCGTGCCGGCGGACCCGTGTCGAGGAGAAGCCGGTCGCCATCTGCCGTCTGAAGCGGGTGGCGGCGGATCTGCGCGGCGACGTGACCCCGCGCTTCCCGGAGATCCCGAAAGAGAAGAACGGCAAGCGCATCGCGTGCGTCGGGGCGGGTCCGGCGTCCCTCACGGTGGCGCGCGATCTGATGCCGCTCGGCTACGAGGTCACCATCTTCGAGGCGCTCGACCGGCCCGGCGGTCTGATGTGGACGAACATCCCGCAGTTCCGCCTCCCCCCACGGATCCTCGAGGAGGAGATCGGCTACATCATCGACATGGGAGTCGATCTGCGGCTGAACAGCCGCGTCGAATCGATGTCCTGGCTTCTCGATCAGGGATTCGACGCGATCTTCGTGGGTTCGGGCGCTCCGCGGGGAAAGGAGCTCGACCTCCCCGGGCGTCACGACACCGACAGCATCTACATCGGGATCGACTGGCTCGAATCCGTCGCGTTCGGCCACATCGACTCGATCGAGGAGAACGTCCTCGTGATCGGGGTCGGCAACACGGCCATGGACTGCTGCCGCACGTCGAAGCGGATCGGCGGGACGAACGTGAAGGTCATGGCGCGCAAGTCGAAGCCCTACTTCAAGGCGTCCCCCTGGGAGCTGGAGGATGCCGAGGAAGAACGGGTGGACATCGTCGAGAACCACTCGCCGACGGAGTTCGTCGTGGAGGACGGAGTTCTCAAGGGGATGAACTTCGACATCGTCGAGTGGCACCCCGACGAGAACGGCCGGTTGAGGTCGACGAAGCTCGACGAGGCGTTCTTCCCCGCGGAGGCGGTGATCCTGGCGATCGGTCAGGAGACGGCGTTCCCGTGGATCGAGGACGACGTCGGGATCGAGTTCAACGAGTGGCGCGAGGCCGTCGTGGACCGCACGACGTTCATGAGCACGCGCGAGGGCGTCTTCTTCGGCGGCGATTCGGCGTGGGGACCAGAGAACATCATCTGGGCGGCCGAGCACGGGCACCAGGCGGCCATCTCGATCCACGCCTACTGCCATGACGAGGATCTGCGGAAGCGTCCGCCCGACCGGATGAACCTCGTGAGCGCCAAGATGGGACTCCACGAGTGGACGTACTCGAACGACTACGAGTACGCGCACCGCTCGAAGATGCGCCACGTGCGGCTCGAAGAGCGCCTGCGGAGCCTCGAGACCGAAGTGGAGGAGGGGTTCGACCACGAGCAGACGCTCACCGAGGTCGAGCGCTGTCTGAACTGCGACATCCAGACGCACTTCACGGGCAGCCTGTGTATCGAGTGCGACGCCTGCATCGACATTTGCCCGCTCAACTGTCTGACCATCACCGCGAACGGCGACGAGGCCGAGCTCCGCACGCGGCTGATCGCCCCCGCCACGAACACGGATCAGGCGCTCTACGTTTCCGAAGGGCTCCCGCAGACCGATCGCGTGATGGTGAAGGACGAGGATCTGTGCATCCACTGCGGTCTGTGCGCCGAGCGGTGTCCCACGGCGGCGTGGGACATGCGCACCTTCGATCTTCTCAAGCCCTACGCCGGACAGGACGGCGACCACCCGTACTCGCACCTGGGCATCTCCGAGATGCTGCCGGGCGGACGGGCAGGCTCGCCGGTCGCGGCGGGCGGAACGACCCGCACATGACCGGCAGCCGCGTGAACGACTTCGCGTTCAAGATCGGGACGGTCAACGGGACGGGGTCGGCGAGCGCGAACGGGCTCATCATGCAGTCGATCTTCCGTATGGGGATCCCGGTGAGCGGAAAGAACGTGTTTCCGTCGAACATCCAGGGGCTTCCGACGTGGTACGAGATCCGCGTGAGCGGATCGGGGCACGTCGCCCGCACGCCGCGCTTCGACCTGGTCGTCGCCATGAACCCCGCGACGTACAGGCGCGACATCGACGAGCTCGCGTCGGGTGGCTGGGTTCTCTACGACTCGAGCTGGCCCATGGCGGACACGCTCAAGCGCGAGGACGTCGAGTTCCTCGGGGTTCCGCTCGCCCGGATGTGTGTCGAGCACTTCGAGAAACCGCGCGAGCGGATCCTCATGAAGAACATCGCGTACACCGGGGCGCTGGCGGCGTTGCTCGAGATGGACCTCGACGTCATCCGGACCCTGCTCGAGGAGACGTTCGGCACGCGCAAGAAGCACCTCCTCGACTCGAACTTCCAGGCCATCCGGCTCGGATACGACTACGCCACCGAGCATTTCGACTGCCCGCTCCCGATCCGGCTCTCGCCGATGAACGAGAACGAGGAGGCGATCCTCATCGACGGCAACACGGCGGCGGCGCTGGGGTGCGTGTACGCCGGGGCGACCGTCGCGGCGTGGTATCCGATCACGCCGTCGACATCGCTCGTCGATGCGTTCACGGCGTTCTGCAACCGGTTTCGGGTCGACCCCGAGACCGGAAGGCACCGCAGCGCGATCATCCAGGCCGAGGACGAGCTCGCCGCGGCCGGTATCACGATCGGCGCGGGGTGGGCGGGCGCGCGCGCGTTCACGTCGACGAGCGGACCGGGGATCTCGCTCATGGGCGAGTTCATCGGGCTCGCCTACTACGCCGAGGTGCCGTCCGTCTTCTTCGACATCGAGCGCGTCGGGCCATCGACGGGGATGCCGACGCGGACCCAGCAGGGCGACATCATGTTGTGCGCCTATGCGTCGCACGGCGACACGAAGCACATCGTCCTGTTCCCGAAGGACCCCGCCGAGTGCTTCGATTTCGCCGTGGCCGCCTTCGATCTGGCCGAACGGTTCCAGACCCCGGTGTTCGTCGTCTCCGATCTGGATATCGGGATGAACGACTGGGTCGTCCCGAAGCTGAAGTGGGACGACTCGTACCGACCCGACCGCGGGAAGGTCCTGGATGCCGATGAGCTCGAGAAGATCGAGAAGTTCTACCGGTACCTCGACGTGGACGGCGATGGGATCCCCTACCGCACGATCCCCGGCGTCCACCCGAAGGGGGCGTACTTCACCCGCGGCTCCGGGCACACGAAGTGGGGTACGTACACCGAAGACTCCGACGCCTATCTCGAGGTGGTGGATCGGCTGCTCGCGAAGGTCGATGGCGCCGCGTCGTCGGTGCCCGCGCCGGTGATACGGTCGAGGCCCGACGCCACGATCGGACTCGTCACCCTCGGCGGGTGTGACGGCGCCGTGAGCGAGGCGCTCGAGACGCTCGAGGCGGACGGGGCGCGGTACGACTACATGAGAATCCGCGGGTTCCCCTTCTCGGAGGAGGTCGAGTCCTTTCTCGAGGCACACGATCTGAACATCGTGATCGAGCAGAACCGCGACGCACAGCTCATGGCGCTGCTCGTGCTCGAGACACCGATCGCGAAAGACCGCCTGGTTTCGGTCCGCTATTACGGGGGATTGCCGATGAGCGCCCACCACGTGATCTCGGGAGTGCAGGAGCGCCTCGGTCTGGGGAGCCGGGCCGAAGGAGTGGGAGGGGGCCAGGGCTACTGATGACGCACATCGCAAAGCCGAGAGTGGTCCACCCGTCGCTCCAGAAGAACGGTCTGGGGCTCACCCGACGCGACTACGAAGGCACCATGTCGACGCTGTGCGCCGGGTGCGGTCACGACTCGGTAACCGCCGCCCTCATCGAAGCCGTGTGGCGGCTCGATGTGCCGCCACACCGTGCGGCGAAGCTCAGCGGGATCGGGTGCTCGTCGAAGACGCCGGCCTACTTCATGTCGCAGTCGCACGGGTTCAACTCGGTCCACGGACGGATGCCGTCGATCGCGGCGGGGGCGAACGCGGCGAACCGCGACCTGGTCTACATCGGGATCTCCGGCGACGGCGACTCGCTGTCGATCGGGATCGGACAGCTGTGTCACGCGATCCGCCGGAACCTCGACCTGCTGTACCTGATCGAGAACAACGGCGTATACGGCCTGACGAAGGGGCAGTTCTCCGCCTCGGCCGACATCGGGTCGACGACCAAGCGCGGCGTCCCGAACGAGCAACCGCCCATCGACCCGGCGCTGCTCGCCCTCACACTCGGCGCCACCTTCGTGGCGCGGAGCTTCTCGGGCGACAAGGAGCAGCTCGTCCCGATCATCGAGGCCGGCATCCGTCATCGCGGCTTCGCGCTCGTGGACGTGATCTCGCCGTGCGTGACCTTCAACGATCACGTGGGATCGACCAAGAGCTACGCGCACACGCGCGAGCACTTCCGCGAGGCGACCGAGGCGGCGTTCCTCGCTCCCGCCGACTACGTGCCCCCCGCCGGGGAGATCACGACCGAGATCACCCCGGGAGCGGTGCGCGACGTACGCATGCACGACGGCAGCGTCGTGCGTTTCCGCAAGGTCGAGGAGGACTACGACCCGACGGACCGGGATGCGGCGTATCGCTACGTGCGCGAGCGGCAGGCCGACGGTGAGGTGGTCACCGGTCTCCTCTACATCGACCCCGACGGACGCGACAACCACGCCGTCATGAATACCGTGGAAGAGCCGCTTTGGGATCTCCCCTTCGATCAGCTGTGTCCGGGAGCGGACGCGCTCGAGCGGCTGATGGCCCGGTACAGGTGAGCCTCGAGCAGGTCCAGCCGGTCCTTCCGACGAGGGACGTCGAGGCCGCGATCGGCTACTACGTCGGTCGGCTGGGGTTCGAACTCGCGTTCGCCGACTCCACCGAGCGCCCCTCCTACGCGGGCGTCCGGCGCGGCGGGGTCGAGCTTCACCTCCAGTGGCACGACGAGTCGGAGTGGGAGCGCGTCGAGCGTCCGCTTCTGCGGTTCGTGGCCCCCGACGTCGAGGCCCTGTTCGAGGAGTACGCGGACCGGGACGTGTTCCACGACGAGACGGCGCTACAGGACACGCCGTGGGGCACGCGCGAGTTCGCCTTCTACGATCTCGACAGCAACGGCCTCGTGTTCTACCGGGACCTCACGCTCGAGGAGCGTTCGTGACCCCCGACCTCGACGTCGTGCTGCGGAGTTTCGAGAAGCCGGACGAGGTCCGCGAGGTGGAGCTGTCGGCCGGGGATCTGTTCCATATCCCTCCGGAACCGCACGACTCATGGGTCGTCGGGGACGAGCCCTACGTGTCGCTGCACTTTCTCGGGGCCGATAACTACGGCGGATAGGCGGCCGGCGTGCCTTACAGCCTCGGAATCTGGGCGCGGGGGTTCGCTCACGGCCTGACCAGACCCGGCCGCCTGCGTCGTACGGGCTTCACACTGACCGTCTTCGGTCTGTGGTCGGTCATCCGGATCGTCGTCGCGCTGGGGCGCGCGGTCGACCACGTCCTGTTCCCCGCCTTCAGGCGGCGGGCGATCGAGAGACCGGTGTTCGTCGTGGGGTCGCCCCGATCGGGGACGACGTTTCTCCACGGCCTGCTCGCGCTGGACGAGGCGAGGTTCTCATCCCTGCGGCTCTACGAGACCCTGCTCCCCTCGATCGCGCTGTGTCGCCTGGTCGAGATCGGGGGCGCGGTGGACCGGCGGCTCGGGCGTCCCCTGGGCCGGGCGGCGGTAGCGATCCAGCGGCGTGTCTTCGGCGGCTGGCAGGGTATCCACGAGACGGCGCTCGCTCGCCACGAAGAGCCCGAGGGTCTGTGGGCGCTGCGGATGATGACCCCCGCCGTGTACCTGCTGTTTCCGTTCTTCGACGAGCTGCCCGAGCTCTCCTCGCTCGAGGCCGTCCGGGGCGACCGCGCCCGCCGGGCCGCGATTCGCTTCTACGTTGGATCGCTACGACGGCACCTGTACCTCGCCGACCGACGGACCCCGGGACGGACCCTGCTCGTAAAGACTGTCCTGTTCCCCAGCCGTCTGCGCGCGGTGTGTTCGGCCCTCCCCGACATCCGCTTCGTGCAGCTCGTGCGGGACCCGCGGCGCACCATCCCCTCCGCCCTGAGCATGTTGACGGCCCCGTGGAAGGCGCATTCGCCGCGGATGGTCGGGGCCACACCCGAGACGAGGATGTTCGCGAACGTGCTGCTCGACGGCATCGCGGCATACGCTGCGGCGCGCGATCGCACGCCGGCGGAGCGCTGGCTGACCCTGTCGTTCGAGGATCTCGTGGCCGACCCCGGCGCGACCGTCGAGCGGGTGTACGACTTCCTCGGCCTCGTCTCCGACTCCGCTCTGAACGAGCGCCGCGAGCGTGCCGCGGAGGAGGCCCGGAGGACCACGCGGGCGCATTCCTACTCGCTCGCCGACTTCGGACTTTCGGCCGCCGACATCGAGGATGCGGCGTCGCGCGCCATGTTCGAGAGCGTCCACCGGGGTGCGTCGTAGCGTGGCCCGCGACGTGCAGCGACGAGAGGCGTCCTTGCGGCCGCGGCGGTCCGGTCTACGTGCCGGATCGCCCGGGAACGCCCGCCAGACGGGACGATCCGCGACCGGGCCGTGATTCGGGGTGGAAACGGGGCAGGGAGAGGGAGAGATGAACGACCGCAGACCGGTGGGCATGATCCTGCATGAAAAGGCGGATCGCATGTACGTCATCTGCAGCGATGGGACGACGTACTCGGCGAAAGTGGGGCACCCGGGCATCGTGATGGGGTGGCACGAGATCGATCCGATCCCCGGCACGCCGGCCTGGGAGGCGGCCTCGGGAGCCGGCCAGCCCCTCCCGAGCGTCAGCTGAGGAAGACGCGGGCGCCACGCGTCGGCGCGGCGCCCGCGACCACTCCTCTCTCTCTCAGTCGTCCCCGGAGCCGCGCTCCGACAGCCCGCGAGCCAGCATCGCGCCGATCACGGCGCCCAGGATCGGGCCCCACACGTACGCCAGCGACATCGAGCCGATCCCCAGCGCCACGGCCGGGTTGAGGACGCCGTTCGTCGCGTGCGCCGCGAACGAGACGCCGAGAGTGAGCGAGCCGCCGATCACGACGCCCGACATCTCCGCCGGTACGCGACCGATCACGACCGACGCTATGCCGAACAGGAAGATCACCGCGCCGAGCGCCTCGGACAGACCGACGTGCGCGGTGTTCGCGGCGACCACGTCGGCCGGGGCGGGGAAGAGCAGCGTCCCGATGCCGAGCGCGGCGGCCCCGCCGATCAGCTGGGCGACGATGTAGGAGCCCGCCCCGGCCAGATCGATCTTCCCGATCGATGCCAGCCCGATCGTGACCGCGGGGTTGATGTGGCACCCCGAGATCGGGCCGATCGTGTAGACCATCAGCCCCAGGGTCAGGCCCGCGATCACCGGTGTCGGGACCGGAAACCCGGCGTTGTTGATCGAGATCAGGACGGCGAGGGCGAGGACGAAGGTGCCGAACAGCTCGGCGGCCAGCGCTTTGGCTTTCATGCGGACTCCTCGACTGGCGGTGAGGCGCGACCCGGGTCACGATAGACGCCGCCAAATCGACGCGTCAATGCGCGCGAAGCGCGTCCGAGGAGCACAGGCATGCAGGAGATCCCCGACGACTGGCTGCGAATCCGGACGATAGACGCCCACGCGGAGGGCGAGCCGCTGCGGGTGATCATAGAGGGCTTCCCGCATCCCCCGGGTGGGACGGTGCTCGACCGAAGGCGATATGCACGCGAGCACCTCGACGACCTGCGCCGGGCGCTCATGCTCGAACCGCGCGGACACGCGGACATGTACGGCTGTCTCGTCATGCCTCCCGTTCGGCGGGACTCCGACATCTCGGTCCTGTTCATGCACAACGAGGGGTGGTCGACGATGTGCGGGCACGGCGTGATCGCCGCGACCACGACCCTGATCCAGATGGGGATGGCGGACGCGGGAGAGGGATCGATGCTGACGATCGACACGCCGGCCGGGCGCGTCGAGGCACGGGCGTCGGTGGACGGCGACCGGGTGACGTCGGTCGCCTTTCGCAACGTGCCGTCGTTCGCCGTCGCGCTCGACGCGACCGTCGATGTGCCCGGGCTGGGGACGGTCCGCTACGACCTGGCGTTCGGGGGTGCGTTCTACGCGTACGCGGACGCCTCGGCGTTGGGGCTCGACCTCGTCCCCGAGGGCGCCGCCGACCTGATCGCGGCCGGTCGCGCGATCAAGAAGGCCGTGTCCGGCCGCGGGGGCATCGATCACCCGGAGGACCCCGAGCTGGGGTTCCTCTACGGGACGATCTTCATCGGCCCGCCCGAGGATGGGGAACGGCACTCGCGGCACGTGTGCATCTTCGCCGACGGCGAAGTCGATCGGAGCCCCACGGGAACGGGTGTGAGCGGTCGTCTCGCGATCCTGCGCGAGCGCGGCGAGCTGGGCGATGAGCCCATCGAGATCGAGAGCATCGTCGGCGGCCGCTTCTCGGGTCGGATCGTCGATTCCGCGTCGGTGGGCCCCTATCGAGCGGTGATCCCCGAGATCGGCGGTCGCGCGTTCGTGACGGGCAGGCACGAGTTCCTCATCGATCCGGAAGACCCCTGGAGGCGCGGCTTCCTGATACGGTGAGGACGCCGGCGGCCACAGGTGTGTGCCGCCGACCCCTCGTCAGCCGCGGATGTCGCGAGCCCGGTCAGTCGCCTCCATCCACCGGCGGCATCATGGTCATGATGGCCGCGCCGCCCGTCGAGTCGAGACACTCGCCCTCGTAGGACCCGTCGTCCTGGTGCTGAAGGGCGCAGCTGATCGACTGGCCGATGTCGAAGGTGAACACGAGCGTCCCGCCGTCGACCATGGGCTCGGACGTCGGGACCGTCGACATCCCCGCCTCGGGCGGGGGGATCAGATCGATGACGAGGGCGTCGTCGACGTAGCTGACGTCGTACTGGAGGTCGAACACCTCGCCGTTGGGGTCGATGACGGTTCCGGTCCACATCCCGGCCTCGAGCTCGTCCTGCGCCGCGACCGGGCCGGCGAGAACGAAGGCGAGGACCGGCAGGGGCAGAACTCTGGCAAAACGTCGAATCGACATATCTTCTCCTGTTCGCGAACCGCGCGATCGTCCGTTCGAGGACGTCGCTCCACATGCGGATTCTACGTTGGCCGAAGCGATCGTGTTTCGTCCAGAGCGCTGTCAGGAGAATCGATGCCACGGATCCGAACGATCGACCCGGATGACGCCGGGGGCCCGCTCGAACGCGAATACTCGGCGGCGATCGCGCGGGCGGGTCGCGTGTTCAACATCGTCAGCCTCCAGAGCCTTAACCCGCCGGTCCTGCGGGCCGGGATTCGGCTCTACCGGGCCCTGATGCTCGGGCCGGGGCCGCTCGGTCGCCGCGAGCGCGAGATGCTGGCCACGGTGACGGCGAGAGAGCTCGACTGCTTCTACTGAACCGAGGCGCACGGGGAGGATCTCCGTGCCGTCACCGGTGACCCCGAGCTGGCCCGAGCCGTGAAGCGCGATTACCGGAAGGCCGGGCTGGATGATGCGACCCACGCGTTGATGGCCTATGCCGTTCTGGTGACCAGGTCGCCCGGTGCGGTGACGGACGAGACGATCGACGGGTTGCGCGCGCACGGCTGGGACGACGCGGAGATCCTCACCGCAACCGAGATCATCGGCTTCTTCAACTACTACGTGCGACTGGCCGAGGCCCTCGCGATCGAGCCGGAGGACTTCATGGTGCGGGATCCGGAGGTGTGGCCCGACGAGACCGGTCAATAGGCTGCGGATCTCGCCGGCCCCCTCGTCGTCGTCGCGCCGGTCCGACCGGCTTAGCCGCCTCGCCCCCCGCGCCCGCCCGCGCGCCCGGCGCGCGAGCCCCCGGACCGTCCCGACGACCGTGAGGCTCCCGAGCTGCGCGAGGGCCCCGACGAGCGGGTGGCGCCCGAGCTTCGGGACGGGCCGGACGACCGCGACGCGCCCGAGCTGCGCGATGGCCCCGAGGAGCCTCTGACGGCCGGGCCCGATCGCGACGCCCCGCTCGATCGGACCGTGGGCCGGGAGCCGCCGCTGCTGCGGACGGTCGGCCGCGACGAGGTGCCGCTCGATCTGACGGTCGGCCGCGACGAGGTGCCGCTCGATCTGACGGTCGGCCGCGAGGAGTTGCCGCTCGACCTCACGGTCGGCCGCGACGAGCTGCCGCTCGATCTGACGGTCGGCCGTGACCGCGTCGTCGCGCCGCTGGATCCGACCGTCGGTCGGGAGCTGCTGCTCCGCAAGGTCGCGCGGTCGGAGGTCGTACCGGATGACCCGCTGCTTCGGACCGTCGGACGGCTGGCGGTCGCACCCGACGATCCGCCGGACCTCAGGGTCGACCGCGAGCCGCTGCTGCGAACAGTCGGTCTCGAGCTTTCGGTGACCGGGCCCGTCGGCCGCCGGAGCGTCGCCCCCGTCGTCGAGCGCGACCGCACCTCCGGCGTTCGCACGTCCGCCGCGCTGCGACCGGTCGAGCGCGCCGTACCGGCCGCGTCGCGGCCCAGCTCGGGACGTCGGATCGTCGGGTCGGCGGCTCGCGCCTGACCCGAGGCGGAGCCGGGGCGTCGAAGCGTCGCATCCGGGCTCGCCGGCGACGTACGGACGTCTGCCGTCGTCGGAGGCGCCCGACCCGCGGAGCGCACGGCGCCGGTCGCGTCGCGTGCGATCGTCGGACGCCCGTTTACCGGCGTCGCCGTCTCGACGCCCGCTCGTCCTGCCTCGTCCGTCCGTCCCGCACCGACCGCTCTTCCGGCCACCCCGCCAGACGAGCGGGTGTCGGTCGCGGCGACGCGGGATGTACCGCTCCGGTCGCGGAGCGTCACGCGCTCGAGCGAGCTCGAGAGCCCGTCGGACCGGTCCGCGAAGGGCGTCGCGTCGCCCAGCTCGCGTCCGTCGGGGCCCGCCTGCCGCGTGAGCCTCGCGAGACCCTCGCCGGGACGCCGCCAGACGTCGGGTCGGAGCTCTCGAGTGTCGGTCGTGATCACGCCGCGGCCGAGCGAGTGACCGCGCCGCGACAGCTCCTCGCCGCTCAGGGCGTAGATGTGCTGGTTGCGGTGGCCGAGACGATCGGTGCGGGCGAACGTCCAGTAGCGGTTCTTGTCGTACCACGACGAGCCGCGTGCGTAACCGTATACGCCGTTGTAGTAGCCCCACGACGACCCGTAGTACGGACCGTAGTGCGACACGTAGTAGCCGGTCGGGCACCAGCCGGCGTACCCGCCCGCGCCCCAGTAGAAGTAAACGTGCGCGGGTGCGAACGAGTAGCCGGGATACCACACCCAGCCCCAGGAGTAGTGGTAGTCCCAGTACCCGTAGTGGTGGGGGACCCAGCCCCAGGGGTCGTACGAGACCCAGAACCAGCCGGTGGGCGTGTAGCGCCACCGGCCGTGCCGGTAGGGCGCCCACCCGACGCTGACGTACGGCCGCCAGGCCCACGAGGCCCCGACGGCCACCCATGTCCCGTTCTCGGCGAGCGGTGCGGCGGCGTACTGGAGGTCGTCGTCAACGTACTCGGCATAGCGCCCTGCGGAATATTCGTCGAGGCCATCGCCCCACGCCTCGAGGTCGTCGAGGCTGGGCGCGGCCGCGAACTGGAAGGCGGCGTTGCGCCCGCCGTCCACGAACAGCGCCTCGCCCTGCCTGACCTCGGCCCCATCCGACTCGGTGCGAACCTCCGCGCGCCCCTCGCGAACGACGACTTCCGAGTACTGGTCGCTGTCCACCACGACGAGGTAGAGCCCGGGCTCGGTGAACTCGATCGACGCGTTCGGAGTGCGGACGGTCGGGACGCCCTGGCCCAACCGCTCGCGAACGACCACGATCTGGGCCGTTCCGCGACTCAGGTCGAGGATCGTCGTCGGGTCGTTCGCATCGGCCGAGTTGGCCAGAGCGATGAAGCCGAGGTCGCCTCCACGCCCGAGCCGGACGAGGTTGCGGTCGGCCAGCAGGATCTCGGCCTTCGAGTCGCCCGAGACGAAGAGCCGGTCGCCGACGAGCACGGGTTCGTTCGTCCGTACCTGGACGCGTTCTCCGCCCGGCTGGACGAGGGTCGCCGAGCCGTCGAGCGTGCGTACGTAGCCGTACGCACCCTGAACGCTCGCACCCGGTCCGGCCTGGTCATAGTCGAACGGCGGGGGGTCCTGCTGCGCGGCGAGACCGGACGCCCAGAAAGCGACCAGCCCCACCAGCAGGCCCGTCCGTGCCCCTTCCGCCCGTCCGCCCGGGCGGGACCGCGTCGCTTCGTGCGCAACCATCGATGACTCCATTCGCCAAACAACCTCTACCGGAGCACTCCGGGAGCCCCGACCTCTGCAGAACTGACGACTCGAGGGCGCCGGGCGTCACAGCGACATACCGCCCGACGGGGCTACGGCATGTCGTCGATCCACTCGGCGATGAACAGGTTCGTATTCCCCTCGTGCGAGCCGTGGCGATTCGAGGCGAAGACCAGCCGTGTGCCGTCGGGCGTGAACATCGGGAAGCTCTCGAACTCGTCGGTGAACGTGACCTGCTCGAGACCGGTGCCGTCGAGGTTCACGAGAAACAGATCGAAGTTCCGGCTCGACGGGTCGGCGAGGTTCGACGCGAAGATCACCTTCTCCCCGCCCGGGTGAAAATACGGCGCGAAGTTGGCTGCCCCGTTGTCGGTGAGACGCCGCTTGTCCGACCCGTCCGCGTTCATCACGTAGATGTCCAGTACCCCGGGCCGGACGAGGCCGTCGGCGAGCAGGGCCTGGTAGTCGGCGAGCTCTTCGTCGGTCTCGGGGTAGCGCGCCCGGTAGACGATCTTCGATCCGTCGGGCGAGAAGAACGGCCCCCCGTCGTACCCCGGCTCGTCGGTCAGCTTCACCACGTCCGACCCGTCGGCGTTCATCGAGTAGATATCGAGGTCGCCGTCACGGGTCGACGTGAACACGATTCGCGTGCCGTCGGGCGAGATGGTCGCTTCGCCGTCGTAGCCATCGGTCTGGAACAGGACCTCGAGGTTCGACCCATCCGCGTCTGCCGCGAAGATGTCGAAGTCGTACAGGGCCCAGACGTAACCCCTGCTGTAGTCGGGCGGAGGAGGGCATTCATCGCCGTGCAGGTGGGTCGAGCTGTACAGGATGCGATCGCCCTGCGGGAAAAAGAACGCGCACGTCGTCCTCCCGAGACCCGTCGACACGAGCGAGCGGTCGGACCCGTCGACTCCGATCGTGAAGATCTGATCGCACTCGTACTCGCCCGCGTGCCGTCGCTGAAAGATTAGCTGCTCTCCGTCGCCCGAGAAGTAGGCCTCGGCGTTCTCACCCTCGAACGTGAGCTGGGTGAGGCTGCGGAACCTGACCTCTCCGGGCGCCGGTTCGCGCTCGACCGCCGGCGACGCGGTCGGCGCCGGGGTCGGTAGCGGACCGGAATCGCCGGGGAGCTCGGCACCGTCGGGGGCCGAGCACGCGACGATGGAGATGACGAGCGTGGCTGCGCCGGGGGCGCGGCCGTAGTTGCGGAGTATCACGTGCGATGTTCTCCCGTGGTCTGAAAATGAGTCCCCCACGCTATCCGCGAGAGGGCCGGTCTGCCAGCGATGCGGCCCGTCTTCCTGTGCCGGAGCGGTCGGCTCGCCGCGCGTCGTTTCACGTCGGGCCAGTCCGTACGTTCAAACGGTGTCCGAACCCGACGACACCGGTGTTCGCGGAACCCGACGCGTGAAAGAGCGGAGTGTTGGACGCGATTCGAGCCGAAGCGACGAGATCGACCGTCGATCACGAGGTTCCGGTCGACGAGTGGGCGGCCCTGTACGGAGACGAGCTGGAGCGCCATGTGACGCGCATGCTCGGCAATCCCGACGAGGCGCGCGACATCGTGCAGGAGTTGTGGATCACCGCGCTCCGGGCGACGCCCGATTACGGGGAGGGGTCCAACATCCGTGCATGGCTGTACCGCGTCGCCACGCACCGGACCCTCGACGTCCTGTCGGGACGAAAGCGTCGCAACGCGCTGCTCGGGGCGCGAACGACGGAGCTCGAGCCCGACAGACTTCCGGCCCCCGACGACGGGTTCCGGGGACTCTCGGAGGAGGGCGCCGAGCTGGTGCGGCGGCGTGTCGCGGCCCTGCCGTGCCGTCAGCGCGACGCGGTCTGGCTGCGCTGGATCGAGGGCAAGGACTACCAGACGATCGCGGATCGCCTCGGCGGCACGCAGGAGGCGGCCCGCGCGAACGTATATCAGGGGTTGAAGAAGCTCCGGCGCGAGCTGGCCGGAGTCTGGAACGGAGGAGAGCTCCGATGAACGAGGTCCGGTGTGCGTCCTACGCGGACGACGACCTGGTGGCCTGGGTGCTCGGCGACATGGCGGGCGGTGACGAGTGTGCGCTCGCCGAGCACCTGTCCGAATGTCCGACGTGTCGCGATCGCACGGCGGAGTACCGCCGACTCGAACAGTCGGCGACGGCGTGCCGGAAGGGCGATGTGATCCGCTGGCGGAGGTTCGAGAGTCCCTTCGGCGAGATGCGGATCGCGGCCAGCCGGCGCGGGCTCGTGGAGCTGTCGTGGCAGACGCCGAGCGACGGCGCCTTCGTCGAGCGGCTGGAGGCACGCTACGGGGCCTCACCGGTCGTGTGCGACTGTGACGACCTCGTCCCGGCACAGCGGCAGCTGCTCGAATACTTCGAGCGACGGCGGCGCGCCTTCGACGTCCCGGTCGATCTCGGCGGTCTCACCGAGTTCCAGCGATCCGTGCTCCAGGCCGCGCGCGGTCTCGGGTTCGGGGAAGTCGCGACGTACGCGGACATCGCCCGTCGGATCGGCCGCCCGAACGCGTCCCGCGCGGTCGGGAACGCCCTGGGGAGCAATCCGGTGGCGATCGTCGTGCCCTGTCACCGAGTGGTGCGTTCCGACGGGACGCTCGGCGGATATACCGGCGGTCTCGAGTACAAGGAGGCGCTGCTCGGGATCGAGGGCCGCTCCGACCTGCTGGGGCCGCCCGGGCTCTTCTGATCTACGGAGGGCCACGTCAGATAAGCGCGTTCGCGGCGAACGCCCCCACCCAGGCCAGCGCGAGCATGTACACGAACTGGAGGATCGGCCACCTCCAGCCCCCCGTCTCCCGCCGCATGACGGCCACCGTCGACATGCACTGGAGCGCGAACGCGAAGAAGACGAGGAGCGCCACCGCGGCGCCCAGATCGAGATCGCGTGTCAGGGCCGATTGGAGCTCGATCGACGTCTCGTCGGAGTCCTCGACCCCGTAGATCGTGCCCAGGGTCCCGACGATCACCTCGCGCGCCGCGAGGGACGAGACGAGGCCGACACCGATCCGCCAGTCGAACCCGAGGGGCTCGATCGCCGGCTCCATCACCTGGCCCATCCGGCCGAGCACGCTGGCCTCGACTTCGGGGGGAGCGCCGCCGACCCGCGGGAATTGCATGAGCGCCCACAGGATCACCGTGACCGTGAAGATGATCCGCCCCGCGCGCCGCAGGAATATGCGCGAGCGATCGAGAAGCCGGATCCCGATCGACTTGAGCGTCGGCACCCTGTAGGGCGGGAGCTCCATGATGAACGCGGAAGCCTTCCCCTTGAGCAGCGTCCGCTTCAGAAGGAACGCCGTCACGACCGCAGCGAGGGCGCCCAGCAGATACAGACCGAGCAGCGTCGCCGCGCGAGTGCCGAGAAACGGACCCAGCAGCGGACGGGCCGGGATGAACGCGGCGATCAGCAACGCGTATACCGGCAGACGGGCCGAGCAGGTCATGAACGGGGCGACGAACATCGTCGCGAACCGGTCGCGCTCGTCCTCGACCGTCCTCGCCGAGAGGATGGCCGGCACTGCGCAGGCGTAGGCCGAGAGAAGCGGGAGGAACGCCCGGCCCTGGAGACCGACCCGATACATGGCCCGATCCGCGATGACCGCCGCTCGCGCCATGTACCCCGAGTCCTCGAGAATCCCCAGGAAGAGGAAGAGGGTGAGGATCTGCGGGAGAAATACGATGACGGAGCCGACGCCCGCCCACACCCCATCGATCAGGAGATCGCGGGCCCACGAGTCGGGGAGGCGCACCGCGAGCCACTCGCCCGACGACGCGATGACCGCCTCGACACCGTCCATCGCCGGTGTCGCCCACGTGAAGATCGCCTGGAAGACCAGGACGGCGAGGACGAGGAACACGACGGGGCCCCAGACTCGGTGCAGAAACACCGCATCCAGCTTCCTTGTGAGCTCCGAGGGCCCGGCCTGTCTGTACCCGGCCGCCTCGATCGTCTCGCGTACGAATCGACGTCGCGTCGCGAACGCATCCACGATGGGCAGCGTATCGCGCCCGGGCAGGTTGGAGACACGCCGTTGCACCTCCTCCGGCCCCCCGGCATGCGCTTTCGCGTCTGCAAGGAACCGTCGCACGCCGTCCAGCCCCGCGCCCGATCGGGCGTTCGTGCGAGCGATCTCCACACCCAGTCGCTCGGCGAGCACGGGGTCGTCCAACGAGCCGCCGCGCTCGTCGAGCTCGTCCGCCATGTTGAGGACGAGAAGGGTGGGGAGGCCGATCTCGAGCACTGGCTCGACGAGCATGAGCTGCGTCTCGAGCCGCGTGACATCGACGACCAGGACGACCGCATCCGGTGTTCTGAGCCCCTCGAGCCTCCCCTCGAGCGCGTCGCGGGTGATCCGCTCGTCGGCCGATCGGGCCGAGAACCCGTTCACGCCGGGGAGGTCGAGCAGCCGCACCTCCCCGTGCGCGAGGCGCACGCGTCCGACGTGCTTCTCCACGGTCACGCCCGGGTAGTTCGCGACCTTCTGGCGCAGACCGGTAAGCTGGTTGAACAGGGTGGTCTTGCCCGAGTTGGGCGGACCGATGATCGCGACGAGCGGCGGCTCGGAGGCATCCCGTGATGGGGGAGGAGGATCGGCCAGCGCGGTCGGACCGGCGCCGTCGGGGGTGAAACCGGACATGCCGCGCCGGGTCAGTGCGGGTTGGCGGCGGCCCGTCGCACGCAGATGCAGCCCGCCATCTCACGACGGAAGGCGAGCAGCGACCCGTCGACCATCACGATCGGGTCACCCGAGGGGGAACGCCGGACCGGGCAAAGCCGGCACCCGGGCAGCATCCCGCGCTCGAACAGCGGCTCGAGCTCCTCGACCGGCAGATCGATCGAAACGAGCTCCACCTCTTCGTCGAGCGCGATGTCGCTAAGCCGCAATTCCTCCGGCTCGCCCGGTGTCGCGTCCAGCATCGGAAGGACCCGCTGTTCCATCGGCCTCACCATGGTTGAGAACGGTTCTCAACGATGATACGCGATCCGCTCCGATCGGTAAAGGGGTGGGTCACCGAGGAGGCGGGTCGGGAACGCCCAGGTCGAGCACGACCTTCCAGTCTCCGGCCGGGTTCCGCCGCCACACGGTCGTGTAGGCGCCCTCCGATGTCGTGGGTCCGTCGGGGCCGGGAGCGGTGCTGACGTACCTCCCGATCGTGTATCCGAGATCGCCCGAGCTCGAGATCTCGGCGTGCGTGGGGTCCCATGTGAGGGAAGACCCGGGGCTCGAGAAGGCACCGGCCATGGCCTCTCGGATCGCGCCGTGGCCCCGCACCTCGGCCCCGGGCCGAAGCATCGCGCCGTCCTCGGCGAACGCCTCGACCCAGGCGTCGATGCCGCGTGCCGCCACCTCGCTGGCAAACGTCCGATCGGCCTCCATCAGCTGCCCGGCGTCGGCGGGGGGCATGTCGGTCGCGGGTGTCGCGTCGGGCTCGGGCGCGGAGCAGGCGGTCAGCCCGGCGACGGTGAGCAGCGCCGTCAGCAGCATCGGGGCGCGCGTCGGGCGGGAAGGGGGTCGGCTCGTCTCGTTCATGAACGGTCGTCTCCGGGGGCGTGGTCTCTCGCATGCCGCGCGGGGCGCGGTACGGGTTCGATCCAGCGATGTCCGTACGAGGCGAGCAGCGCATCCGCTTCGCGCGGGCCCGCGGATCCCGCCGCGTAGGGGGCCGGTGGCTCGCCAGGGTCGAGCAGCGGTTCGAACAGCTCCCACGACGCCTCGGCCTCGTCCGCATGCACGAACAGCGTCTGGTCCCCCGTCAGCACGTCGAGGAGCAGCGTCTGGTACGCGTCGGGGATGCCCTCGAACGCCTCCGCGTAGAAGAAGTCGAGCGGCAGGCTCCGCAACTCGAAGGGCTCGCCGGGCACCTTCACATCGACGACGAGCGCGAAACCCTCGTCGGGCTGGAGTGTCAGGTACAGGACGTTCGAGCGAGGCTCGCGCGTCCGGAGCCGGTCGAAGAGTCTGACCGGGGGGTCCCGGAACCGGACCGCGATGATCGTTCGGCGCGCTTCGAGCCGCTTGCCGGTCCTCAGATAGAACGGTACGCCCTGCCATCGCCAGTTATCGACGTGAAGCCTCAGGGCGACGTAGGTCTCGGTGGTCGAGTCTGCCTGCACCCCTTCTTCGTCGAGATATCCGGCGACCGGCCCGCCGTCGATCATCCCCGCCTCGTACCGGCCGTAGACGACGTCGGCGCGGGTCGGCGGCGTGATCGAGTGAAGGAGCTTGATCTTCTCCTGGCGCACCGAGGCGGCATCGAACCGCGTGGGGACCTCCATGGCGACCAGGCTCAGGAGCTGGGCGACGTGGTTCTGGATCATGTCGCGCAGCGCGCCCGATCGGTCGTAATAGCCCGCCCGATCGCCGATCCCGAGATGCTCGGCGACGGTGATCTGGACCTCCTCGATCCGGTCGCGGTGCCACAGCGACTCGAAGATCGCGTTGGCGAACCGGAAGACGAGGAGGTTCTGGACGCTCGCCTTCCCGAGGTAGTGGTCGATCCGGTAGACCTCGGACTCGTCGAAGTGCGCGTGGATGGCCCGGTTGAGCGCGCGGGCGCTCTCGAGGTCGCGCCCGAACGGCTTTTCCACGACGAGCCGCGTCCACCCGGGTCCCGCGGCGAGCCCCGCCCCGGCCAGCCCCTCGACCGCGCCGGGGAACACCCGGGGGGGCAGCGCCAGATAGAAGACCCGATTCCCGGGGAGCCCGCACCGCTCCTCCACCTCGGCCACACGCTGCGCGAGAGCGGTGTAGTCGGCCGGGCCGCCGTCCGGCAGCGGCTGGTAGAAGAGGCGGGCGCGATCCAGCTCGGCGATCTCGTCGGCCGGCGCGCCGAAGTCGCGCAGGGCCCCGGCCGCCCACTGGCGGAACCCGTCATCATCCATCCCCCGATCGCGACCGACCGCGATGACCGCCCGGCGGTCGCCCAGACAGCCCAGCGCGCGTAGCCGACGCAGAGCGGGGATGAGCTTGCGGCGCGCGAGATCCCCCGTCCCGCCGAGCACGACGAAGAGGTGCGGTTCGACCTCGTACGCATCGAGATCGGCGCCCGCCGTGTTCCCCGGGGCGCCGGCGTCGTCACTCCCCATCGCGGACGACGGCGTGGCCCCCGAACTGGTTCCGCAGCGCCGCGAGAAGGCGATCCGCATACGATTCCTCGTCGCGCGATCGCAGACGTGCGAGAAGCGAGAGCGCGATGACCGGCGCCGGGACGTCCTGATCGATGGCCTCGAACACCGTCCACCGTCCCTCGCCCGAGTCCGAGACGTAGGGCGCGATGTCGGCGAGGGTCTGGTCGTCCGCGAGCGCCCGGGCGGCGAGGTCGAGCAGCCACGAGCGCACGACCGACCCGTGTCTCCAGATCTCCGCCACCTGGTGCAGATCGAGACCGAACTCCTCCTTGTGGCGGAGGATCGCGAAACCCTCCGCGTACGCCTGCATGAGCCCGTACTCGATCCCGTTGTGCACCATCTTCACGAAGTGACCCGAGCCGGTCGGTCCGACGTGTCCCCACCCGCGGTCGGGGGCGGGCGCGAGCGTCTCCAGTGCGCCGCGAACGTGGGCCACCGCGTCGTCGGCGCCTCCGACCATGAGCGAGTACCCCTCGGCGAGGCCCCAGACTCCGCCGCTCGTTCCGCAGTCGACGTACTCGAGCCCGCGTTCCGAGAGCCGGGTCCCGCGGCGAAGCGTCTCTCGGTAGTTCGAATTGCCTCCGTCGACGACGACGTCGCCGGGCGAGAGCAGGGGAGCGATCGTCGCGATCGTCGCGTCGACGGGTTCGCCGGCCGGGACCATGAGCCAGATCACTCGCCGTGGTGCGAGACGGGCGACGACGTCCTCGAGCGAGGAGGCGGCCTCCGCCCCGACCTCGACCGCCGCCTCGACGGCGTCGTCGCGGAGGTCGAACGCCACGACATCGTGTCCGCCCCGGATCAATCGCTCGGTCATGTTCGCGCCCATCTTGCCGAGTCCGATCATCGCCAGCTTCATGTGCGCTCCATCGTGGGGAGGCGGTGCCGGACAACCGGCGCCCGCGAACAGATCAGCTCACGTGCTCGACCAGCCGGATCAGCCGTCGGATCCCCTCCACGGCCGGGCTCACGCGTACTCGAAGGACGCGGCGTTCGAGCGACTCGAGGGCCTCGACGTCGCCGCGCGCCTGCGCCCGGATGAGTTGATGGAAGGTGTAATCCGTACCGGGCACGGGAGCATGCACGCCCGCGTCGTCGACGAGCTGGAGAAAGACCCCGCCGGGGGGACCACCCTTGTGTAGCTGGCCCGTCGAGTGGAGGAACCGGGGACCGTAACCCAGGGTCGTCGCGACGCCGGTCGCCTCGGACAGGGCGCCGCGAAGATCCGCCAGCGCCTCGAGCTCCTCGGAGTCGCCACCCGGGAGGTACGCATGGATCGCGATGTAGTCGCCCGGAGAGACGAGAGCGAGGAAGTCGCCCACGACCGTGGTCAGGGTGTCCGGGTCGGGGGCGCCGGTACCCGAGCCCGCGTGCCCGTAGTACGGCACGTCCCACGCGAGATCGAGCTCGCCCCCGTCCGTTTCGTCCCGGTCCGCGCCGGTCGGGTCCGGATTCGGCGCCTCCGTCGGGTCGACGTCCACCTCGGGTGCGGGCCGGGTCATGGCCTGCTTCGCCAGCCGCTTGGCCAGCTCCACGTCGGGCTGGTCGAACGGGTTCACGTCCATGGCCGCCCCGACCATCGCGATGGCGATCTCCCACACGAAGAAGAGCCCGAGCAGGTCGTCGAGCGCGTCGACCTCGACGCGGACCACCGGGTGACCGGCGCCCTCCAGGGCATCGAGCCGCCGAAGCGAATCGTCCACCTCGCCCCACTGCTCGGCCTCCGCGACCGACTCGGGCGGGGCGACGACGCCTACGAACAGGCGGTCGTCACCGTATTCGGACGGCTCGCGCTCGGGCTCGTGAGCGATCGGGACGATCCCGCGGCCCTCCTTGCCGGTGCTCTCCGCGATCAGCTGCTCCAGCCAGTCCGGCAGCGCTTCGAAGGGGTTGCTGGTGACGAACGTCGCCTTGTCACGACCGCCGAGCGTCGCCTCGGCGAGCGCGGCCGCGAGGCGGAACGCGGGGTTGTCGCGCGGCGTATCCCGACAGGCGTCGGCGATCTCGAGTGCCGACTCGACGAGCGGCGACAGCTCGACGCCCATCAGGACGGCCGGAACCAGCCCGAAGGGGCTGAGCGCCGAGAACCGACCCCCGACGTCGGGCGGCGCCTCCACGACGGCGAGGAAGTCGCGCTGCTCGCCGAGTGTCGCGAGCGGCGTGTCGGGGTCGGTGATCGCGATGAAGTGGTCGCCCGGCGACTCCGAGATCTCCCGGACCCTCGACCAGAAGTGCTGGAACAGCGACAGGGTCTCGACCGTCGTCCCCGACTTGCTGGCGACGACGAAGAGCGTGTTGGCGGGACGGATCCACTCCATGTCCCGGATCGTCTGCGGGTGGGTCGTGTCGACGACGGTGAGGGGAAGACCCGCGCCCCCGATGGCTTTCGCCACCACCTCGGGGGCGAGGCTCGACCCGCCCATCCCGAGCAGGACCAGGTCGGTCATCCATGGAGCGACCGCGCCAGCGAGGCTCGCCAGCGCCGGCAGGGCGGCTTCGGCCGCCTCCGGCAGTCCGATCCAGCCGAGCCGGTCGGCCAGTTCGGGGGTCTCGGGATCCGGCGACCACAGCGAGGTGTCGCGGGCCCACAGACGGCTCACGGCATCGTCGCGCGTCCACTCGTCGAGACGGTCCTCGACCCCCTTCTCGAGATCGCCGAACGCCAGACGGACGTCGATCATCGAAGCCTCATATAATGGCGCAGATAGTATCTCATAATCATTTGTAAAATAGTTAGTTAGAACAGACCGACCACGCTGCCGTCTTTCTCGATCTTCATGGCCTCGGCCGCGGGTGTGCGCGGCAGCCCCGGCATGGTCATCACCGTGCCCGCCCGCGCCACGACGAACCCGGCGCCGGCGGACGGCCGCACGTCCTGGACGGTGATCCGGAAGCCGGTCGGGCGCCCCACCCTCTTCGGATCGTCGCTCAGGCTGTTGGGCGTCTTGGCGATGCACACTGGCGTCCCGCCCAGCCCCACCGCTTCGAGCTGACCGATGTCCTTCTCGGCCTGTGTCGCGTAGTCCACCCCATCGGCGCCGTACACGTCGCGGGCGATCCGCTCGATCTTCTCCTTGATCGGCAGGTCGACGGGGTACTTCGGCTCATACCCGCCCGAATCCGTGTCCAGGGCCTCGAGGACGGCGCGCGCGAGATCCTCGCACCCCTCGCCGCCCCGGGCGTGGCCCTCCGACCGGGCCCATGCGACGCCGAGGCTCTCGGCGTGCGCGGCGACGGCCGCGATCTCTTCCTCCGAATCGGTGCCGAAGACGTTGATCGCGACCACGGGCTCGACGCCGAACCCCCGGATGTTGTCGACATGGGCCGTCATGTTGACCAGTCCGCCGCGCACGGCCCCCTCGTCGGGGGTCGCGAGGTCGGCGCGGTCCGCCCCGCCGTGCAGCTTGAGCGCCCTGATCGTCGTCACGAGCACGGTCGCCTCGGGGTTCAGATCTCCGATACGGCACTTGATGTCGAAGAACTTCTCGGCGCCCAGATCCGAGCCGAAGCCCGCCTCGGTGATCACGACGTCGCCGAAAGCCAGCCCCGCCCGGGTCGCCATCAGGGAATTGCAGCCGTGCGCGATGTTCGCGAACGGGCCGCCGTGCACGAAAGCTGGCGTCCCCTCGAGGGTCTGCACGAGGTTCGGCGCGATCGCCTCTCGCAGCAGCAGGGTCTGGGCGCCCGCGACGCGCAGGTCGCGCGCGTAGACCGGGTCGCCGTCGTACGTGTAGCCGACGATGATGTTGCCGAGACGGGTCTCGAGGTCTTCGAGGCTCGCGGCCAGACAGAAGATGGCCATGATCTCCGAAGCGGCCGTGATCATGAACCCGTCCTCGCGCGGGACTCCGTTGATGCGGCCTCCCAGACCGATCACGACGTTGCGCAGTGCCCGGTCGTTCATGTCCACCGCGCGGCGCCAGGTGATCTGACGCGGGTCGATCCCGAGAGCGTTCCCCTGCTGGAGATGGTTGTCCAGGGCAGCCGACAACAGCGCGTGCGCCGATGTGATCGCGTGCAGGTCGCCGGTGAAGTGCAGGTTGATGTCGGCCATCGGGATCACCTGCGAGTACCCGCCCCCCGCCGCGCCGCCCTTGACCCCGAAGACGGGCCCCAGGCTCGGCTCGCGGATGCACAGGACGCTGTTCGCCCCGACCCTGCGGAGTCCGTCGGCGAGACCCACCGACACGGTCGTCTTCCCTTCGCCCGCCGCGGTCGGCGTCATGCCCGTCACGAGCACGAGCCTCCCCGATCCCGGCTCGCGCTCGAAGATCGACTCGGGCCGAACCTTCGCCTTGTAGTTGCCGTAGTGCTCGAGCTCGTCCTCGGCGAGCCCGATCTTCGCGGCGATCTCGGCGATGGGTCTCGGGGTTGCCGCTTCGGCGATCTGGACGTCGGTGAGCATGCGATCCGGTCCCTGTTCCTGGCTTCATGACCCCCGGCGCCGGGGGAGCGACTCTTTTTCGGAACGAGGACTCTATGGCGGGAGCGCTCGCGGCAAAACCCGTGAGGCCCGGGACGATCAGCCCGTGGCCGGTTCGGCGGTGCCGGAGGCGGGGCCGTCGCGCAGCGCGAGCCCGACGGCGAGCACCACGGCCGATCCGATCACGTTGTACCAGAGCCACGAGACGTCCGTGAGCGCGGAGACGGCCGCGACGGTAAGCATCCCGCCGATCAGGCCGTAGAAGGCGCCGCGTCCGTTGGCCCGCCGCACGAGAAAGGCGAGCAGGAAGACGCCGAGCAGCGATCCGTAGAACAGCGACCCGATCTGGTTGACGGCCTCGATCAGCGATCCGAGTCTGCCCGCGTACAGCGCACCCCCGACGGCGAACACCCCCCAGGCCAGCGTCGTCACGCGGGAGACGCGGAGATAGTGCTCATCGTCCTCGTCCGGTCTGAAATACCGTCCGTAGAAGTCGATGACGGTCGCGCTCGAGAGAGCGGTGAGCGCCGAGTCGAGAGACGACATGGCCGCGGCGAAGATCACGGCGATGAGCAGACCGAGGATGCCGGCGGGGACGTAGTTGATGAGGTAGGACGGAAAGACGTAGTTGACGTCGTTCGACGACGCGCCCCGTACGTCCGTGATGAGGTCCCGGGCCTCCGTCCGCAGCCCCGACAACTCGGCGTCGTACGCGGCGATGCGGGCGCGGATCGGCTCGGCGTCGCGGGCGGTGTGTCTGGCGTCGAGCAGCTCGAGCGTGGCGGTCCGGCGCGCGTCGTGCGCCTCGGCGTGGCGCGCCTCGAGGGCGCCGAACTCCTCGCCCCGCTCGCTCGTCTGCACCTGCGCGACCTCCGCCGGGTTGAAAACGAGGGGCGGTCGCTCGAAGTGGTAGAAGACGTACAGCAGGACCCCGATCGAAAGGATGAACACCTGCATGGGGACCTTGAGAAACGCGTTGAAGATCAGGGACAGCCGGCTCTGCCGCATCGAGCGCGCCGTCAGGTAGCGCTGGACCTGCGTCTGGTCGGTCCCGAAGTAGGCGAGCGCGAGGAACAGCCCGCCGATGATCCCCGACCAGATCGTGTAGGTGTTCGTCGGGTCGAGCGAGAAATCGATGCTGTTCCACATCTCGCTGATCCCGCCGATGAACGCCACGTCCGTGACCCCGACCTCGGCGGGAAGCGCGCCGAACAACGCGACGAGGGCGACCCCGATCCCGACGAACATCATCAGCATCTGGATTACGTCGGTCCAGATCACCGCCGTGATCCCGCCCATCATCGTGTAGGCGACGGTGATGATCCCCATGATCAGGATCGTGATCGTCTCGTCCCACCCCATGATCACCGACAGCACGATCGCGGGTGCGTAGAGGGCGAGTCCGGACGCGAGCCCCCGGGATACGAGAAAGAGGGCGCTCGTCAGGGCGCGCGTGCGACCGTCGAACCGCTGCTCGAGAAACTCGTACGCCGTGAAGACCTTCGAGCGGAAGAAGTACGGGACGAAGAGGATGCAGAGGATGACCATCGCGATCGGCAGGCCGAGATACACCTGCACGAACTCCATCCCGTCGTCGAACGCCTGACCCGTCGTGCCGATGTAGGTGATCGCGCTCGCCTGCGTGGCCATGACCGACAGGCCGATCGCGCCCCACCCCAGACGGCGGTTGGCGAGGAAGAACCCCTCGACACCGACGTTCTTCCTGCTCTGGTAGTAGGCGAACCCGATGACGCCGCTGAAGTAAACGGCGAAGACCGTCCAGTCGAGTCCCGTCATCCGGAGCTGTGATCGAGGAGTCGGGACATCGCGTACAGCGCGACCGTGAGCGCCGCCGTGTAGATCAGGACGGTGATGTAGACGGCGCGCCACGTCGGGAAGATCCCGATCCGACCCCCGCCCTCGTCCTCATCCGCCGCGGCGACCCGCGGATCGTCGGTCACGACGCCGTCTCCCCGCGCCACCGGCGGGCATCGATCGACAGGAGGTTCGCCCACAACCTGAAGGCGCCGGGCACCCCGGCCGGCAGCTGGCGGAAGAACGACAGCGAGGTATGGACGTACAGCCCGTCCCCGTACGGGGCGACGAGGAGGCTGCTCGTCTGGACGTCCTCGTCGGGGTCTCGCATGCCGAGCAGCTCGGTGTACTCGTCGTCCCAGCTCTCGGGGTAGTAGAGCCCGCGCTCCTGAACCCAGCCGTCGAAGTCGGCGGCGCGAATCGTGTTCGGTGTCGCGAACGGCGCCGCGTCGGGCAGGCGCAGCGTCACGTCCGCGTTCTCGTCCGTCACACGTCCGCGGCCGATGACGATGGGGTAGGGGGCGTAGTCGCCGTCGTTGAACTCGAGCCTGTTGTACTGGACGAGCAGCGTCCCGCCACGCGAGACCCAGTCGAGCAGCGCCCGGTTGGCGGCGATGAGATCGGCGCGGACCTCGTAGGCCCGGACCCCGAGGACGATCGTGTCGTAGCGATCGAGGTGCTCGGCGGTCCAGTCGTCCGGGCCGATCTCCTCGACGCCCAGACCGAGCTGGCGGATCGCCTGGGGCCCCTCGTCCCCCGAGCCCATCACGTATCCGACCCGTCTCTCGGCCACACGGATCGGGAACCGGACCACGCGCACCGCGCCGCTCGCGACCATCAGGCGAGGCTCGATGTGCGGGTAGTCGATGAGCGTCACGTCCATGGCGTCGAGAGGGCCGTCCGGCGTCGTGACGATGGGGGAGAGTTCGAACTCGCCTTCGACGGCGGAGGCCGGCGGGGTGACCTCGAAGACGAGCCGTGTCTCGTCGCCGGCTCGCTCGAGGGCGAAGGACGCCTGCTCCGGGTCGACCGACCAGCCCGGGGGCACGTCGAGTCGGATCGACCCTGTCACCCCGCCGCGGTCGATGCTTCGGAGCTGCAACGATACCTCGCGCGGTTCCGAGTCGGATACCGGCCAGATGACGTGTGACGCGACCGGCCGCACCGAGAGCCGCGGCGCGACCTGGACGGGACGCCAGAACTCGCCGCTCGCCTGGTCCACGCCGCGATACCGGAAGGGCGACGAGATGGACACCGGCATCTCGACCCCGCCGCCCATGATGACGATCGCGGCCCGGCCCGACAGCACCGGCGCCTGGAACGGCCGGGTGCGCGTGGCGGCGTCGTCCGTCCAGTCGTAGAAGGCGCCTGGCCGGGGGTTGCGGAGGTAGTAGGGCGCGGTGGTCTCGGCGTCGGCCGGAACCGTCACCCGGTAACGCCAGAGGGCGAGCCCGCCCGGCTCGATCGGCACCGCCTCGTCGTGATGCGACGCCTCCTCGCGCCGGTCGAAGAATCGGGAGAACCCGCCACTGTCTTCGGGCGGCGCGTCCTCGTCCGGCGACATCGGGGTCACGGCCCAGCCGGGCGGCACGTCCACACGCGGCGCGCCCGCCTCCACGCTCGCATCTCCGCCGCTCCACACCCTCGCCTCGAGGACGGCGGTCTGGCCGGGGACGAGGATCTCCGAGCGCGATCGCAGCTCCACCCGGACCGCCGCGACCGCGAGCGCGGCCTCATCGAGGAGCGCCCGGCGCCGTCGCAGCTCTCTGCGGATCTCCGGGGTGCCCCGTGCCTCGGCCAGCTCGATCAACGGGTCGAGATGCCCGATGGCCTCTGCGATGTGGGGCAGCGAACGGGCCGGCGCGACGACGTCCAGCGCCCCGCGCGCTCCCGAGACGGCTTGCCTGTACGCTTCGACGTGGGTCCGCGCATCGATGCCGAGCGGAGCGGCGAGGGTCGCGAGCGTCGTGTCCACGCCCGCGAAGATGGGATCGTCCTCCCTCGACGGGACTCGCGAGTCGATGAACGCGAGGTGCGTCTGCCGCGGACCCGGTTGCTGCGCGGTACCGAAGTTCTGCGACCCGTGACGGCTGCGGCTGTCCATGGCGATCTGGTGGTACGAGCGTCCGAACACCGGGTCGAGCGTCCCGGTCTCGAGCGCCAGCGTCGCGCTCTCCGGGTCGAAGAACGTGCGGCGGTACATCTTGAGCGGGGTCCACGGCTCGACGCCCAGGTCGAGCTGCTCGGGGAACCGGCTCGGGTCGCCGGCCGCCTCCCACGCGTCGCGGGCGAGCAGCCCTGCGGCCTGGTGCTGTCCGTGGCCGTCGCTCGGGGTGCCGCTGAACACCGATACGAGTACGTGCGGCCGAAAGGTCCGGATCGCCCAGACGAGGTCCGAAAGCAGGAGCTCGCGCGGCCACTGACCGAACGTCTCGCTCGCCGTCTTCGAGTATCCGAAGTCGAAGGCCCGGCTGAAGAACTGCCCGGCCCCGTCGACCGAGCGGGCGGCGAGCAGCTCGCCGCTGCGGATGACCCCGAGGCCCTCGCCGAGCTCGAGCCCGATGAGGTTCTGCCCCCCTTCGCCGCGGGTCAGCGAGAAGTACGCCGCCTCGGCGCCCATGCCCCGCGCGAGAAGGGCGAGCAACGAGGTGTCTTCGTCGTCGGGGTGAGCGGCGACGAGCATCACCCGCTTCACCCCGTCGACCTGACGGAGGGCCAGCGCGGCCTCGACGGCTCCGGGGAGTCGGGATGACTGGGCGAGCGCGGGGCTGGCCAGCACGAGCGCGAAGAGCCAGGGCCACGGGGCGCGGAAGCGATTCAACATTCGAACAAGCTACTACGTCCGGTCACGATCCTCATCACCCCTGCCTTCGGCGGGGTATGGATCGGCCAGCCGCGCCCGCCACCACAACCAGACGGCGAGGACGATCGCGACCGCGAGCCCGACCAGCGGAAGCTGTTCGAGGAGCCCCGCGACGCCCCAGCCCGATACGGTGAACACGATGGCGCCCGGGATGATCCCGATGGCGGTCGTCCACAGAAACCTCCACCGCTTCACTGGCGTGAGCCCGGCACCCCAGTTGAGCACCGTGAACGCGATGAGAGGCATGAAGCGGGCGAGCAGCAGCCCCCACCACCCGGCACGCATCACGAGATCGTCCGCGCGGCGCAGGGCCTCGGGGCGCACGAACCGCTCGGCGACCGGACGTCCGAGCGATCGGGCGATCTCGAAGCTCGCGACCGCCCCGAGCATGGCGCCGCACCAGGTAACGGCGGTTCCGGCGATCGGGCCGAAGAGCATCCCGTTGACCATCGCGGGGGCTTCGGCGGGGATCGGCAGGATCGCGACGCCGGCCATCAGGAGCGGGGCGATCACGTAGGCCCAGGGGCCGGCCGCGGCCATCCAGTCGCCCACGCTGTAGAAGAACTCCTCCATGCGGCCTCCCGGACGCCTCGTGCAGATTCCGCTACGTCGGGCGCCGCCACAAGGTTGCGCTCTTCGGCGCCCGGTAGGGGGCGACTATCAATGTGACTGGCGCCCGTCCACAATCTTGGCGACTATCCTGCCCGCGGCCCGACTGGATCATCTCGATCGCATGAATGTGAGACGGCCATCGGGCATTCGACTCGTCACACGGGCGTCCAGCGCAGCGTCACGTGCCAGATGGGCCAACAACGGGGAGAAGAATGTTTTGGACAAGGTGATGAAATACGTGGAGGAGCAGCTCGCGAAGAATCCGGGCATCTCCAACCAGGAGCTCCAGGAGGGGGCGAAGAAGCTCGACCGCTCGGTCGGCCAGCTCTCGATCCGACAGTTCCACGCGAAGTACCCGCTCCAGGTCAAGCGTCGCTCCGGTGGGGGCCGGAAGGCGACGCGCAAGGGCAAGGCGACGCCGAAGGGCAAGGCGACCCGCAAGGGCAAGGCGACACCGAAACGGCGGACGTCGTCGGGTCGCGGCCGCACGCGGCGGAGCGCTGCCGTGTCGACTTCCGGCGGCGCGAACGAGAACGTGCGCCGGATCATGCTCCAGTTCGCCCGCGAGCTGTCGGGCGCCGACTCGCAGGTAGCCACCATCGAGGTTCTCTCGAAGCTCGACCGCTACGTCGCCGACATCGTGAAGGCTGCGCAACGCTGACCGCGCCGAGAGCCCGGGGGCGCGCCCCCGGGCTCGCATTCGCCGCGCTGGCGCTCCACCTCGGGGCGCTCGTCCCGGCCCGGGTGGAGGCCCAGTTCAGACGGGATGCGCCGATCCAGCACCTCTCGGGTGTGGAAGGCGGCGACCTGCTCGTCGGCGCCGGATTCGGCGTCGTCACGGGCGCGGTCTTTCCGGCCTCCGGTCTCTCGGGCAACCTGACGTCCGTCCCCGAGGTCTCCCTGCTCTACGGGCTGGGCACTCGCGCGGCGATCGGTCTCACCGGGGCGGCATTCCAGCGCCTCAAGATCGGAGAGCGCTCGACCTCGCGGGTCGTGCTGGATCCGGGGGTCGACGACGGGGTGACCACCGACGCCGGCGACTTCGTCGTCACGGCGTCGTTCGCGCCGCTGGGGTCGTCGAGTGGCTTCTCGGCGGGCGGGCTCGTCGAGGTGAGGCTGCCCAATTCCGATGAGACCAGGGGGATCGGAACGAACACCACCGACGTCACGCTCGGGGTCATCGGAGCGTGGAGCGCGACGCGATGGAGGGGAGCCGCCATGGTCGGTATCGCGATCGAGGAGACTCCGTTGAATCCGGTCGACCAGAACGATCTCGTCGCATACGCCGTGGACCTGCTCGTGAACGCCTCAGAGCGACTGCGGATGTCGTTCGGCGTCAGCGGAGCGGCGAACACGCGCGGTACCGCGCCGGCCGGGACCGAGAGCCACGGGATGGCGAGGGCGGGCGTGGAGTGGCTCGTCGGGTCGTGGCGCTTCGATGCCTCGCTCGGACGGGGGATCGTCGATACCTCCACGGGCTGGCGTCTTGCGGCGGGCTTCGCGTGGACGGCCACTGGCGATGGCCGCTAGCCCGACCCATCGTGCGCGTCCGACGCAATTCCGTCCGACCGGAGAGGGAGCCCGCGGCGCATGAGCGAATCCGAGATCCGTCATCTCTCGCGCGAGCGAAGCGACCGGATCGGGCGCCGTGAGTTCGACCGGATGGTCGACGGCTTCTATGCCCGGGATGCCCGCCTCCTCCCATCCGGGGCCGCCGCGGTCGAGGGGGCGGACGAGATCCGCGAGTTCTGGCGCCGCACGCCCGATGACGGCCTCGTGTCGCTCACGCTGGAGACCGGCGACATCGAGGTGTCGGGCGACCTCGCCTGCGAGATCGGGGTGTTTTACCGGACCGTGCGTCCCCGCCACGGAGCGGCGTTTCAGGAGGTCGGAAAGTACATGGTCGTATACAGACGTCAGGCGGACGGTGCGTGGCGGGCCGTCGCCGAGATGTTCAACGCCGATTCACGCCGCTGATCGGGAGGACACGTGGACCACGGAACCACCCTGTTCAAATGGGCCGACATGGAGCCCGAGCCGGTCACGGACATGATCCGACGGCGGCTCGTCACCGGTGAGCGGGGCATGCTCGCCGAGGTGAGGCTCGATCGCGGGGCGATCGTGCCCCGCCATTCGCACGACAACGAACAGTTCACCTTCATCCTCGAGGGGGCGCTTCGCTTCTGGCTGGGGCACGAGGGCGAGACCGAGCTCGTCGTCCGCGCGGGCGAGGTCCTCCATATCCCGTCTAACGTGCCGCATCGCGCCGAGGCGCTCGAAGATACGGTGGATCTCGACGTGTTCTGTCCGCCACGGCAGGACTGGCTCGACGGCACCGATTCCTACTTCCACGACGAGGACGGCTGATGGACCTCGGGCTGGAGGGCCGGGTCGCGCTGGTCGCGGCCTCGAGCAAGGGTCTCGGCCGGGCCGTGGCGGAGGAGCTCGCCGCCGAGGGCGCCCACGTATTCATGTGCGCGCGCGGCGAGGACGCCCTGCGCGAGGCGGCCCGGGCGGTCGATGCGACGGGCGCGGGCGATGTCGCGTGGATCGCCGCCGATCTGTCGGACCCCGACGAGGTCCGCGGCGTCGCGGAGGCGGCGCTCGAACGCTTCGGACGGGTCGATGTGCTCGTGAACAATGCGGGTGGGCCGCCGGCCGGCCCCTTCGAGTCGCACTCGCCCGAGGCGTGGCGCGACGCGATCCGACTGAACCTCGAGAGCGCGCTCACCCTGACCCGCGCGGTGCTGCCGGGGATGAAGGAGCGCCGGTGGGGCAGGATCGTGAACATCACCTCCGTCGCGGTGAAGGAGCCCGTCGACGGTCTCATCCTGTCGAACAGCGTTCGGGCGGCCGTGACGGGGTGGGCGCGGACCCTGGCCAACGAGACGGCGCCCTACGGCGTGACGGTGAACAACGCGCTGCCGGGGTACACGGTCACCGATCGCCTCCTCGAGCTCGCCGCGTCGGCGTCCGCGCAACGCGGCGTGTCGGAGGAGGACGTGCGACGCGGCTGGGAGGCATCGATCCCCATGGGCCGGCTCGGCGAGCCGCGCGAGTTCGCCGCGCTCGTCGCGTTTCTGGCGTCGGACCGCGCGAGCTACATCACCGGCAGGTCGATCACCGTCGACGGCGGCCGAACACGCGGTCTTCTCTAGCGGGTCAGGGTGAAGTCGGCCGAGGTCGGGCCGCCCTGGCAGTCGTCGTCGGCCTGGATCGAAGCGGCCCCGCTCGCCGTGCCGCCGCCCTGCGCGATCGTCCCCGTGGCGATGACCACCCCGCCGCACTGGTTGTCGGGGATGAAGTACTGAACGTCCAGCGACAGCTGGGCCCCGATGACCGACCCCTCGACCGTGCCGTCGACCGAGACAGGCGATGTCAGGGACATGCTGCCGGTGACCACACCGCCTTCTCCCGTCGTGAGCGCCATTGTCCCCGTGTAGGTCTGCCCGTCGTTGGCCGCGAAGTCCACGACGTAGCTCCCCTCGACGTTGTACTCGTACCCGGGGTCCCCCGGTTGCGGCGTCCCGCCGCAGGCCGCCGCGGCGACGATCGTCGCCAGCAATGCCGCTCTCGCGCCCATGCCGTCTCCTCCGCTCGGATTCGGAACTGGTGATGTCACGGCCCCTGACGCGTCGGGCGTCAGGAGCTCGAGTCGCTCGCACTACGCTACGCCCGCCCGACCGGAAGGGTTTCGTCTGCTCCCGGCCGCCGGCGTCGCCGCGTTGCCGTGGCGATCAGGTGGGGGCAGAATGCGCGTTTCCCCACGGCTCCGCGAGCGGCGGACGGATCGGGCATGGTGGATAACGAGACAGCGAGTGGACCGGGTCCCCTCCACGTACACGAGTGGCGGACCTCGGAAACGCCCCGCGCCACCGTCCTCATCCTCCACGGCGTGTGCGAGCACGGCGGGCGTTATTCGCGGCTCGCCGGCTCGCTCACCCGGGTGGGGCTGCGCGTGATCGCTCCCGATCTGAGGGGGCACGGCCGGTCCGTGGGGCGACGCTGCCACGTCGATCGCTGGAGCGAGTATCCGGCCGATGTCGATGGGGTCGCCGCGGCCCGGTGCGCCGATGCCCGGGAGCCCCTTTTCGTGTTCGGCCACAGCATGGGGGCGCTCATCGCCATCGAGCTCGCGATGCGTGCGACCTCATCGGCGGCGCCCGGGGTTCGCGGCGTGGGTGGTCGACCGGTGACCGGGTGGATCCTCTCCGGCGCCGGGATCGAGCCGACGGGCATCGCGAAGCCGTGGCTGGTCGCGATCGCGAAGCTGCTGTCCGGCATCGCCCCGCGCGTGACGCTGGATCTCGGGATCGGCGCCGAGGCGCTGTCGCACGACCCCGGGGTAATCGAGGCGTACCGGAGCGACCCTCTCGTCGAGAACCGCGCGACCGTGCGCTGGGGCACGGAGGCGCTGGCCGCCCTCGATCGGATCAGGGCGGGAGCGGCCGGGATCGACGCGCCGGTCCTCATCCTTCACGGGGGCGCCGACCCGCTCTCTAAGCCGGAAGGGAGCCGGTGGCTCGCGGAGGCGATCGGGGAGGGGGCGACGCTTCGCATCTACGACGGGGCGCTCCACGAGCCGCACAACGACCCTGCCTTCGCCGACGCCGCGACGGACATCGTCGCGTGGGTCGACGAGCGACTGGACGACGCGTTCGAGGGGTCGGGCCGATGAACGGACGGCCCGGGTGGAAGTCGACCGCCATCGGTCTCGTCGCTGTCGCCGTCTTCGTCGGGGCGGTGCCGGAGGGGTGGGCCCAGGGATTTCTGCAATGCGATCCCGACCGGGGCCACCCCGATCTCTACTGCATCCCGCTGATCCCGGCGCCGGCCGTGCTCGAGGGCGGCGCGACGCCCGAGGGGCTCGTCGAGCTGGGTCGGCCTCCGGGTCCGTTCAGCCTCTCGCTCACCCCGGACGGACGCGTCCGCCATCGGCTGCGCATGCGGACGACGGGGCTTCCGTCGCCGGCGGCCCTGGGCGATTACGAATCGTACATCGCGTGGGCGGCCACCCCGGCCCTGGGGGAGGTCGTACGGCTGGGCGAGGTCCCGAGAGACGGGGTCGCGGAGCTGGGTGACGTGACCTTCAACACCTTCCTCGTTCTCGTAAGCGCGGAGCCCGCCGGCCAGGTCGAGCAGCCGACCGGGCCGTTCGTCCTCCGCGCGCAGTCGCCCTCGATGCGGATGACGCCGGCGGACTTCCTCGAGTTCGCCCTCGGGTCGGCGCCCGAGGGCGACGACCACGCCGCACACATGGGCGCCGCCGAAGGCGACCCGTGGGCGGGGGTCCCGATGCCGCCCGGCGTGATGATGTTGCCGGCGATGATGGCGCTCAGGCCGTCGGTCGAGGCGTGGGAGCCGGGGCGTCGACTCGATGGCTCGCCCTGGGAGGGCGAGGTCGTCGACGCGCGCCCGCGCGAGCTGGTCCGTCTGGCGGACGGGGACTCGCTGTCGCTCGACGCCGTCTACGTCCGGCGATCGATCGGCGACCGCAGCCTGCTCGGGTACGGGTTCAACGGCCAGATCCCGGGCCCGCTGATCTGGGTGTCGGAGGACGCCACGATCACCGTGGAGTTCACGAACCGGATCGACTGGCCGACCGCCGTCCACTGGCACGGGATCCGGCTCGACAACCGGTTCGACGGCGTTCCAGGTCTGACGCAGCCCGCGGTGCAGCCCGGCGAGTCGTTCACCTACGAGATCCGTTTTCCGGACCCGGGGCTCTACTGGTATCACCCGCACCACCGCGAGGACGTGCAGCAGGACCTCGGTCTCGCGGGGAACATGATCGTCGAGTCGCCGGATGAGGACTACTACGGGCCGGCCCACCGCGAGGAGGTCGTGATGCTCGACGACCTCCTCCTCGGAGAGCACGGCCTCGTCCCCTTCGGGCTCGAGCGCGCCACGCACGCCCTGATGGGACGCTTCGGCAACACCATGCTCGTGAACGGGGCGCCGGGCTATGAACTCGCGGTCACGCGCGGCGAGGTCGTCCGCTTCTTCTTCACGAACGTCTCCAACACGAGGACGTTCAACCTGTCGTTCGAGAGCGCGGAGATGAAGCTCGTGGGGGGTGACGTGGGCAACTTCGAGCGGGAGGAGGCGATCGAGAGCCTGCTGATCGCGCCGGCCGAGCGCTACGTCGTCCACGTGCGGTTCGCGGAGACGGGGACGGTGCGGCTGCTGAACCGCGTGCAGGGGATCGATCACATCGCGGGTCGTTTCTTCCCGGAGGTCGATACGCTGGGCGCCGTCCGGGTGGGCAAGGCCCCGGCCGATCCCGATCTCGGCGATTCCTTCGAGAATCTCCGGACGCACGACGCCGTGCTCGCGGACATCGATGCGTTTCGGGACCGGTTCGATGGTCCGCCCGATCTCGAGCTCGAGCTCGACATGTCGGTGCAGGACGTGCCGCTCGCCGTCGATCGGCTGATGCGGGTCGACTCGCTCTACTTCCACCCCCTCGAGGCGAGCGGGACGATGCCCATGATGAACCTCATGGCGACGCCCGAGGAGGTCGAGTGGACCGTGCGCGACCCTTCGACCGGGCTCGTGAACGAGGCGATCGACTGGCGCTTTTCGGTCGGGGACGTGGTGCGTCTGCGGCTCACGAGCGTGCGGGAGACGCTGCACCAGATGCAGCACCCGGTGCACATTCACGGCCAGCGCTTTCTCGTCGTCGCGGTGAACGGCACGCCGACCCAGAACCTGGCGTGGAAAGACACCGTACTGGTCCCTGCGGGCGCGACCGTCGATCTGCTGCTCGAGATCTCGAACCCGGGCCGCTGGATGCTGCACTGCCACATCGCCGAGCACCTCGAGGCGGGCATGAGCATGGTCTTCACCGTTTCGCCGTAGATTGTCCGCGCCCCGGGGCGGATCCCCGGGCGTCAGCAACCCGTCGCTTCACCGGAAGGAGCAACTCGATGCGTCGTCTCTTCATCTCGCTGGTGGTGCTGGCCGCTTCCGCCGCGACCGCGTCGGCCCAGTCGGCCGCGACGCTCACGCCCGGCGTCCGGAACTTCGTGAGCGTCGAGGGACCCGTCGTCGCTCTGACGGGGGTCGACGTGATCGACGGCACCGGGAGCGGGGTACTTCGGAACCAGACGGTGGTCATCGACGCCGGTCGGATCTCGGCGGTCGGGCCGGCAGCGCAGGTCACCGTACCCGACGGCGCGGAAATCCGCGACCTCGCCGGGCACACGGTCATCCCGGGGATGATCGGTCTCCACAACCACATGTTCTTCATGGGGGCCGGCAGCCGCTCGGTGCAGGGTTCGTACACATCGCCCCGCCTCTACCTGGCGGCGGGCGTGACCTCGATCCGCACCACCGGGAGCGTTCAGCCGTACGCCGACATCAACACGCGCGCCGGGATCGAGGCGGGCCGCGAGGTGGGGCCGCGGATGCACATCACGGCCCCGTACGTGACGGGGCCCGGGCCCGCGCTCGCCGACATGGCGATGGTCGACGACCCCGAGGCGGCCCGACGGTTCGTGCGGTATTGGGCGAACGAGGGCGCCGACTGGATCAAGGTGTACACGACGATCCGGCGCGCCGAGCTCGAGGCGATCGTCGACGAGGCGCACGCGCAGGGAATCCGGGTCACGGGGCACATCTGCTCGATCACCTTCCAGGAGGGGGTGGACCTCGGGATGGACAACATCGAGCACGGGTTCAGCACCGCGACCGACTTCGATCCACGGAAGCAGCCGGACGAGTGTCCGCCGAACTCGATGGTGGTGGTCGGGAACCAGGGCGACCCGAGCGGCGAAACCGCACGGGCCGTGATCCTCAAGATGGTCGAGGCCGACGTGGGGATGACGTCGACCCTCTCCGTGATCGAGCCGATGGTGAAGGGCCGACGCGTGATGGACGAGCGGGCGCTCGAGGCGATGGCGCCCGAGGTCCGGGAGGACTACGTGGAGATGGTCGAGACCATCGAGGCGAACCCGACCTGGCCGTTCACCGAGGAGCAGTTCGTCAAGAACTTCGAGTTCGAGCGCGGGTTCGTCGAGGCGGGCGGGGTCCTCGCAGCCGGTGTCGATCCCACGGGCATCGGTGGGGCGATCGCCGGGTTCGGGGACCAGCGCAACTACGAACTGCTCGTGGAGGGCGGGTTCAATGCGCCGACGGCCGTGCAGATCGTGAGCGCCAACGGTGCGAAGATCCTCGGCGTGTATGACGAGGTCGGGTCGATCGAGCCCGGCAAGCTGGCCGATCTCGTCGTGCTCGAGGGCGACCTCGCGGCCGATCCGTCCGTCATCAAGAACGTGACGATCGTGTTCAAGGACGGTGTGGGATACGACTCCCCGAAGATCATCGAGTCGGTGCGCGGGCTCGTGGGGATCAGATGACCGACGACGCGCTGACCCGTGGCGCCGACCCGGCGTACCGGGAGGCGCTCCTCGAGCGGCTGGGCGACGCCGATCCGGTCGACGAGCTCGCATTGCTCTTCGAACGGCTCCCGGCTGCCCTCGAGGGGCTCGATAACGAGCGCGTGACGCGGCCCGAGGCGGAGGGGAAGTGGTCGATCCTCCAGGTCGTCTGCCACCTCGCTGATGCCGAGCTGATGCAGGCCTTCCGGATCCGCCGGGCGCTGACGGAAGAGCGTCCCGTCCTCGCCCCGATGGATCAGGACGTGTGGGCCCACAGGCTCGATTACGCGGGCGAGAGTCTGGCCGAGGCGCTCGACCAGCTGCGGGCGCTGCGGGTCGCCAACCTCCGCCTCGTCCGGCGTCTGCCGGACGAGACGCTCGACCGGACGACCTTCCACCCCGAGCGGGGAGAGGAGACCGTGCGCACGATCCTCGCCGTCCTCGCCGGGCACGACCGGGTCCACCTCGACCAGATCGCGCGAATTCGCCGGACCCTGGAGAGGGAGGAGGGGTGAGCGGGGACGCCTACCGGCCGGTCCCCCTCACCACGTACCGGCGCTACTCCGGCGAGGAGATGCGGGCGCGCGCCGAGGCGTTCAGGGACGAGGTGCGGCGGCGCCGGACGGTGCGGCATTTCTCCGACGAACCGGTGCCGCCCGGCGTGGTCGAGGCGTGTCTCGAGGCCGCCGGGACGGCGCCGAACGGAGCGAACCGTCAGCCGTGGCACTTCGTGGTCGTGACCGACCCCGCGGTCAAGTCGCGAATCAGGGAAGCCGCGGAGGACGAGGAGCGGGATTTCTACGAGAACCGGGCGCCGCCGGAGTGGCTCGAGGCGCTTCGTCACCTCGGAACCGACGAGCACAAGCCGTTTCTCGAGCGGGCGCCCGTGCTGATCGCCGTCTTCGCGGAGAGCTACGAGGTGGCGCCCGACGGCGAGCGGCACAAGAACTACTACGTGACCGAATCCGTCGGGATCGCCACCGGGATCCTCATCACGGGTCTCCACACCGCCGGGCTCGCGACGCTCACGCACACGCCGAGCCCCATGGGGTTTCTGAACGACATCCTCGGCCGCCCCGCGAACGAGCGACCCTTCCTGCTGCTCGTCGTCGGGTATCCCGCCGAGGACGCGCATGTACCCGACATCACGAAGAAGCCGCTCGAGGAGATCGCGAGCTTCATCTGAGGGTGTCGCGGCTCAGTTGGCCCGGACCGTTCGCCCCTCGGCCCACGCGCGGAGCGCGTCGACCTTCTCCGACATCATCCGCGACAACGGCGATGTCCCGTCGATCTCGGCCGCGAGCGCGTCGCCCGTGAGGGCCGCGGATTCGGAGAAGGCCGTGTAGAGGGCCGCCACGACCGCCTGCTCGATCTCGGAGCCCGAGAACCCGTTGGCCCGACCGGCGAGTTCCGCGAGGTCGAAGGCGGCCGGGTCCTGCGATCGCTTCTCGAGGTGGATGCGGAAGATCTCGCGCCGGGTCTCCTCGTCGGGCAGGTCGACGAAGAAGACCTCGTCGAAGCGGCCCTTCCGGAGGAACTCGGCGGGGAGCCGCGACACGTCGTTCGCGGTGGCGACCACGAACACGTCGCCGCGCCGGTCCTGGAGCCACGAGAGAAAGGTCCCGAGGATGCGCTGCGTGACGCCGCCGTCGTTGTCCCCGGCGCCGGCGAACGCCTTTTCGAGCTCGTCGATCCACAGGATCACGGGCGACATGCGCTCGGCGGTCGCGACCGCGCGCTTGAAGTTCTTCTCGCTCTCGCCGATGAACTTGTTGTAGAGATTCGATGGGTCGAGCTTGAGGAGCGGCAGCCGCCACTCCATCGCCACCGCCTTTGCGCACAGGCTCTTGCCGCACCCCGGCACGCCGAGCAGGAGGACTCCCTTGGGGAACTCGAGCCCGAACTCGGCCGCGCGCTCGGGGGTCGAGACGATCGCCTGACGCTTGCGCAGCCACTCCTTGAGGGTCGCGAGATCGGCCACCTCGTCCATCGATTCCTCGAGCGGGTAGTACTCGAGCAACCCCTCTCGCTCGATGAGGTGGCGCTTCGCCTCGACGACGGTCCGGATGTCTTCCGGCGACAGCCGGTCGTCCTCGACCATCGCCTTCGTGAGGATCTTCTCGGCCTCGAGAAGCGTGAGCCCCCGCAAGGCGCCGAGGAGCTGGTTCGTCTCCTCGGGCGTCTGGTCGATCTCGACGCGTCCGCGGCTGTTCAGATCGCGGACGATGTGCATCAGAAGCGCCCGGTACTCCTCGACATCGGGGGGAGGAAGCCGAACCCTGGCGGCGTGGGGACGGTGCGGCTCCGCGAGCGCGATGCCGGTGCCCACGAGGACGATCGCGCCTGTCACGGCGTGATACGGCTGGCTCGCGTCGACGAGGCGTTGCTGAAGGGTCGTGTCCTCCAGCCGGTCCTCGAGCCCGCGGAAGACGTACAGGGCGGGGAAGCGGGCGCTCTCCACGTGCGCAAGCGCCTTCGCGGGGTCGGCCGTGTCGTAGATCGACGTCGGCTTGTCGGACCGCTTGAGGCCCTTGCTGGCGGTCCACGCGAACAGCGGGATGCCGAGGCGATCGGCGAGGTGAAGCAACAGCGACTCGGCCCGATCCACCTCGGCGGTCTCGAGGAGGACGAGGGCGTACCTCGACCGGAGAAGCAGGTCGAGGTCGTGGAGCGGGTCGGACGATCGGGTCTCCGGAGCGCCGCCTTCCGGGCTCATGCTCCGGCGTCACCCCCGGCCGTCGCCAGAAACTGCTCCGCGACCCTGCGCGCGGCGGCCAGGGGCGACTCGTCTGCCGCCTCGGCCTCGTCGAAGATCCGGGCCAGCGAGCCCTCGATCATCTCGACGCGTCCGTTCAGCTCATCGACATCGTCGATCCCCTCGTAGATCCCGGCGAAGGCGACGGCACCACCGGCATTGATGATGTAGTCGGGTGCGTAGAGGATCCCACGCTCGTGCAGGGCCGCGGCGTCGTCGGGCGTCAGGAGCTGGTTGTTCGCCGAGCCGGCGACGATCGCGCAGCGGAGCAGGGGTATGGTGTCGGGATTCACCGTGGCGCCCACCGCGCAGGGCGCGTACACGTCCACCTCGGTGGCGTAGACCTCGTCGGCATCGACGACGCGCGCGCCCAGTCGCGCCGCCGCACGCGACGCCACGTCCTCATCGATGTCGCTCAGCAGGACCGTGGCGCCCGCCTCGACGAGCATCTCGGCGAGCGGCAGCCCGACGTCGCCGACACCCTGGATGAGGACCGAGTGTCCGGCGACCCGGTCGTCGGCGAACCGGTGCGCGATCGCGGCGCGGATCCCCACGAAGACGCCGAGTGCGGTGAAGGGGCCGGGGTCTTCCGAGCGGCCGTCGACGACCCCCACGACGTAGTCGCACGTCTCGGCGACCGTCAGCAGATCCTCCGGTGTGGTGCCGAGATCGACCCCTGTCCGGAACCTGCCCTCGAGCGACTGCACGAGCCGGCCGTACCGGCGGAGCAGTCCGTCACGGGTCTCGTCATCGAGCCGTCCCGGGATGGCCATCACGCCCTTGGCGCCTCCGAACGGGATACCGACCCCGGCCCACTTGAAGGTCATCCCCTGGCCGAGCCGCAGGGCATCCTCCAGCCCGTCCGCCGGCGTGGGATACGTCTTCATCCGGCTCCCGCCGATCGACGAGGCCATGCTGGTGTCATGGAGTGCGATGAAGATCCAGGTGCCGGTCGGCCTGTCGTACGAGACGACGACGGCGTCCCCGTCCCACGCCTCGATCTTCGCGCGCAGCGTATCTGTCATGGGCTCCCGAAAAAGGGCTGCAGGCCGCGTTTGCGATACCCGATGCAACAGCCCCGCCGCCCGACCGTCGACGTCATCGACGGGCAGCGAGGCCGAGCCAGCTTCGGACTGGAATGGCGAACGAAGCGCGATGCGCCCCGGGCCGGCGCGTCAGATCAGGTGTAGTAGATGATCAGGTAGATCGCGAGCGCAACGATGAGAATGGCGTAGATCATCTTCCGGTTCATTTTCCCCCCCTTTTGGTGACCTTCCTCCGCACGCCCTTGACTGAGGTACGGGTCTACTCACCCGCACGGATTCAGCGGCAAACGGACCGGACGAAGCATGTAGTTCGAGTCCACGAGCGTCGCGCCCGTCGTCTGGAAGTACTCGTCCCAGAACGCCTTGACGCGTTGCGAGGCCGGCGTGTCCACGCGCGCCCCCACCACCACCACACACAGACCGCTCAGATCGGGCAATCGCCCGCCATCGTGCGCCTCCCGCACCCACCCGTCGGGCGGCATGAGGCGAAGCCCCTCCATGTCGATCTGGTAGTTCGACTGGAGCATGTCGGAAAAAAGATAAAGCGTGGCGTCGTGATCGGGGTAGGCCCGCATCTCCGCGGCCACGTCGTGCAGCGTCGACAGGATGTCGGTGCCGCCGATGTCGTCCCGTCCCTTCGTATCGGCGAGATCCGCGAGGAGCACGGTGGCGTCCAGCAGGAAACGGAACTTCGCGACGGAATCGCGGGAGACCTCGAAGTCCTGGATCGTGCGCGCCGGCACGCTCTCCGACCAGGCATCCCGCTCCTCGGCGAGCGACTGCTGGAGGACCCGCACGCCGGCTACGCGGTCCTCGTGGTCGAGCGCCATCACCCGCTCGTTCGTGAGCTGGGTCGCGAGCTCGAGCGTATGATCGGGGATGCTCGTCGACCGGTCGTAGACGAAGATCACGAGCTCGCGCGGCTCGGGCGGGGTCTCGGGCTCCGGGGGCACGTCCTCGCCCCCGCAGGCGGCCCCGATCAGGGCGAGCGCCAGCGCCAGGCCCCGCGAGGGGCGCGCTCCGACCGGAGTCCGGGTGGACCCAGCTACCACGCGATCGCCTCGTTGTTGAAGCGCCCGCGCACGGTCTGGAACCGGTCCTGGAGCTCGCGTCGCTCGTCCTCGTACTGGACGGGCGAACGCAACGGCTTGAGCGTCTCGTCGTCGTGGGGCTGGATCTCGATCCCGAGGTCGACCGGGTCGCGAAACGCGCGGATCGAGCGCGGGTCGAGCCCCCGCGCCCTCCCGTTCTCGGCCCGGTACAGCGCGATCACCGATTCGAGCTCGCGAACGACGCCTCGCTGCTCTTCGGCTCCGCCGACGGCCGACACGCTCTTTAGCCCGCGGATGTGCTTCGCCAGCTCGGACATGTAGCCGGCGACCTCCGTCGCGGCCGCCTCGGCCCCGGCGATGATCTTGGTTCGGTCACGCTCGAACGGGTTCTCGTTGAAGTGCTCGCGGCGCCGGTCTCCCTTGTGGAAGTAGGCGGCGCACAGCGCGCAGATCACGAGGGTCAGGTTGAGCAGCAGGATCGGCCAGCTGAGCCTGCTCATCGAGTTGGCGTATTCGGCGAGGGCGGTCGCGGCGGCCTGGAGATCTTCGGCCTGGGCACGCATGGCGTTAGCCTCGAGCAGCTGTCCGTCGGCCACCAGCCCCTGCGCCTGCCGGTTCCACTCCTCGACCTGCGCGATATCGGACTGGTATTGCGCCTCGCCGACCTCGCCGAGCCGGATTCGCGCCTCGTACAGGACGCCGAGCACGAGAAGCAGCCCGAGCCCGGTGAGGATCATCGGGATGATGTTCTCGGTCGAAGACTTCGCCGACACCGTATGGTGCCGCTCGGCGGTGTCGCGCAGCATCACCAGCTCACGCAGCGAGTGGCCGAAGAAGTGCGCGAGGACGCAAAGGAAGGTCACGACGCCCGCCGCCAGCAGGGCGGCGTCGGGGCGCAGGATGATCTGCGCGAAGACCCGCTCCGCCCCCGCGAACCACCCGTCGGACGTCTCGGTGACGAGCCGGATCTGTCGCTCGGTGAGTACGTCACGCGGGAGCAGGGCGCTGAACACCGGGGCGTTCGCGAAGAACTCGACCAGCCCGAGAAACGAGATGGCGAGCAGGTAGACGCGCGTGCTCAGCGTCCCGTCGCCGCTCTCGCTACGGATGTCATCGGTGACCTCGCGGTGCCGAACCGCGCGTCGCGCCTTGACCCGCATCAGCTCGTTCGTGAGCCGCTCGTACTTGTCCACCGCCAGCGACGCCCGGCCGAGCCGGTCGGCGATGACTTCTTCGTGCCCGGCTACCTCGTCGTGTACCTGGCGGCGGTACTGGAAGCTCCACCGGTCGTAGAACGCGCGGCAGCGCTCGCGCAGATCCCGCTCGCTCTCCGACTGCCCCTCGCTCTCGGGGTCGGGGACGCCGGCATCCGCATCCTGGCGGGCGGCGCGCTCGGCCTCCTCGCGCAATCGGGCGATCCCGGTCTGTTCGAGCTGCGCCGCGGCCGAATACGCGGCCGCACCCGGCGTCGTCCGCGACCCCCGGTTGTCCGGGGTGCGAGGAAGCTCGGTCACCGGCGTCTCGCCGGGCGATGTGGAGTCGTCGTCAGTGCTCGTCGGGCCGCCCGATTCCATCCGCTCCAGCCAGGCGGGTCGTCGTTCCGGATCGTTGCTCGCCATCCCGTCCTCGATCAGTTTCGCGTCGCGGCAGCCGACATCATACGACGCTGTCGCTCGTCGGCATGTCCAGGAAATACGACCGGCACGCGAGACCGAGCATCCGTCCGGACACCTCCGGCTGCACGCCCAGGTACCGCGCGAGATCGAGCAGGTGATTCACGATATCGCGCGGGTGGCACGCACGCGCGGCCAGCCCGCGCTTCTCGTAGAACTCGCGGTAGATCAGATCCACGCCCGTCTCCGAGTAGGCCAGCCCCGCGCTCTCGCAGCACCCCTCGAAGATGTTCTCGTACTCCTCGCGCGACGGGTTGTCGACCAGGATCTTGTACTGGATCCGCCGAAGGAACGCCTCTTCCACCAGCTCGGTCGGATTCAGGTTCGTCGCGAAAATCAGGAGACACTCGAAGGGTACGGGCAGCTTGTGTCCCATGGGCAGGCTGAGGAAGTCCATGTGCCGGTCGAGCGGGATCATCCAGCGGTTGAGGAGGTCGCGTGGGCGAACCCGCTGACGTCCGAAGTCGTCGATGATGAAGACGCCGCAGTTGGCCTTCATCTGTGGCGGGGCCCGGTACACGCCGGTCTGCTCGTCATGCTGGAGCTCGAGCTGCTCGAGAGTCAGCTCGCCACCGACCATGACGACCGGCCGGCGCACCAGGGCGAACCGCGGGTCGAAGTCGGGGACGTCGCGCAGAAACGCGGGCCGCGGCGGGCCTTCCGACAGATCGTGCTCGGGGTCCCTGTGTGCCACGGGGTCGTACACGGAGACGATCTGACCGTCCACCTCGACGGCGAAGGGCACGTAGATCCTCGACCCCATCATCTCGGCGACGGCCTCGGCGATGGAGGTCTTCCCGTTCCCGGCGTGTCCGTAGAGAAAGAGGGACTTACCGGAGTTGATCGCCGGTCCGAGCGTATCGATGAACTCGTCGTCGAAGACGAGGTGCGAGAACCCCTCGCGGATCGCGTCTCGCCCGATCTGGAGTCCCCGGGTGCTCTGCGCCCGGACGGACTCCCAGTATTCGCCGAGCGGGATCGGCGCCGGACCGACATAGCGGTTGGTCTGCATGACCTCGCGCGCGCGCGCCCGACCCTCCGAAGTGATGTCGAACGTGTACCCGATCCGCCCGTGCCCCTCGCTGCCCCGAACCTCCATGAGCCGGCGCTGCTGTAGCTCCATCAGCATCGGGTCGAGGATCGCGAAGGGAAGACGGAGGAACGCTTCGAGCTGCATCCCGGTCCGCGCGCCCTGGAGGTAGAGGGTCTTCACGATCAGGTCGCTGACCATCGCCTGCGAGAGACCCGTGTCCTCGAGAGTCTCGGGGACCGGCGGACGCACTCCTTCGGTGATCTCGGGAGCGACCGCTGCTTCTGGGGCTGCGTAAACCATCGTTCTTCGTCCTCGCTTCGCGCTCAGGCGGCTTCGCGACGGGTCTCGGACCACGTCAACCGGTCACCCGCCCGGGTGCCGGTGTGCTCGAGCGTCCCCGCGGGGAGCTCGATCGCACAGCTCGCCTCCTTGTGCGTCTTCGAAAACCGCCACGGTTTCAAGCCGTGGTACAGCGCGACGACCCGGCCGTCATCGTCGAGGAAGACGATGTCGAGCGGGTACGTCATCCAGTGCATGTGCACGCCCTGACAGGGGCGGATCAGCAGACCCTCCCCCTCGTTCGGCTCGGGGTATCCGATCATGCCCCGCAGCCTGGGCCACCAGCGATCGGCGACCCTCACGTGATCCCCGAGGGCCCGGTCGCGATCCTCGTTCCGGACCGACACGTAACTCAACCCAACCCCTGGAAGAAGTCGCGGAACAGGAAGACCGCCGGTCCCACCAGGACGACGAAGATCGCCGGGAAGATGAAGAAGATCAGCGGGAACAACATCTTGACCGTCGTCTTCGCGGCGGCCTCTTCGGCCTTCTGCATCCGCTTCGTCCGCAGGGTATCCGAGTGCACGCGCAGGGCGTCGGCGATCGACGTACCGAACCGATCGGTCTGGAGCAGCATGGACGTGAGCGACCGGATATCATCGACTCCGGTGCGCTCGCCCAGCCGCCGCAGCGCCTCGTCGCGAGGAGTCCCCGCACGGATCTCGAGGTTCACGACCGTCAGCTCATCCGACATCTCGGGGCTGATCCGGTCCACTTCGTCCGACACGCGGACGAGCGCCTGGTTGAGTCCCAGCCCGGCCTCCACGCAAACGACGAGGAGGTCGAGGGTGTCGGGAAGGGCCCGGGACAGCGCCGACTGACGGTTCTTTACGCGACCATCGACGTAGAAGAAGGGCGCCAGCCAGCCGAGCAGCCCGAGCATCCCCGTGATGAGCCACAGCGTCATTGCGGGGATCGCGAGCCCGAAGGCTTGCGACATGACCGCGATACCGACGAACCCGCCGAAGCCGAGCATCAACGCGAGCACCAGGCGGCTGGCAATGTAGACCGACACGGCGTTCGCGTGGCGGATACCCGCGTACATCAGCCACAGCCGGGTCTTCGACAGGTCCGTCCGGTTCTGCGACACCCGCTCGCCGAGGGCCTCGAGGACCGATGCGAGCCGATCCCGCTTCTGCTGACGGCGGCGTCGCTCCTGAAGGTCCCGGTAGCTCGTGGCTCCGGTCTGTATCGTGGCCAGACGCCTGTGGACCGCTCGCTCCTCGGCCGGCGTCACGTTCGCGAGACCGAAGACCAGGAGCCCCACGGCGATGGCGGTAAGCGCTACGACCAGAAAGATCATCGTCGTCTCCTAGAGATCCACGTCCATGATCCGGCGGATCGCGACGAATCCGACCAGCTGGAGCCCGGCAGCCGTGACGAGCATCAGGCGTCCGAGCGGCTCCTCGAACAGCAC
>JAWWCR010000005.1:0-51942 GCA_033720355.1 Gemmatimonadota bacterium
AGCGGAGGACGCCGCTGACGATGCCGAGGATGCGGACGAGCCGGACGATGACGCGAGCGACGACGTGGCGACCGAAGCATCCGCGGAGGAGGACGACGACTCCGAGGACGACGAGGAAAAGGCCGGGGCCGGCGACTGACGGCCCCGCTTCGACGATATTTCGATACGTAGGACCCGCCGAAGGGCCCGGCTCGTCCCGCCGGGCCTTTCGTGCGATGGAGGGACTGTGATCGCGCGTTTCCAGAACCGCCTGCTGCTCGCCGGTCTCGTGGGCGTCGTCGTCTTCAGCGGCTGTATGACCGCGGGTCGCCGGCCGAACGACGCGACGACCGAGACCGCCGCGGTGGACACGAATGCCGCGATCGCGGAGCTCCAGGCGGCACAGGCACGGTTCGACGCCGGCGATTTCGCGGCATCGGGGGCGACTTCGGACTCGCTGTACCGCAGCTGGGACGGCCAGCCGGGTCTGGACGCGCTCGCCGATCGGGCGCTCCTGCTGGCGGCCCGGTCGAACGAGGCCGCGGGTCTGCTCGGCGAATCGGCCGACAAGTACGACCTGCTGCTCGACCGCGAACCGGGGCCGATGATCCGCGAGGAGACGGTGCGGCGTCACACGGATGTCCTCGCGCGGACGGGGCGAGCCGCCGAGGCAGTCGATATCGCTCTCGAGCACCCGGGTCTGCTGGGCGAAGGGGGGCTGGCCGACCTCCGACAGTGGGCGGCGGGTCTGACGATCGACGAGCTGGAGGACGACCGATCCGGACACGACCCATCCTCGCGGGAGGCCCGGATCGTGTATGTCCAGCTCGCCGAGCTCCTGGCGGCGGACGGACGGCTCGAGAGCGCGCGCCGCGTCGCGCAGCAGGTGCTCGACTCGGGGGCGGACGAGCCCGAGCGCACGACCGCCGAGGCGCTCGTGGCCCTCGAGGCGGGGGGCGCCATGCGCTCGGCGCGGATCGGGGCGATCCTCCCGACTTCCGGCGATCTCGCCAGCGTGGGCGAGCTGCTTCGCGAGGGGATCGACATCGCCCTTGAGGAGTACGCACGCGACAACCCCGGAGGGTTTCGGATCGAGCTTGTCGTGCGGGACGAGGGCTCCGGTCCCGAGACCGCGGCCGGTCTGGTCGAAGAGCTCGAGCGTGAAGGCGTCGTCGCGATCGTGGGACCCCTGCGCTCGGAGTCCTTCGCCGCGGCGGCACGGGCCCGGCGGAATCCCCGATTGCCCATCGTCAGCCCGACCGCGACCGAGGTGTTCGGGGCGGCCGAGAACGCCTACACGCTCAACGCCCTCGAACAGCGCGAGCTCGATGTCGCGTCGGACCTCGCCCGCTGGACCGTCGAGGAACTCGGGCTGCGCCGCGGCGCGTTGCTCCGACCCTCCGACCCCGCGCTGGCGCGCGCGGCGACCCTGTTCGGACGGGCCCTCGAGGACGCGGGAGGGCAGATCGTGGCGTCCGTCTCGTACGGAGGTCAGGGTACGACGACGTATCAGGACCAGATCCAGAGCGTCGCCGCGACGAACCCGGATGTCGTCTTCGCGCCCGCGGCGAACGGCCCGGACGTGCTCACCCTGGCGCCTCAGCTCGCCTACTACGGCCTCGACAGATCGATCATCCTCGGCAGCGAGGCCTGGGCCGACCCGGCCGTTCTCCGACGGCTCGAGAGCTTCGCGGCGGACTACCGCGTCATCGGGTTGTGGTCGGACCGCGTCTCGAGCGGCACGCGGTGGCAGGCGTTCGTGAGAGAGTACGAGAGAAGATATCGTAAGTCACTTCGTGACAATATGTTACCTGGCCTGTCGCATGACGCGGTGGCGCTCGTTCTCGGCGCGCTCGATGAGACCGGTCTGCCGATCCCGGCCGCCGTGGCGTCGGAGCTCGCCGGGGGGCTCGAGGTTAGCGGCGTGACCGGGATCCTCAGACCAAACCCCGAGACGTCCACCGTTCGCCGACCCACACAGATCCGGATGCTGCTGGGGGGCTCGCTCGTGGAGCCGGATCGGACCGCGCTGCTCGCGTGGCTCGCCGACGCCCGGGCTGCCCCTCGCGATTCGCTCGGCGTCCCATTCCGCGATTGAGCATGCGCGAGAAGCTCCGCGACCTCGAGGAACGGTCGCGGGCGGCCGAGGCCGGGGGCGGTGAGGAGCGGCTCGCCCGGCAGCACGAGCGCGGCAAGCTGTCGGCGCGCGAGCGGCTCGATCTGCTCGTGGATCCGGGAAGCTTCACCGAGCTCGACCGGTTCGTCGAGCATCGGTGCACGGACTTCGGTCTCGAGAGCAACCGGGTCCCCGGGGACGGTGTGGTCACCGGTTACGGCGAGATCGACGGGCGTCTCGTCTACGCGTTCAGCCAGGACTTCACGGTGTTCGGCGGGTCCCTGTCGGAGGCTCACGCCGAGAAGCTCGTGAAGGTGCTCGATCTGGCGCTCGCGAACGGCGCGCCCGTCATCGGGCTCAACGACTCCGGGGGTGCGCGGATCCAGGAGGGGGTCGCCTCGCTCGGTGGTTACGCCGATCTGTTCCTCCGGAACACGCTCGCTTCGGGTGTCGTCCCGCAGATCAGCGCGATCCTGGGACCCTGTGCGGGCGGTGCGGTCTACTCGCCGGCGATCACCGACTTCGTCTTCATGGTGGACGGCATCAGCCACATGTTCGTGACCGGTCCGAACGTCGTGAAGACGGTCACGCACGAGGACGTCTCTTTCGAGGACCTCGGCGGCGCCTCCGTCCACGCGAGCAGGTCGGGCGTCGCGCACTTCCGGCACGGCTCGGAGGTCGAGTCGATCCAGACGATCCGGCGGCTGATCGGCTTCCTGCCCCCCAACAACCAGGAATCCGCCCCCGTCGCTCCGTGCGACGACCCGGCCGACCGCCGCGACGAGGAGCTGCTCGACATCGTCCCGGACGATCCGAAGGTGCCCTACGACATGCACGACGTCATCCGGCGCGTCGTGGACGACGGCGAGTTCCTCGAGGTGCACCGCGATTTCGGTCCGAACATCCTGGTCGGGTTCGCGCGACTGGGGGGGCGGTCGGTCGGTCTGATCGCCAATCAGCCCGCCGTCCTCGCCGGTGTGCTCGACATCGATGCGAGCGTGAAGGCCGGGCGGTTCGTACGGTTCTGCGACGCGTTCAACATCCCGCTCGTGACCTTCGAGGACGTCCCGGGGTTCATGCCGGGCGTCGCGCAGGAGCACGGCGGGATCATCCGGCACGGAGCGAAGCTCCTCTACGCCTACTGCGAGGCGACGGTGCCGAAGCTCACCGTGATCACGCGGAAGGCCTACGGCGGGGCGTACGACGTCATGTCGTCCAAGCATATCCGCGGCGACCTCAACCTCGCCTGGCCCACCGCGGAGATCGCGGTAATGGGCCCCAAGGGGGCGGTCGAGGTGCTGTACCGGCGCGAGATCGCGGCGTCGGACGATCCGGCGGCGCGAACGGCCGAGCTCGAGATGGAGTTTCGCGACAAGTTCGCGAATCCGTATCTGGCCGCTGCACGCGGCTTCCTCGACGATGTGATCGACCCTCGCGACACGCGGCGCCGGCTGATCGATGGTCTCCGCATGCTCGCGAACAAGCGCGACACGAACCCGCCCAAGAAGCACGGCAACATCCCGCTCTGATGGCCTTCGACTCCGTCCTGATCGCCAACCGCGGCGAGATCGCCGTGCGGATCGTCCGGGCCTGTCGGGAGGAAGGGCTCCGCTCGATCGCCGTCTACTCCGACGCCGACCGCACCGCCCCCCACGTGCTCGCGGCCGACCACGCCGTGCGGCTCGGACCCGCGGAGGCCTCGGCGAGCTATCTGGCCATGGACCGTCTGCTTGAGGCGGCGGAGGCGGGCGGCGCGGGCGCCATCCACCCCGGCTACGGTTTTCTCGCCGAGAACGCCGAGTTCGCGCGGCGGGTGGCCGACGCGGGGCTGGTCTTCGTGGGGCCGACGGCCGCGGCCATCGAGGCGATGGGAGACAAGACCAGGGCGCGCGAGCGCATGATCGCCGCGGGCGTGCCGGTAGTGCCCGGCAGCGAGACGGTGGAGACGGCGGACGAGGCGCTCGAGGCCGCGGAGAGGGTGGGATACCCCATCATGATCAAGGCGGCCGCCGGCGGGGGCGGGAAGGGGATGCGTCTCGCCCGCGACCCGGACGAGCTGCGTGCCGGACACGAGCGGGCGGTTCGCGAGGCAGGTCAGGCGTTCGGCGACGGCCGGGTGTACCTCGAGCGCTTTCTCGAGCGTCCGCGTCATATCGAGATCCAGGTGCTTGCGGATGCGGACCGGGCCATCCACCTCGGCGAGCGGGAGTGCTCGGTGCAGCGGCGCCACCAGAAGCTGATCGAGGAAGCGCCTTCGGTCGCCATCGATCCGGGGACGCGGGGCCGCATGGGTGACGTGGCCTGCCGGGCCGCTCGGGCGGTGGACTATCGGGGCGTCGGCACGGTCGAGTTCCTGTTCGAAGACGGGGACTTCTACTTTCTCGAGATGAACACGCGGATCCAGGTCGAGCACCCGGTGACCGAGCTGGTGACCGGGGTCGATCTCGTGCGCGAGCAGCTGCGTATCGCGGCCGGTGAGCGGGCGCTCGGCGGGGCCGATCCGCCCGACCCGCGGGGACACGCGATCGAGTGTCGCATCAGCGCGGAAGACCCCGCCGGCGGGTTCCTGCCGTCGACGGGACGGATCACCGCTCTCCACGTGCCCGCGGGACCCGGGATCCGTTGGGACGGGGGGATCCGCGTGGGGTCGGAGGTGGGGCTGCACTACGATCCGCTCCTGGGGAAGCTGATCGTGCACGCGGAGGATCGGCCCGCCGCGATCGCCCGCATGCGCGAGGCCCTCGGCGGGCTCCGCGTCGAGGGAGTCGCGACGACCGCTCCCTTTCACCGGACGGCCATGGGTGAGCCCGATTTCCGGGCCGGGGACCTGTCGATCCGGTATGTGGACGAGCACCCGGATCTCGTGCCGACGGTCTCCCCGGAGGATCGCGACATCGCGATCGCCGCGGCGGTCTTCTTCGAGACCGAGAGCGCCGGGCCGGCCCCGCGAAGGAAGGCCGCGGCGGTCGACGGCGGAACGGGGAACGGGCTCTCCGCGTGGGTGCGCGCCGTGAGGGAGCGATGACCGCCGAGACGGTTGATCTGCGCGTGGAGGGGATCGCGGTCGGCGGCAGCGGATTCGGGCGAACCGAGAGCGGACGCGTCGTGTTCGTCCCCGGCTCGGCGCCGGGAGACCGGTTGCGGGCCGAGCTCACCGAGAGGCGGAAGCGCTGGGCGCGCGGCCGCATCGTCGAGCTGTACGAGCGAGGCCCCGGCCGAGTCGAGCCGGAGTGCCCGCACTTCGGACGGTGCGGCGCCTGCCGGCTGATGCACCTGGACGAGGAGTCGCAGCACCACGCGCTGCGACGCGGCGTCGCGGACACGCTCGAACGGATCGGCCACGTCTCGGTGCCGGTCCTGCCCGTCGTGGGAGGCGAGCGACGACTCGGGTACCGGAACCGGGTCACCTTCACCGTGCGACGCCGTGGAGGGCGCGTGTACGCCGGGTATCACGAGGTCGCGGGGCGCCGCCTCGTCGATGTCGAGCGCTGTCCGCTCGCCGAGCCCGCGGTCGCGCGCGCCTGGTCGGAGCTGCGCGGGGCCTGGGGACCCGGGGCGGCGAATCTGCCGCCGGGAGCCGAGCTGCGGATCACCGTGCGTGCCGGGGCGGGTGGTGACATCGGCGTGTTCATCGTCGGCGGACGGGCCGGCGGGTCGGGAGACGCCGACCGCCGCGTCGAGGAGGGAGTAGCCACGCTCGCGGAGGCGATGTCGGGGCTCGCCACGCTGTGGTGGGAGGCGGGCGATGGGACCCGTCGTCACATGTACGGCTCGGCGACGCTTCCCGACCGCTGGGACGCCTGCGCCCTCGAGTTGGGTCCCACGGCCTTCGTGCAGGTCAATCGCGAGGTCGCCGGTCTGATCGAGTCGCACCTCGACGAGCGACTGGGGCCGCCGGCGGGTCGCGGGATCCTCGACCTGTATGCGGGCGTCGGGCTGAGGGGTCTGAGGTGGACGGCCCGAGGGGGCCGTGTGCGCTCGGTCGAGATGAACCCCGAGGCGATCGACGCCGCCCGCAGGGCAGCGCGCGAGGCGGGGCTCGACCTCGAGCTCGTCCAGTCGACGGTCGAGTGCGCCCTGGAGGCGGCCGCCGAGGGGGTCGACGACATCATCGTGAACCCCCCACGCGCGGGGTTGAGCGAGGAGGCCGTCCTGGCCCTGCGGGGGATCGAGGCGACCCGTCTCGTCTACGTGTCGTGCGACCCGGCCACCCTGGCGCGCGACGCCGCCCGGCTGGCGGGCGCGTGGTCTGCGCGTCTCGCGCAGCCCTTCGACGCGTTCCCTCATACCGGTCATGTCGAGACGGTGCTGTGGTTCGAACGCGAGACCGGGGGCGCGTCGTGAAGTTCTACGCGACGGTCGGGGGCGAAGAGGTGCCGGCCGAGCGGACGGCCGACGGCGTTCGCGTAGGCGAGCGAACGATCGCGTTCGACGCGGAGGTGTTCGGCCCGGGCGAAGCACACCTGGCGCTCGAGGGCCGGGGAGTGCACGTGGCGGCGACCAGAACACCGGGTGGGTGGCGGATCTGGCTGGGCGGTCGCGAGATCCTCGTGTCGCTCGAGGGCGAGCGGGCTCGCACGATCCGCGAGCTGACCGGCGGGGACGGGGCCGTGGCCTCGACCGACCTCCGCGCACCCATGCCCGGGCTGGTGGTCAAGGTCCTGGTCGAGAGCGGTCAGAGCGTCGACGCCGGCGACGGGCTCGTAGTGGTGGAGGCGATGAAGATGGAGAACGAGTTGCGGGCCGCGGGTCCCGGGGTCATCGCCTCGGTCGCGGTCTCCGCCGGCGACACCGTCGAACGCGACGAGGTGCTCGTGCGCTTCGAGGAGCCGGCGGTATGACCCGCCGCGAGGAATGGGAGAGGGAGACGCTCGTGCCCTTCGTCGAGCGGTCGGGAGAGCGGCGGGACTCGTTCCGCACGACCAGCGGCATCGAGGTGGATCCTCTTTATTCTGCGCCGGATGGAGACGCCGATCCCGACCTCGGGTTCCCGGGGGAGTTTCCGTATACTCGGGGCATCTACCCCACCATGTACCGTGGTCGGCTCTGGACGATGCGCCAGTACGCGGGGTTCGGGACGGCGCGCGAGACGAACCGGCGATTTCGCTTCCTGATGGATTCGGGGCAGAGCGGTCTCTCGGTCGCGTTCGATCTCCCCACGCAGATGGGATACGACTCGGACGACGAGATGGCGGCCGGAGAGGTGGGGCGTGTGGGTGTGGCGATCGACTCGATAGAAGACATGCACGCGCTGTTCGAGGACATCCCCCTCGATCGCGTCTCGACGTCGATGACGATCAACTCGACGGCGCCGATCCTCCTCGCGTTCTATGTGGCCGTTGCCGAGGAGCGAGGCGTCCCCAGGGCCGAGCTGCGCGGGACGGTGCAGAACGATGTCCTGAAGGAGTTCATCGCGCGGGGCACGTACATCTACCCGGTCGAGCCCAGCCTCCGGTACGTGACCGACGTGTTCGACTTCTGTGCGCGCGAGATGCCGCGCTGGAACTCGATATCGATCAGCGGCTACCACGTTCGCGAGGCCGGCGCGACGGCGGCCCAGGAGCTCGCGTTCACGCTCTCGAACGGCGTCGAGTACGTCGAGCGTGCGCTGGCCCGGGGGCTGGACATCGACGAGTTCGCCCCGCGTCTCAGCTTCTTCTTCTCGGCCGACAACGTGTTCTTCGAGGAGGTGGCGAAGTTCCGTGCGGCCCGGCGGATGTGGGCGAGGCTCATGCGCGATCGTTTCGGCGCCTCCGAGAGGGGAGCGCGGCTCCGCTTCCACACGCAGACGGCCGGCTCGTCGCTCACGGCGCAGCAGCCGTTGAACAACGTGGTGCGGGTCGCCTACCAGGCGCTCTCCGCCGTGCTCGGAGGGACGCAGTCGCTGCACACGAACGGGTTCGACGAGGCCCTGTCGCTGCCGACGCAGGATGCCGCGAAGCTGGCCCTCCGCACGCAGCAGCTCCTCGCGACCGAGACCGGTGTGGCCGACACGGTGGACCCGCTCGCGGGCTCGTTCTTCGTCGAGGAGCTGACCGATCGCGTCGAGTCGGCGGCGGGGGACTACATGGAGCGTATCGCTGATCTCGGGGGTGCGGCGGCCGCCATCGAGTTCATGCGCGAGGAGATCCACCACACGGCGTACGCCCGTCAGCGCGCGATCGAAAGCGGCGAGGCCGAGGTCGTGGGAGTGAACTGCTACGAGGACGACGAGCAGGCCCTCGTGCCCCCGAAGACCGACTTCGACGCGCTCGCGCGCGAGCAGCGGGACCGTCTGGCGGCGGTTCGCTCGGCGCGCGAGGCCGGCGCGGCCGAGGCCGCCGTCGAGAGGGTCCGGGAGGCGGCGCGCGGGGGGGAGAACCTCCTGCCGCCGCTCGTCGACGCGGTAAGCGCCCGGGCCACGCTCGGAGAGATCAGCCATGCCCTGCGTGACGAGTGGGGCGAGTATCGTCCAGGCGGTTAGAAGCCTTCACGGCGACCAATCACAGAGTCACGGAGCCTCGCGAGAGGATCGGGAAACCGAACATGCCGACCTACGAGTACGTCTGTCGCGCCTGCGGGCACGAGTTCGAACGCTTTCAGAAGATGACCGAGGACCCCATCCGGGTCTGTCCCGAGTGCGAAGAGCCGAGGGTAGAGCGCCTTATCTCGTCGGGGGGCGGGATCGTCTTCAAGGGGCCGGGCTTCTACGCCACCGACTACCGGAAGGCCCCACCGTCGGGTGGCGAGAAGGAGTCGGGCGACGCGGGCGCGAAATCGGAAGCGTCGGCCGGCAAGAAGGACAGCTCGGGGTCATCCGGCGGGTCCGCCAGGGATGCCGGGTCGTCCGGGGGCGATGCGTGAGCCGGGTGACCGATCCGGCGCTGGAGAGGCTGTCGCGAGCTCTCCGCGCCGCGGTGCGCTCGGCCGGCGGCGACGAGTCGTTCGAGCCCGAGCTTTCGAGACCGCGCGACCGCGGGCACGGCGATTGGGCCACCAACGCAGCTCTCGTCCTCGCGGGACCGCTGGGGCAGCCCCCGCACGACATCGCGCGACGCATCGCGGGGGAGCTCGATCTCGAGGCGGCGGGGGTGGCCGGCGTCGAGGTGGCCGGGCCCGGATTCCTCAACTTCCGTCTCGCGGACGAGGGGATGTGGGAGCGGCTCGTCGAGCTCATCCAGGCGGGCGAGGCGTGGGGACGAAGCGAGGGAGGGTCGGGCCGACGCGTGAACGTCGAGTTCGTCTCCGCGAACCCGACGGGCCCCCTGCACGTCGCGCACGGACGCGGCGCGGCGCTGGGCGACGCGGTCGCGTCGCTGCTCGACTGGACCGGGCACGACGTGACCCGCGAGTTCTACATCAACGACGCCGGCAACCAGATACGACTGCTCGCCGAGTCGGTGGAGGCGCGGTACCAGCAGGCACGGGGGCGGGAGGCCGAGGTCCCGGAAGGCGGCTATCAGGGCGACTACATCGCGACGCTCGCCGAGCAGCTCGCGGCCCGATTGGGCGTCGAGGGCCTCGACGCGCTCTCGGTCGACGATCGGCTGGCGCGTTTCGAGGCCGCCGCGGTCGAGAGCATGCGCCGGGGGCAGGCGGACGATCTCGAGCGGTTCGGCGTGCATATGGACGTCTGGTTCTCCGAGACGTCGCTCTACGAGAGCGGGGCGATCGAGCGGCTGCTGACCCGACTCGATGACGCCGACCTCACCTACCGGTCCGAGGGCGCCCTGTGGCTCAATACGTCGGCGTTCGGCGACGAGAAGGATCGTGTCCTCATCAAGGGCGATGGCAGCTACACGTACTTCCTTCCGGATCTCGCGTACCACCTGGACAAGGCGGATCGCGGCTTCGACCTGACGATCGATGTGTGGGGCGCCGACCACCAGGGACACGAGAAGCGCATGCTGGCCGCGCTCGCCGGTCTCGGGCTGCCGGACCTGCTCGAGGTGCTGATCCTGCAGCTCGTGACGGTGATGCGGGGCGGGGAGGAAGCGCGGATGAGCAAGCGCGCCGGTCGCTTCGTCACGCTCGGCGATCTGGTCGACGAGACCGGCCCGGACGTCACGCGGTATTTCTTCCTCATGCGGCGGGCGGAGGTCCACCTCAACTTCGACCTGGACCTGGCGCTCGACACGTCCGAGGCGAACCCGGTCTACAAGATCCAGTACGCCCACGCGCGCATGTGCAGCGTATTCGAGAAGGGCGGGATCGAGCCTGAGGCCGTCGAGGCGAGCCTCGACGGTCTCGACGAGCTCGAGACCGAGGCCGAGCGCGCCGTCGCGGCGGCCGTTCTCCGCCTGCCCGAGGCGATCGGGGCCGCCGCCAGGGCCCGCGCCCCTCATATCCTGTGCACGTACCTGGAGGAGGTTTCGGGACTCGTCAACTCGTGGTATCACCAGGGCAACCTCGACCCGGCGCTCCGGATGCTCGCCGATGGACCCGCGCGAGAGGGACGGATCAAGCTGGCGCGGGCCGTCCAGGTCACGCTCAGAAACGGCCTGATCGCGCTCGGTGTTTCGGCGCCCCGATCCATGTCCCGGGAGACGACATGAGCGATTCGAGCGGGAAGATCCTCGTGGTCGGCAGCGTCGCGCTCGACGAGATCGCGACGCCCTTCGAGAGCGCCCGCGAGGTGATCGGCGGGGCCGCGGTACACTTCGCCGCCGCCGCATCCGTGCTCTCTCCCGTGCAGCTCGTGGGGGTTATCGGGGAGGATTATCCGACGGAGAGCCTGGGCTTTCTGCGCGAGCGCGGGGTCGACTTCGCGGGTCTCGAGCGCCGCCCGGGGACGAGCTTCCGCTGGGGCGGGCGCTACCACTACGACATGAACACCCGCGATACGACGCACACGCATCTGGGCGTCTTCGCGGATTTTCGACCGGTCCTTCCCGAACAATTTCGGTCCGCCCGGTGGGTCTTTCTCGGCAATATCGACCCGTCGTTGCAGCTCCAGGTGCTCGATCAGATCGAGGATCCGACGCTGGTGGCCTGCGATACCATGAACTACTGGATCGAGGGGACGCCGGATACGCTACTCGAGGTCATCGGGCGCATCGACATGATCACGCTGAACGACGAAGAGGCGCGTCAGCTCTCCGACGAGGTCAACCTGTCGAGGGCCGCCCGCTGGATACAGGCGCGCGGTCCCCGGCACGTGGTGATCAAAAAGGGGGAGCACGGCGCCATGCTCTTCTCCGACGACCTCGTCTTCTTCGCGCCCGGTTACCCCCTCGAGGAGGTCGTCGACCCCACCGGGGCGGGCGATGCGTTCGCTGGCGGCATCTTCGGTTACCTTGCGAGCGCCGGACGCGCGGACGTCGAACATCTGAAGCGGGCCGTCGTATACGGATGCGCCATGGGGTCGTTCGCCTGCGAGGAGTTCGGCCCGGCCCGGCTCGAGAGGCTGGTGTCCGCCGAGGTGGAAGACCGGGTCCGGCTGTTCAGAGAACTCACGTACTTCGAGGCTCACACGCCATGAGGGACGTCGTCACATACGCTGACTCGGGTGTCGATCTGGAGGCGGCGCGACGGGCGAAATCGCGGATCGCCGAGCTGGTCGAGGGCACGCGGACCGACGCGGTCGTTTCGAGGTTCGGATCCTTCGGGGGACGGTTCACGGCGACTCCCGGCCGCGATCTCGTCGCGAGCGCGGATGGTGTCGGCACCAAGCTGAAGATCGCGTTCCTTACGGGCCGGCACGATACGGTGGGCGCCGACCTCGTGAACCACTGCGTCGACGACATCCTGACCGAGGGCGCCCGACCCCTCGTCTTCATGGACTACATCGGCTGCGGCGTCCTCGATCCCGATGTCGTCGCGGATGTGGTCGCGGGTCTCGCGACGGCCTGCACGGCGAACCGGTGCGCGCTCGTGGGTGGTGAGATGGCGGAGATGCCCGGCTTCTACGCCGACGGCGAGTACGACCTCGCCGGCTTCATCGTCGGCGAGGCGGCGTGGCCCGAGCTCGGCGAGCGCGATCCGGCCGCGGGCGATGTCCTGATCGGGCTGCCATCGAGCGGGTTCCACACGAATGGCTACAGCCTCGTACGCAAGCTCGTGTTCGACCGCCTCGACCTCGCGGTGGGTGACCCGTTTCCCGGGGAGGACGGCGCCACTGTCGGCGACGTCCTCCTGCGCACCCACCGCTCGTACCTCCGCGAGCTGGAGTCGAGCCTCGATGCGGGGCGGATCAGGGCGCTGGCGCACATCACGGGCGGAGGACTGCCCGGAAACGTGGATCGGGTGCTCGGTGCGGGTGTCGACGCAGTGATCGACACCGGCACCTGGGATGTACCGAACCCGTTCCGGGTCATGCAGGAGGCGAGCGGTGCGCCGCCCGCGGAGATGTTCAGCACGTTCAACATGGGAATCGGGATGGTGGCGATCGTCCGCCAGGCGGACGCCGACGCCGTGCTCGGTGATCTGCGAGAAGCGGAGTGCGCGGCCTTCGTTTGCGGCGAGGTGACCGCCGGGTCGGGTCGCGTTCGGATCGTCGGGGGAGACGGGCCGGCATGATGGCCGAGCACATGGGTCCGATCCGCGGCGCGCCGCCCAGCCGCCTCGAAGATCCCGGGCACATGCGCGAAGCCGTCGAGCTGGCGGCGCGTGGGTGGGGGCAGGTCTCGCCGAACCCTCTCGTCGGCGCGGTCGTCGCCCAGGGTTCAGAGGTCGTGGGGCGTGGCTGGCATGCCGAGTACGGCGGCGAGCACGCCGAGGCGATGGCGCTTCGTGAGGCGGGACCGCGAGCCGCGGGCGCGACGCTCTACGTGACGCTCGAGCCCTGCAAGCACGAGGGCCACACGCCGCCGTGCGTCGACCTCGTCCGGCGCTCGGGTATCCGCAGGGTCGTGATCGCCTCGCGCGACCCGCACCCATCCGCCGGAGGGGGCGCCGAGGTGCTGCGCCGCGCCGGCCTCGATGTCGAGGTAGGGCTCGAGGCGCGCTCGGCCAAGCGCCTGAACGCCCCTTTCCTCTGGTTTCACGCGACGGGGACCCCGTTCGCCTCGCTCAAGCTGGCCCTCTCGATGGATGCGCGCCTCGGTGCCCCCGGCGTACGTACCGCGGTGACGGGGCCTCTGGCGTGGGACGAGGTGCACCGATTGCGGGCATCGCACGACGCCGTCCTCATCGGCCGCGGGACCGTCGATGTCGATGATCCGCTGCTCACGGCGAGGGGCGAGAACGCCCCCCGACGCCCTCCCGTCCGCATCGTTCTCGACTCAGAGCTCCATCTGTCGCTCGACTCCCAGCTGGTGCGTACCATCGACCAGGCCCCCGTTTGGGTCGTCGGCGACCCGGAGTTCGAGGGGTTCGGGGGGCGCGCCGCGCGGCTCCAGGGGGCTGGCGTCGACGTCATCCCGGTGCCGCGCGAAGCGGGTCACACGCTGAAGGTGGAACAGATCTGGAAGCGTCTCGCCGAGCGGGGGGTTCTATCGGTGCTGGTCGAGGGCGGGGGGCGCGTCGCCTCGGCGCTTCTACGCAGCCGGCGGATCCAGCGTCTCCACGCCTTCCTCGCCCCGATCTTCCTCGGTTCGGAGGGGGTCGCGGGGTTCCCCGGCCTCGACCCGAGCGAGCCCGGCGAGTGGCGGGCTGTCGAACGGGCCGCGGTCGGTCCCGACACGAGGATCGTCCTCGAGCACCGCGCTCTCGACGATGTCCTCGAGCCCCTCTGACCGGTCCGAACGGTCCGTGTTCACCGGAATCGTCACGCGCGTGGGCTCGATAGAGGCCCTCGAGGTCCGGTCGGGCGGCCGCCGGCTCACCGTCCGCGCCGGAGACCTCGTCTCGACGCTGCGGCCGGGCGATTCCGTCTCGGTCGCGGGGATCTGCCTCACGGCCACCGATGTCGAAGAGGACACGTTCACGGTCGATGCCGTCGAGACGACCCTGTCGCGAACGACGCTCGGCGAGTGGGAGGTCGGGACGGAGGTGAACCTCGAGCGGGCGCTGGGCGCGGGGGAGCCGCTCGGCGGGCACCTCGTCCAGGGCCACGTCGACGAAGTGGCCGAGGTGTGCGCCATCGAGGCATCGGGCGAGACCCGACGCCTCGCGGTGAGGCTCGGGGAAGCGACCCGTCGGGTGACCGTAAATCGCGGATCGCTCACCGTGGATGGCGTCAGCCTCACCGTCGCCGGGTTGGAGGGGAACATCGCGGAATTCGCGATTATTCCGTATACATGGTCGCACACGACACTCCGGCGCCTGGCACCCGGATCGCGCGTGAACGTCGAGGCCGATCTCATCGGGAAGTACGTCCAGCGCCTCTTCGAACCGTACACGGGATCGGGCGGCCCGGCGTGATCGACCCGCCGCGATCGACCGAATCACACGAGCCTGACACCGAATCTCAGACAACGAAATAGATCGGACAGATACGAAGAATGACCGACTCACATACGGATCCGGTTGCCGTCGCAATCGAGCACGTCCGGGACGGCGGCCTGGTGATCGTGGCCGACGACGAGGACAGGGAGAACGAGGGCGACCTCGTCTGCGCCGCCGAGAAGATCACGCCGGATGTGATCAACTTCATGTGCACGCACGCGCGTGGACTGATCTGCCTGACGCTCTCACAGGAGATCGCGGACCGGCTCGATCTCCCCCTGATGACGAACGGGAAGCTCGCGGACCCGAACGAGACCGCGTTCACGGTATCGATCGATGCGCGCAACGAGTTTGGCGTATCGACCGGGATCAGCGCCCCCGATCGGGCGAAGACGATCCAGGTGGCGGTCGATCCGAGTACGCGTCCCAGCGACCTGTTGCGGCCCGGTCACATCTTTCCGCTGCGCGCCAAGCCGGGCGGCGTCCTCCAGCGGGTCGGCCAGACGGAGGCATCGGTCGATCTCGCGCGACTCGCCGGGCTCAAGCCTGCCGGCGTGATCTGCGAGATCCTGAACGAGGACGGGACGATGGCGCGCCGCCCCGATCTCGAGAAGTTCTCCGAGCGGCACGGAATCCCGTTCATCACGGTTGCGCAGATCGTCGCCTACAGACTGCGTACCGAGAGCCTCGTCCGCCGGGTGGCGGAGGCGAATCTGCCCACGCCGTGGGGGGATTTCCGAATCATCGGATACAGCAACGACGTCGACGACCACGAGCACGTCGCGCTGGTCCGCGGGGACGTCGAGGGGAAGGAGAAGGTCCTGGTCAGGGTACACTCCAAGTGCCTCACCGGAGACGTGTTCCACTCGCACCGGTGCGACTGCGGCGCTCAGCTCGACGCCGCGATGCGCCAGGTCGTGAAGGCGGGCGAGGGCGTCATCGTGTATCTCGACCAGGAAGGTCGCGGGATCGGGCTCTTGAACAAGCTCCGCGCCTACGAGCTGCAGGACAGGGGGCACGACACCGTCGAGGCGAACGAGGCCCTCGGCTTCCCGCCCGATCTGCGAAACTACGGGATCGGAGCCCAGATTCTGCTCGATCTCGGTCTGGTCTCGATCCGGATCATGACGAACAATCCGAAGAAGCTGGCGGGACTCGAGGGTTTCGGCCTCGAGATCGCGGACCGGATCGCGCTCGACATGTCCGACGATGACCGGGTCCGCCCGTATCTCGAGACGAAACGGGACAAGCTCGGTCACCTGATCCAGTCCAACTGAGCGAGCCCGGGCGGCACGGACGCTCGGACTGCGGGTCGAACATGACGCGCTACCAGGGTCAACCCTCCGGCCGGGGACGACGGATCTGCGTCGTGACGAGCAGATTCAACCCCATGGTCACCGACCGCCTTCTCGAAGGCGCGCGCGACCGGCTGCTCGAGGCCGGGGTGGACGCGGACCATATCGACGTGATCTCCGTGCCGGGCGCCTGGGAGTTGCCGCTCGCGGCCCGGGCGGCGGCGACGCGGGGCTACGATGCGATCGTCGCCCTCGGCTGCGTGATCCGGGGCGAGACCGCGCACTTCGACCATATCGGCCGGGCGGCGATGGACGGGTTGCAGCGGTTGCAGCTCGAGTCGGGCGTGCCCGTAGGGCTCGGCATCCTCACGCCGGACTCGCTCGAGCAGGCCCTGGCTCGCGCGGGGGGACCGGTCGGCCACGCCGGGATACAGGCCGCCGAAGCCGCGCTGGAGGCCGCGGATCTGCTCGACCGGCTCGGCGAGGGGGCCGGGGCGTGACCGTCAACGCCCGCTCGCGCGCCAGGAGCTGGGCGCTGAACCTCCTCTACGGGTGGGAGCTGTCCGACGGGTCGCTCGGACCCACCGACTTCGCCGAAGAGGCCCTCGCGCACCGCACGATCGCCGCGCGCTATCGACCCTACGCGCTTCAGCTGATCGGCGCGGTCGAGAAGGACCTCGCCGCGGTGGACCGTATCATCTCCGACTACGCCGCCAACTGGCGGGTCGAACGCATCGGGGTCATCGATCGAAACATCCTGCGTATCGGGATCGTGGAGCTCCGCGTCCTCGAGGGGGTCCCGCCCAGGGTCGCCATCCACGAGGCGGTGCGTCTCGCGACCCGCTACGGAGGCGCCGAGAGCCCCCGCTTCGTGAACGGGGTGCTCGACGCCGTCTATAGAGAAGTCGCTCCGACGGAATGACCGAGGCCCTGAAGATCCTGCTCATCAACTGGCAGGATCGAGAGAACCCCGAGGCCGGCGGAGCGGAGATCCACCTGCACGAGACGTTCGGTCGGCTCGCGGCTCGCGGTCACGATGTGCGTGCGGTCGTGGGCGGCTGGCCTGGCGCACCCCGGCGAGTGACGCTGGATGGGATCGAGGTCACCCGGGCCGGCACCCGGTGGAGCTTCCCGTTGTTCGTGCGGAAGACCGTGAGGCGCGTTCTCGCGGAGCGGGCGGCGGACATCGTCGTCGAGGACATCAACAAGGTCCCGGTATACGCGCCTCGCTGGATCCCCGGGTCGGTGGTCGCGCTCGTCCCCCACCTCTTCGGCTCGACGGCCTTCCGCGAGGTATCGTGGCCTCTCGCGAGCCTGGTGTGGGGCGCCGAGCTCCTCATCCCCAACGTGTACCGCGGGACGCCGTTCGAGGTGATCTCGAACGGGACGGCGGAGGATCTGGTCGAACGGGGGATCGAGCGCTCCGACGTCGTCGTCATCCCCCCCGGCATCGATCACGCGACGTTCCGGCCCTCGGAGTCGGGAGCCCGGGAGTCGCGCCCGACGATCCTGTACGTGGGCCGGCTCAAGCGCTACAAGGGCATCGATGTCGTGCTGCGGAGCCTGGTGCGACTGCGCGAGCGTGTCCCGGACGTCCGACTCGAAATCGCCGGGCGCGGAGACGATCGCGACCGACTCGAGGCGCTCACGGACCGGCTCGGAGTGCGGGCGAACGTGCGATACCTGGGGTACATCTCCGAAGACGAGAAGGTGCGGAAGCTGCAGCGGGCGTGGGTGGCGGTGTACCCTTCCCCGAAGGAAGGTTGGGGGATCGTCAACGTGGAGGCGGCCGCGTGCGGCACACCGGTCGTGGCCAGCGACTCCCCGGGTCTGCGGGAGTCGGTCGACGACGGACATTCGGGACACCTCGTACCGCACCGCGATGTCGACGCCTGGGCGGCGGCCCTCGAGCCGCTCCTGACGGATTCGGAGGCGGCGGCGGCGATGAGGGACGGCTGTATTCGACATGCGTCGCGGTTCTCGTGGGATCGCGCCGCGGATGAGACGGAACGACATCTTCGAAGCATATCGAGACACTCCTCCGGCTGGACGGACGGCCAGAAAGGACCAGGGCAGGGATGCAGATGATCGTCACGGGGAGACACTGCCACGTCGACCAGGAGTTGAGAGACGCGTTCGCGCCGCGTTTCGAGAACCTGAGACGCTTCGAACCGCGGGTATCGAGGGCTGAAGTCACGGTCACGGCGCTCAAGCACGGATTCGAGGCGGAGGCGCTGCTGAGCGTGGATCGCGCCGAGCGTGTCCACGCGAAGGCGGAGGGGCCCGAGATGCGGAGCGCTCTCGATCGGGTTCTCGACAAGCTCGCGGTACAGCTCCGACGGGCGCACGACCGCCACCACTCGCACCGCGCGCCCCCGATGGACGAGATCTTCGCGGCCCCCGATCTCGAACCGGAGCCCGGCGAGGGCCTCGACGACACGGAGACCGCCGGGTGAGTCTCAGGGTCGCCGACCTCCTCGCCCGGAAACGGGAGACGCTCCAGCTCGAGGTCGTCGCCGGCGAGGCGGGTCTCGAGCGGAAGATCGAGGCTCCCGAAGTCTCGTCCCCCGGGCTCGCCCTGACGGGGTATACCGACCGTTTCGTGACGTCGCGGGTGCAGGTGCTGGGTCAGACCGAGATCTCGTACCTGGCGAGCCTCCCCGAAGAGCGCCTTGCGGCGGCCCTGGAGTTCGTGTTTGGCTCCGGGATTCCGTGCGTGTTCGTGACGAAGGGCCTCGAGTTGCCCGCGGGGCTGGCCGAGATCGCCGACCGCGCCGGGGTCGCGGTGTTGCGTACGGCCATGAAGACCGGCGACTTCTTCCGCCGGATCCAGCCGTATCTGGAGGAGGAATTCGCCCCCCGCACCTCCCTTCACGGGTCCCTCGCCGATGTCTACGGGGTAGGACTCCTCTTCCAGGGGCCCTCCGGGATCGGGAAGAGCGAGTGCGTGCTCGACCTCGTCGAACGGGGACATCGACTGGTGGCCGACGATGTCGTCCTCGCGCACCGGAGGGGGCCGGAGGTCCTGATCGGTCGCGGGCACGAGTTGCAGCAGTATCACGTGGAGATCCGGGGCGTCGGGATCATCGACGTCCGCGCCATGTTCGGGATCCGTGCCGTACGCCAGCAGAAACGCATCGAAGTGGTGGTGCAGCTCGAGGAGTGGAGCGAATCCGGCACATACGACCGGACCGGGCTCGAGCGGCGGACAACCGATGTCCTCGGTGTCTCGCTGCCACTCGTGGTCGTTCCCCTGAACCCGGGAAAAAACATCACCGTAATCGCAGAAGTTGTTGCAATGAATCATCTTCTGAGATATTCGGGTGTCGACAGCGCCGAGGCCTTCCAGGAGACGCTTCTCGAGCGCATGCGTCCCGTCCGGGAGTATCTCGAGGTGGACGATGAGTGAGCCTGCCCACGGCATCGTCGTCGCGCACGGAGACATGGCCGCGGGCCTCGTCCGTGCGGTCGAGCGGATAACGGGCGTCACGGACGCCCTGATTGCCGTGTCGAATCGGGGGCTCGGCACCGACGAGCTGCGCGCGGTGCTGGGCGAAGCGTGTCGAGGCGGACGCGCGATCGTCTTCGCCGATCTCGCCGGCGGGAGCTGCGGGATGGCCGGACTCGGACTGGGCGCCTCGGAGAGCGACGTCGCGGTGGTGACCGGGGTCAACCTCCCGATGCTGGTCGACTTCGTGTTCCACCGCGACATGCCGGTGGCGGAGATCGCGGAGCGGCTCGCCGAGAAGGGCAGGGCCGGGATCCGGTTCGTCGTCTGCGACACTCCCCCGCCGGCGGACGGCGCCTGACCGTGCCGCTCGAGCTCATTCGCATCGACGAGCGGCTGATCCACGGACAGGTCGTCGTGGGTTGGGGCACGCGTCTCGGTCTCTCGTACTACATCGTGGTCGATGATGCGCTGGCGGCGAGCGGGTGGGAGCAGGAGCTGTACCGAAGCGCGCTGCCCGACGGCGTCGTGGCGGACTTCATGACGACCGAGGATGCGATCCGCCGCTTCGCCGAGCTGGACGCGCGCCACGGTGCCGGGGCGCTCCTGACGCGCGGTACGATGACCATGCGTGCGATCGCCGAGGCCGGTCTCCTGACGGGACGCCGCGTGAACGTCGGGGGTCTCCACGACGGGGAGGGGCGGGACCGTATCGCCGACTATCTGTGTCTCGGGCCCGCCGAGCGCGAGGATCTGTCCGTCGTCCTTCGCTCGGGGGCTTCGGTGACGGGGCGAGATCTTCCGACGGCACCGGTGGTCCCGCTCGACCTCGCCGACGACGCTGGCGGAGAATGACCGGGATCGAGATCACCTCCGGCACGTGGCTGCTGGTCACCACCGTCGGCGTCCTTCTGGGTCTCGATGGGACCACGTGGCTTCAGACGATGGCCTCGCGCCCGATCATCGCCGGGACGATCGGCGGGATGCTCTTCGGGGACCCCGTAGCGGGTTTTCTCGCGGGTGCATGGCTGGAGTTCGTAACCTCCCGGCATCCGCCGTTCGGAGCCGCACGTTACCCCGAGACGGGGCCGGCGGGTCTCATCGCGGGCGCGGCATACGCATTGTCCGACTCGGCGTCCATCCTCGCGCTGCTCGTAGCAGTCCTCGCCGGGTGGACGATCGGGTGGATCGGGACGCATTCGATATCGGTCATGCGTCAGTTCACCGTCCGGCTGGTCGGCGACCCGCGGGTGTTCGCGGGTGACCCGGCCGAGCTGGCGCGACGCCACCGCCGTGCAATCCGTCTCGACGGCGCGCGAGCGGGCCTCATCACGGGGGCGCTGTTCCTGCCGGTCGTCTTCTCCGTCCGATGGATCGAGGCGATCGCGCCGGGACCGGCCGGGGGGACCCCGACGGGTCTTGTCGCGGCCATCGCGCTGGCCGGGCTCGGCGGAGTCGGCGCACGGGTGCTCGGTGGCAGACGCGAGGGCTGGCCGCCGTTCGTCGTCGGCGCCGCCGCGGCCGCGATCCTCGTCTGGATCGGCTCGTGAGGACCACCCGCACCGATTTTACGGCCGCCTTCATGCGCAGCTTCGTCATCCAGGGGTCGTGGAACTACCGGACCATGATCGGTGCCGGGCTCGGATTCGCCCTGTCGCCGTTGCTTCAGCGGATCCACGCGGGCGATCCCGTGACGCTGCGCAGGGCGATCGAGCGTCACACGAACTCCTTCAACGCGCACCCGTATCTGGCCACTGTCGCCATCGGGGCTCTGGCGCGGCTCGAGCGGGATGGGGAGGACGCCGAGACGATCGAGCGGTTTCGGACGGCTCTGCGTGGACCGCTCGGGGCTCTCGGAGACCAGGCGGTGTGGGCCGCCTGGCGTCCCCTTTGCGTCCTGTCGACGATTCTCGCCTTTTGTCTCGGGCTGGACCCGCGTCTGGCCGCACTCGCGTTCCTGGTCGTGTACAACGTCGGGCACATCGGCCTCCGCTACTGGGGACTCAAGGTCGGCTGGCGTGCGGGGCTGGAGGTGGGAAGGGTCCTGAACGCGTCCTTCCTCCGCAATTTCGCGGCGCGTCTGACGCGGGTGAACGAGGCGCTCGTCGGCTCGGCGCTGGTTCTCGTTATCGCACGCACGCCGGGGGTCGAGATCGGCCCGTCCGAGGCCGGTCTGGTCGGCGCGGCCGCGCTCGCCGGCTTCTTCGTGCCCACGCGGGGGGGCGGGGTCGCGATCGCCCTGATGTTCGTCGCGCTGGGATTATGGTGGATATGAGGAGTTGTACGGGGTGCCAATGACGACCGTGGAACGGACGGCCACGATTCGGAACCGGCTGGGTCTGCACGCCCGGCCGGCGGCCGAGTTCGTGAAGCTCGCCGGCGAGTTCGACGCCGACGTGTGGGTCGTTCGCGGCGACCTCGAGGTGAACGGAAAGAGCATCATGGGGGTGATGATGCTCGCGGCCGAGGCCGGGACCCGCATTTCGATCCGGGCCGTCGGCGTCGACGCCGAAACCGCGGTCACGCGGCTCGTCGAGCTCGTCGAGTCGGGGTTCGGGGAAGAGCCGGCCGAGGGGCTCGAGCCGACCGCGGAGCCGCGATGAGTCCCCGTCGTGCCGGAGGCAGCGAGCGCGTCCTCGGTCTCGCCGCGTCCCCCGGACGCGTCCTCGGTGAGCTCCGCCGGGTCGAGTGGGACCTCCGCCCGCCTCCGCACCGGACGATCTCGGCCGACCAGATCCCTGCGGAGATCGCGCGGTTCGACGAAGCCCGTCGCTGGGCGTACGCGAGGGTCGAGGAGTTGCGGGGCGAGACGGCACGGAAGCTGGGCGAGGTCGAGGCGAAGATCTTCGATCCCCAGCTCCTCATGCTCGAGGACCCGGATCTCACCGAGGGGACGACCCGCTACATCCGCGACAACTTCCTTGCCGCCGAACGGGCGTACGACTGGCGGATCGCCGAGCTTCGCAGCCAGATCCTCGATGCCGCGCACCTGATGATCGTGGATCGGCTCGCCGATCTGATGGACGTCAGGTACCGGGTGCTGTCGCACCTCCTCGGGGTGAAGGGTGATCCGGTCTCGCTCCCGTCGGAGCCGTGTATCCTGGTGTTCGACGACCTGACACCCAGCCTCGCCGTACGACTCGATCCCGAGATCGTACGCGGGCTCGTGATCGGAGCGGGCTCGCGAACCGCGCACAGCGCCGTTCTCGCGCGCTCCATGGGGATCCCGGCCGTCGTCGGCGTGGGGCGTGAGCTCGAGAGGCTCGAGGAAGGCGCTCTGGCACTCATCGACGGCGGGTCGGGCAAGATCATCCTCCGTCCGACGGCGCGGGAGATCGAGGCTCACGCGGAGGTCGAGCGCAGACTCGAGCACGTGCGCGATCGGCTCGATCGGCATGGTGGTCCGGTCCACACCGCCGACGGGGTACGGATCGCGCTGCGCGCCAACCTCGACCAGCCGCACGACGTTCCCGCGGCGCGGCGGGTCGCGGCGGAAGGGATCGGCCTCTTCCGCTCGGAGTTCCTCGTGATCGGCCAGCGCGTAATCCCGAGCGAGAAGGAGCAATACGAGGCATATCGAACCGTGGTGGAAGGATTCCCGAACGACCCGGTCACGCTGCGGACCTTCGATATCGGTGGGGACAAGTTCCCGCTGTTCCTCGATATGCCTCCCGAAGAGAACCCCTACCTGGGGTGGCGGGCGATCCGCGTCTGTCTGGATCTGCCCGATCTGTTCCGCAACCAGATACGGGCGGCCGTCCGGGCGAGCGGGGGGACGGGTCGGTTGCGTCTCCTCATTCCGTTCGTCACCTCGCTGGACGAGGTGCTGCGTACGCGCGAGATCCTCGTCGACGTGGCGGCAGGTCTCGGCGTCGACCCCGCATCGGTCCCCCTGGGGATCATGGTCGAGACGCCCGGCGCGGTCGAGACGCTGGATCTCCTTGCGGAGCACCTCGACTTCGTGTCGCTCGGCACCAACGACCTCACGCAGTACGCGCTGGCCGTCGACCGTGGAAACGCGCGCCTGGCCCACCTCGCGGACCCCCTGCACCCGGCGCTGCTGCGCATGTACGCGACCGTGCGGCGGCGGGCCACGGCCGCCGGGCTGGATGTCGGCGTGTGTGGTGATCTGGCGACGGATGCCACCGGTCTCGCCATCCTCGTCGGTCTCGGGTATCGAGACTTCAGCGTCGCGCCCGTCTCGGTTCCCGAGACACGGGAGTTGTTGGGCACGCTGTCTGCGGCAACGCTCGCGGAGCTGTGCGCCGATCTGGCCGAGCCGGAGCGCGTCGCGACGGTCCGCGATCGGGTGACGGAGTATCTCGAGCGAACCATCCCCGAGGAGATGACGAGGCTCGCGGAATAGCGGTCGCGCTGGTTGCCAGCGGTGCGCGGGCCGGTCAGGTTGCCGCCCGTCGAACTATCACGGAGACGAGACTTGCTGCACGGAACCCAGAGGTTCACCTCCGAATCGGTGACGGAAGGTCACCCGGACAAGATGGCCGACCAGGTATCCGACGCGGTCCTCGACGCGATCCTCGGCGAGGATCCGGCGGGCCGGGTCGCTTGCGAGACGCTTGTGACGACCGGGCTGATCATGGTGGCCGGCGAGATCACGACGACGGCCCCGATCGACATCCCGCGGATCGCGCGCGAGGTGGCCGGGGACATCGGGTACACCGATGTCGCGTTCGGGCTCGACGCGGCGAGGTGCGCCGTGCTCACGACGGTCGACCGCCAGTCGGGCGACATCGCGATGGGTGTCGACACGGGCGGGGCGGGCGATCAGGGGATGATGTTCGGATACGCGACGGACGAGACCGATTCGCTCATGCCGCTCCCGATCACCCTCGCGCACCGGCTCACGCGGCGGCTCGCCGAAGTGCGAAAGAATGGCGACCTGGCGTGGCTTCGCCCGGATGGAAAGTCCCAGGTGACGGTCGAGTATCGAGAGGGCGTCCCCGTCGGGGTCACGACCGTGGTCGTCTCGACACAGCACGACGACGACCGTGAGAACGAAGAGATCCGGCGAGCAGTGATCGAGAACGTGATCCGGCCGTGTCTTCCCGAGGGGCTTTACGACCCGGACTCGATCATCTACCACATCAACCCGACCGGACGCTTCGTCACGGGGGGACCCGAGGGCGATGCCGGGCTGACGGGGCGCAAGATCATCGTCGATACGTACGGCGGTGTCGGAAGTCACGGGGGCGGCGCGGTCTCGGGCAAGGATCCTTCGAAGGTCGACCGGTCGGGGGCGTACGCGGCGCGGTGGATCGCCAAGAACCTCGTCGCGGCGGGTCTCGCACAGCGGGTCGCGGTGCAGCTCGCCTATGCGATCGGGGTCGCCGAGCCAGTCAGCGTGATGGTGGATTCGTTCGGGACGGGCGCGACCGATGACGACGTTCTCGCCACGCGTGTACAGGAGGTATTCGACCTTCGTCCGCGAGCGATCATCGAGCGGCTCGATCTGTGCCGGCCGATCTATCGGCGCACTGCGGCGTATGGACACTTCGGACGCGAGCCGGTCGAGGGCGGCTTCACCTGGGAGCGCACGGATCGCGTCGACGAGCTCGGAGGCTGATGCGAAGCCCGATGTTTCGAGGAAATCGCCACCCCGACGCGCGATCTGCGCGCCGGTCGGCCGGGGGCGTCGGTGGCGCCGCAGGTCGATCGGGTTCCGGCAGACCCCGTGGGACATGGAGTCCGGCCCCACGGGCGCCGCGAAACGCGGGGGTCGTCGCGGTGGCAATGGATCTGCACCTCACCACGTGCGTGGGCGGCTTCGGTCGCGCGCGCCCGGTTCGGCGCCTGGAGGTCGCCCGATCGTGATGGAGCAGGGGATGCGAGAGGTGACGGTAACGAGCCTCGGGCTCGACAAGACGTCCAGTACGCCGGTCGTGATCCTCCGGGAGAAGGACGGCGAGCGGATGCTTCCCATCTGGATCGGCGCCGGCGAGGCCAGCGCAATCGCGATGGAGCTCGCCGGCGTCCACTTCGCCCGCCCGCTTACGCACGACCTCTTCACCGCGGTGGTGCGTGGGCTCGGAAGCTCGCTCGTGCGGGTCCTCATCACGAAAGTGGTGGAGAACACCTACTACGCGTCGCTCGTCTTCAATCGCGACGGAGAGTTCATCTCGATCGATTCGCGTCCGAGCGACAGCATCGCCCTGGCACTGCGGGCCGAGGCGCCCATCTACGCCGACGAGAGCCTCCTCGAGGTCTCCGCGCTGGACGTGGAGGAGGGGTCGTTCGACTCGGAGGAGCACGAGGTGCACGGAGAGGGCGCCACGGTCGCCGACGTACCCCTGAGCGAGCTCGACAGCATCGACGAGCCGCTTCGCGAGTATCTCAAGAAGCTCGACCCGCAGGACTTCGGCCGCTTCGAGCCCTGAGCGGCGGGACTTGCAACGGGCCGCTTCCTCCACGCATGTTGCCCGCGCAGTCACATGGACCGGGCAAACGGAAGTCGGTGCGAATCCGACGCGGCCCCGCCACTGTGAGAGGTCGAGGGAGACGTTTTTCCCCGGACCGCGCACTCGCCACGGAGGACTCCGGAAGGCGCGCGGAAGAGACCTCGAGCCAGGAGACGTGCTCGTCCATGCCCCGTAGGTAGAACTCTTCGCGGGAAGAGTGGGGCGGCGTCTCCAGGAGCCGGAGTCTCACGACTCACCCCGTTCCTCCCCGGGACGGCGGGATGGGCTCACGAACACCACAGTCCATGGGACCGATGGCGTGCGCCGCGCTGGCGGTGGGCATCGGGCTCGGCGCGTGCTCGCCGGGGGCGGACGACGCGGGCGCGGGCGAGGAGGTCGTCGACCGACGGGCCCGACGGGTCGTGTCGCTCATCCCCGCGGCGACCGAGATCCTGTTCGCGCTCGGGGCCGGCAACCGCCTGGTCGGCCGCACCCGGTGGGGTGTTCACCCGCCGGAGGCCGTCGGGGTGCCCGACGTGGGCGACGGGATCCGGCCCTCCCTCGAAGCCGTGATCGCACGCTCTCCCGATCTCGTCGTCCTCTTCGAGGGACCCGACAACGAGGGGGTGGCGGCACGGCTGGCCGATCTGGGCGTCGCGTCCCTGTCGTTGCGCCACAATTCGCTCGCCGACCTTCGACGGAACGTCGTCGCTCTCGGCGAGGCGGTCGGGTGCCCCGCGGCCGCGGCGGCGCTCGACGCACGGATCGCGGCCGACCTCGGGGCGGTCGCTGAGGCGACGCGAGGGGTCGATCGGGTCCGGGTCTACTACGACGTGTGGGCGGATCCCCCGATGACGATCGGGCGCGGGAGCTTCCTCGACTCTCTGATCGCGCTGGCGGGGGGCCGGAACGTGTTCGGTCATCTCGAGCGCCCATCCCCTCGCGTGGGGCTCGAGGCCATCGTCGCGGGCGACCCCGATGTGATCGTTCGTCCGATCCGCGCGGACGCGGTCGACGACGCGCCCCTGGGGGAGCGCGCGGGGTGGGAGACGATCCGGGCCGTCGCGACGAACCGGATCGTATACATCGACGCCGACCTGCTCGGCCGTCTCGGCCCGCGCGTCGGAGAGGCAGCGCTCGGTCTCGCCGCCGCCCTGCATCCCGAGCTTCGGCTCCCCTCGCTTCCTCCGCCCGAGCGGCTCGCATGCCCGGGGTGAGAGGGAGAGCGGCGGGACTCGCGATCCTCCTGACGGCGCTGGCGACGGCGCTCGTCGTCGGTCTCACGCTCGGGAACGTGCGGATCCCTCCAGGACAGGTCTGGTCGGCGCTCACCGGAGGCGAGACCGAGCCGGCGATCGCGTCCATCGTGCGTGCGATCCGTCTGCCTCGCGTCACCGCCGGTGCGCTCACCGGGGCCGCCCTCGCGGTCTCGGGCACCCTCTTCCAGGCGCTTCTGCGCAACCCGCTGGCAGAGCCCTATCTGCTCGGCGTCTCCTCGGGCGCCGCATTCGGCGCCGTGGCGTCACTCACCCTGGGGGCGGGCGCGCTCTCGGGCCCGGCAGGGACGACCGTCTTCGCGCTGGCCGGCGGGTTGCTCGCGATCGTGATCGTGTTCCGCGTCGCCTGGACTGTCGGTCGAGTGGATCCCCGGGTCCTGATCCTCGCGGGTGTCGTGGTGTCCGCGTTCTTCGGCGCGGGGGTGATGCTGCTGCTCGCGCTGTCCCGTGGAGACGCGTTCCGATCCGCCGTCCTCTGGACCATGGGGAGTCTGGAGCGCGCGACCTGGCCGGGCGTGGCGGCGCTGGCCGGGTGCCTCGCGGTGGCCGCCGGCGTCTCGTTCGCGATGGCCAGACATCTGAACGCCCTGTCACTCGGCGAAGAGGCCGCCGCGCACCTCGGCACCGATGTGGAGCTTGTGAAGCGGGTGGCGTACTTCGTGGCCTCGCTGGCGGCGGCGGCGACCGTGAGCCTGGCCGGGGTGATCGGTTTCATCGGTCTCGTCGTCCCGCACGCCGTCCGCATGATCTGGGGCGCCGACCACCGGATCCTGATTCCCTTCGCGATGCTGGCGGGGGCCGCCGCCCTGGTCCTCGCGGATGCCGTCGCGCAAGCGGCCGCGCGCCCCCTCGTGCTCCCGGTCGGCGTGGTGACAGCGGTGCTCGGCGTCCCCCTCTTCCTCGTCCTTCTACGGCGCAGCCATGTCTGAACCGATCTTCCGCTGTCGCGGGCTCACCTTCGCGTATCCGGGAGCGTCGAGCCCGGCCATCCGTGACCTCGATCTCGACATCGGCGCAGGGCGCATGACCGCGCTCATCGGACCCAACGGGGCGGGGAAGAGCACGCTCGTGCGTCTGCTCGCAGGAACGGTTCGACCGGACAGGGGCGCGGTCGCTTTTCTCGGCCGTCCGCTCGCCGACTGGCGGAGAACCGAGCTGGCCCGGACACTGGCCGTCGTCGCGCAGGAGCCGCCGCCGGCCATCCCGCAGTCGGTGACCGACTACGTCTCGCTCGGCCGAAACCCCTACGTGTCGCCCTGGGCGGCTCTGGCGGCGTCGGACGAGCGGATCGTCGAGCAGGCCCTGGCCCGGGTCGGCCTCTCGGATCTGGCCGATCGGCGGCTCACCGACCTTTCGGGCGGGGAGATCCAGCGAGCGAAGCTCGCCCGCGCACTGGCTCAGGAGCCCGAGGTCGTCATCCTCGATGAGCCGACCGCCCACCTCGACATCGGTCACGCCCTGTGGGCGTTCGAGACCGTGGCCGATCTCGTGGACCGGGGGATGACCGCGCTTTGCGTCACCCACGACATCAACCTCGCCAGCAGGTACGCGACCGACCTGGTGCTGCTCTCCGAAGGGCGAGCGGGCGCAGGGGCCGGGCCCGCCGAGGTTCTCTCACCGGTTGCGCTCGAGCGGGCCTATGGCTGCCCCGTGGAGGTTCTCGATCGGGGCGAGCTGGGGATCGTCGTGTTGCCGGCCTCGCGTTCGATGGCCGGCCGGCCCCGTCGTTGAGACCCCGTCGCCTGCTCACGGTCGTTCTCACGACCGGGGCCGCCCTCTCCCTGGCCGGTCCCGTCGCCGCGGTACAGGACCCCGCTCGCGGATCGATCGAGCTCGAGGTGGTGGATGACCGGACGGGCGCACCCGTGGGCGCGGTCCGGGTGACCGGCTCGTCCGCGGCGGGTCCGGCCGAGCCCCGGGAGCTCGAGAAAGGCTTGTGGCTGATCCGCGGACCCGCGGGCGCCCGGCTCGACATCTCGGTCGGCGCGTTCGGATACCGGTCCGACGCCTTTTCCATCACTCTCGCAGCGGAGGGTCGGCGGCGCGAGGTTCGACTCGCGCCCGATCCGTTGTCGCTGCCCGCGGTGCGCGCCACGGCTCGGCGCAGTCCATCGATCGGAACGCGTCTCGTGGTCGAGCGCGCCGAGCTGTCGCTTGCCGGTGACGACCTCGGTGACGTGCTTCGAGCATTGCCGGGCGTCGACGTCCGGGGGCGCGGGCCCGGCGGACCCTCGGCGGCGTCGATCCGCGGGAGCCGCCCCGAAGCGGTCGAGGTGACCCTCGACGGCATCCCGCTCACGGACCCGCTCTCCGGGATCGCCGACCTCTCCATGGTGCCCGGGTCGAGCCTCGAGCGGATCGTCACGACCCAGGGGCCCGGCGCGGCCGGATGGGGCGGGGGCGCCGGCAGCATCCGCCTCGAGAGCCGGCAGGCTTCGCAGGGGGTCGGCGGAAGGCTCGGGGTCGGGTCCTTCGGCCGGGTGATGGCCGAGGTCGAGACCGGGGCTTCGCCCGGCGGGACGCGGATCGATGCGTTCGGCCGGTTCGACGCGGCCCGAAACGACTTTCCGTTCCGGAACCGCATCCGTCCGGGGACGCCCGACGAGCGCCGCGCGAACGCCGATTTCGCCGGATGGGGTGCGCTCGCCAGGGTCTCCACGGCGAAGGTGCCGCTCCGCTTTCTGGGCCGCGTCGACGGCATCGAGCGTGGGGCGCCCGGGAGGATGGGCACGGCGGTATGGGACCTGGCGCGGTGGCGCGAGTCACGCGCGAGCCTCGGGGTGGCGTACGGGACCGACGAGCGTAACGGCGCGCCGCGGCTGTCGATCGGATGGTCGCGGAATCGTCAGACCTACACCGATGAGCGAGTGGGAAGGCGGGAATCGGTGGCGGGCGATCAGCTGGTCGCCACCGGCCGCGAGCTGCTCACGCCGGGTGTCGGGCTCGAGTGGCGCGCCGGGTGGTCACGACTTACCGGCGATGTCGTGGGAGACGAGGCCCGCCGTATCGTGGCAGGCGTGTCGCTGAGAAAGGCGCTCGACGCGGGGGACGGGTGGAGCTTCGTCGGCGGGGTCTCGCTCGACGGCTCCGATGTCGGCTTCGCCGTCTCGCCATCGCTCACGGTCCGTCGTCAGGTGTCGTCGTCGACCTCCATGTGGGTCCGTGCGGGGCAGGGATACCGCCTTCCGACCCTCGGGGATCTGTACCTCCGTCCGGGCCTGGGCGCGTCGCCCAACCCCGATCTCGCGCCCGAGCGCGTGCGGCTGGACGCCGAGCTCGGCGTTTCGATGGACCCGGCCGGAGGCGAGTGGCGGCTCGAGCTCGCGACGTTCTACCGCGACACGCGTGATCCGATCATCTGGCTGCCGAGCGTAATCTCCGTGTGGAGCCCGTTGAACGCGGGTCGTCTTCGAGCGCTAGGCCTCCAGGGGGCTGCGGCGCTCGTGCCGGCGCCGGGCTGGACCATCCGGATGGTGGGCACGGTCCAGGACAGCCGTCTCGGCTTCGAGGACTACACGGATCCGTTGCCGTATCAGCCCGCGTGGTCCGGCAGCGCGTCGGCGGAGCGGCGTGGTCCCGGTCCCGATGTCCGTGCGGACGTCGAGATCCGGGGGCCGCGCCGCACCAGCATCTTCGGTCCGCACGAGCTGCCCCCGTTCGCGCTCCTCGACATCCGGGTTCGTCAGCCGTTTACGGCGGCGGGGCTCGGGGCGGTGCTCGAAGTCGGGGTCTCGAACGTTCTCGATGTAGCGTACGAGCGGGTCGAGCTGTTTCCCGAGCCGGGCAGGAGTCTCGAAGTGCGTCTGGAACTCGGACCCGCCGCGTCGCCGAGCTTGCAGGGCGCCGCGGCGGATCGGAGCTTTCGCCCGGAGGCCGCCGCCGGGGAGGCGGACAGGTCTTCGGCTACCCGTCTGCCGATGGATCCATGATCGCCGGACAGGCAGTCACCCCAAAAGGAGAACGAGATGCGGAGAAGCCGATGGAGCGTGTGGACGATCGCGGTGGCTGCGGTCCTGTCGAGCGGATGTAACGAGAGCCCGACAGACGGGGATGGCGACAACTTCGTCGAGGGGCAGATCCTCGTCCTGAACTCGCTGTCGAAGACGATCCACCAGTTCAACGTGAGCGACAACACGCTGGTGCCCTTCCAGGCGTCCTACGGCGCGACCCTGAACCTGCCCGCCAACTTCGACGGCGTCGCGATGGACATCCTGGGACCGCTGATGGTCACCACGACGAGCGCGCTCGGCGGGAGCCAGGTCATCTGGGCCGATCTGGGCACCGGTGAGCTCATCACGACCGGGTTCGGGGGACCCACAGGGTCGCTCGCAGACCCCGGGCGGGCGACGCTCATCCTCGACCCCTCGGGTGTAGTCGGCGCTCTCGTGCCGGCGCGCGCCGAGAACCGGATCTACATCTCGGTCCCGGGCGAGCCCAACGCCTTCCTCGTCGCCACCAATACCGGCGAGTACGTCGAGCGCGTGCTGCCGTTCGGCGTGTTCGTGTACGCGCTCGACGCGAACCTGGACGACGCGGGCGGAACGTACGCGTCCCTCGGCGACGCCGTCATGGAGCTCTTCGAGTTCGGCGACGGCTCGCTGGCGGACTCGTTCACGTTGCCCGATTCCCGGAACATCACGGATGCGTTGTTCTCGCAGGAGGAGATCATGGTCCTCGCGGGCGGCACGTTCGTCTCCGACCCCGAGTTTGCGCCCGCTGGCGACGGGAATCTCGTGGTCGTCAGCGCGACGGCGCGGGCGGTTCGGCGGACGCTCGCGCTCGGTGGCAACGGCCTGTCGATCGAGGGAGGGAAGAACGGGCTGGGACACATCGTGCGGACGCAGGGCTCGTTCGACCAGACCGACATCCTGACGTTCAACTTCTTCACCGAGAACTTCGAGCGGGGTCCGGGCAACCCGATCCAGCCGAAAGACGCCGATGGGTCCGACATCGGCAACTGCCGGGCGGCTTCGGCCCTGATCGATGGCCGGCTGCTTTGCGTCACCTTCGAGGCGGCGACGCAGGGGCGTCTCGTCCTGATGGACGCGGACGGGAACTTCCTCGACGACGCACCGGTGGGGGCGGGGGCCACCGACATATACATCAGGTAAGAGGGGCGCGGTGCTCGTAACGACCCGGGCGGTCATCCTCCAGACGTATCGGTACAGCGACACGAGCAAGATCCTGCGCTTCATGACCCTCGAGCACGGCCCCTGCTCGGCCGTCGCTCGGGGGGCTCTCCGGCCGAAGAGCCGCTTTGGGGGGATGCTCGAGCCGTTCGTCGAGGGCGATGCGACTCTCTACATGAAGGAGGGGCGCGAGCTTCACACGTTGTCGGCGTTCGAGCTCGTCAAGGAGCGTCGAGACCTCGGCCACTCGCTCGACCTGTTCACCGTCGCGTCGGTCCTCTGCGAGCTCGTGATGCGGCTCGCCCCCGAGCACCGCGACGACCAGCTCTACCGGACCCTTCTCGGAGGGCTCGACTCCCTCCACGCGAGGGCGGTCGAAGGGGGCTCGTCGGGCGGTCTCGAGCACGTCTGGTCGCTCGTATCCACACTCGGCTTCCACCCGCAGCTCGAGGCCTGCGTGAGCTGCGGCCGGCCGATCGGGGCCGAGCGCGCCCGGTTCGACTTCTCGGCCGGTGGTCTCCACTGCTCGACGTGCGCGCCGGGCGGGCCCGGCCTCGAGCCCGCCGAGCTCGCCACGCTCCGCTCCCTGGCCGCGGGCCAGGCGGCGTCGCCGACACACGGACGTCAGGGAAGGTGGCTGGCCGATTTCATCCGCTACCACATGTCCGAAGGTGCGAACCTCCGGTCCCTCCCCTTCCTGAGGGAGCTCGCGTGACCGATCCGGGCGACTCTCGCCGCGGTCTGGTCGTGGGCACCGCCGGCCACGTCGACCACGGGAAGACATCGCTCGTGCGGGCGCTCACTGGCGTCGAGACGGATCGCTGGCGTGAGGAGCGCGAGCGAGGGCTGACGATCGACATCGGCTTCGCGCCGCTGGATCTCGCGCCGGAGCTCGAGACCGGCGTCGTCGACGTGCCCGGTCACGAGGATTTCCTGAAGAACATGCTCGCCGGGGCTACGGGCATTGACGTCGTGCTGCTGGTCGTCGCGGCCGACGAGGGCCCGATGCCCCAGACGCGCGAGCACCTGGCGATCGCCCGTCTTCTGGGGATCGAACGGGGTGTCGTCGCACTGACGAAGATCGATCGCGTCGAGTCCGATTGGGTCGAGCTCGCGACCGATGCGGTGATGGAGCTGCTCGAAGAGCACGGGTGCGCCGGCTGGCCGATCGTGCCCGTCTCTTCCACGACCGGCGAGGGGGTGGAAGATCTCGAGCGGTCGCTCCGGGCGGCCGGCGCGGGTACCAGTCCGCGTCGCACGCGCGACCTCTTCCGACTGCCGGTCGACCGCGCCTTCTCGATCCACGGAACCGGCACGGTCGTGACCGGCACCGTGTGGAGCGGGAGGATCCGTACGGGCGATACGGTGCGGTTGCTGCCCGGAGGAGCCACGGCACGGGTGCGCGGGCTCGAGGTCCACGGAAGCCCCCGTGACGGCGTTGCAGCCGGCCGACGCTGCGCCCTCGCGTTGGTGGGGGTGGACCCCGGTGACGCGGGGCGCGGCACCGTGCTCGTCGCCGACGAGGGCTGGACCGCCGTGTCCCGGCTAGGTGTCAGGATCGATGTGCTCGCGGCCCCGGGCCGTCCGATCGAGCATTCGCAGCGAGTCCGGCTCTATGTCGGCACCAGCGAGGTCATGGCGCGCGTGGTGGCGCACGGGGGGGGCACGATCGTCCCGGGTACCTCGGGTTGGGCCGTCCTCGTGCTCGAGAGCCCCGTCGTGACGCGGTGCGGCGACCGGGGGATCGTTCGGTTCTACTCGCCGGTCACGACGATCGCCGGCCTCCGTGTGGCAGAGCTCGATCCCCCGCGCGTCTGGACGAGCCGAACCGGCCGATGGGAACGTCTCCTCGACGGATCCGACGAGGAGGCGTTCGCCGCGGCGGTCGAGCTGGCCGGGGGTTCGGGGTTCGGCGGGCCCCGCGAGGGGATCGTGCTCGGGCGTCCCCCCGAGATCGTCGAGGCGCTCGGGGCCTCGAGCGCGGCCGTCCGCCTCGGCGATCGGTGGTTCGACCCGGACGTCCTCGACGCGACGATGTCGGCGGCGCGTGACACGGTCGAACGGCTGCACGAAGCCGACCGGCGTGCGCCGGGGGTCTCGCTCGAAGCCGTTCGCTCGGCTCTCGCGCGGGGACGCGCGCCAGAGCTGGTGAAGGCGTGTCTCGATCGTCACCTGGAGGAGGGGACCCTGGTGGCCACCGGCCCCCTCGTCTCGCTGCCGGGATCCGGGGTCGTGCTCACGCCGGAGGAGCAGGAGCAGCTGAACCGACTCGAGTCGGTCCTGGTTTCCGGCGGGCTGCAGCCCCCGACGGTCAACGACCTCGGCGCGGCGCTTCGGGTACAGCGTGACGTGCTGGCGGATCTCCTGCGGCTCCTTGTCGACCGCGGCGCCGCGGTCGCCGTCACCCCGGAGATCTACGTGGACACGGCCGCGCTGGACGAGATGGCCGGCGGTGTCAGGGAGCTCCTGGCCGACGGACAGCCCCGGCCGCCCACCGCGTTCAAGGAGCGCTTCGGTCTCTCGCGGAAGTACCTGATCCCGCTTCTGGAGCACCTCGATCGGGCGTCCGTAACCCGTCGGGTGGCCGAAGGGCGGATCCTCGGAGGAGCCTGAACGCCCCCTGGCGCGGTCAGCCTACGTGGTAGAGGAATCGCCCGCAGTGCTCGCAGTTCTCGACCCGGGAATTGCGCGTCGCTTCCGAGGCGCGCGCGGTCGCCACGGCCATGAAGCAACCGTAGCAGATCCCGTTGAGCACGGGAGAAACCGTGCGCATCTCCTTCTCAGTGAGACGGCGATACCGCTCGCGGATTCCGTCGGTGAGGCGATCCTCGAGCTCGCCGACCTTCTCGTCGAGCACCGCGATGGCCTCCCCGAGCTCGACGGCGAAGACCCCCGACTCGACATCGGCGAGGGTGCCGTCTTCCATCCCGTGGCGCTGGGCACGCAGATCCTGGATCTCGAGCAGAAGTTCGAGCTGCGGGTGCATCAGATCCCCTTCGAGTCGAGGAGATGGAGAAAATCCTCGGGCGACTCGAGTCCGGCGAGGGTCTCCGGGATGTCCGGGTCCTTGCCGAACTGCGCGATCTTGCCGAGCACGGGCAGGTACTGGTTCGACACCTCGATGGGGGGCGCCACGATCAGAAAGACGTAGTGGACGGGCTTCTCGTCCACAGCCTTGAAGTCGAGCCCCGAGTTCTTGCGGCCGAACGCCACCCGCAGGCGGTTCACGACCAGCGAGCGGCAGTGCGGGGTCGCGATCCCGCCGCCGATTCCGGTCGAGCCGAGGTTCTCCCTCCGCTTGAGCATCTTGTAGAGGATCCCCTCGGACTTGTCGTCGAGCCCGAACACGGAAACCAGCTCGCGCAGCGCATCATCCTTCGTCTCGGCCTCGAGGTCGAGCTTGATCGTTTCGGCCGAGAAGAAATCGCGAAGCAGCATGTATGTCTCCTCCCCCGGAGTGTCGGGGGACGTGTCACGGTCAGAAGGCGGACGCACCGCTCTCGGCACCCCGGTGCGGGGCGGGACGGTACGTGTGCTTCGAGTATACCGGGCGATCTCGAATCGTGTCAAAACGCCGGCGCTCCCGGGTTCGACGGTTCGGAACTTGCCGGGTCGGGGACGGCGCGAAGCTTGCGCGGAACGTTACGAAGACCCAGCGTGTAGGATATTCGACGGCGGGCCCCGGCCCGTCGTCTGCTGTTTGAGAACATGGGGGCGATTCGGCTTCGACGCGTGTGCTAGAAGCCGCGGTAGCGTGCCGAGGTGCTCGGAGCCTCGTAAAACCCCGAGAAACACTTCAAGTGCCAACGACGAATTGGCTCTGGCTGCGTAAAACCACGTAGTCCGTCCCGAGGAGATCCGGGCCCGAGGGCCTCCACGGGACGTCGCAAATCGGGCTGTGCCACCGAAGCAGGCCGCTGGCCGAGGTGGCGAGATCGCGGTTCGTAGCCGCAAGCGGCTGGTCCCGAAGAGGAGGTTCGTGAGCTTCTGAGGGGCGAGACACTCTCTCGCGAACTACGCACGTAGAATCCGTGGTGGATGGGCTCGCGGACGCGGGTTCGATTCCCGCCGCCTCCACTCCACCCGAGGCGTTCTCCTCGAGAGCACGCCTCGGTTTTTTTGTGCCCGGGAGGATGAGATGCTCGACAGGATCAGAAAGAAGCTCGGCGAGGAAGCCGAGGCGTTGCTGCACGAGCTCAACGTCACGCTCCCTCTCGAGATCGAGAAGGCGGTCGCCCAGGGCGACCTCAGAGAGAACTCGGAATACTCGGCGGCCCTGGAGAGGCAGGGCTTCGTGTCCGCGCGGCTCGACTACCTCGCCCGCCGGCTGTCCCAGCTCGGCGAGATCGATGTCGAGCAGGTCCCGCCGGATCGCATCGGTTTCGGATCGAGGGTCGAGGTGCGCGATCAGGACGGCGAGGTCGAGGAGTTCTCGATCACCATCGGGGACGACCTGGACTTCGACAAGAACGAGATCTCGATGGAGTCGCCCATCGGGCGCGCGTTACTGGGGAAGCAACCCGGCGACGTCGTGACCGTGCTGTTGCCTTCCGGAGCGAGGGAGCTCGAGGTGGTGTCCCTCGTCACCTGGCACGAGCTGCTCGACGAGAGCGCCTGACGTCCGGAGCGCCGGGGGTCGGTCTAGAAAACCTTGATCGTGGGCATGTAGCGCCGGGGGTTGGTCCGGACGTCCTGAAGGAAGGCGTTGAGATCCACGATCGTTCTGAGCAGCTCCTCGTAGAGGCTCTCGTCGTTCACGAGACGACCGATCGATCCGTCCCCCTCCTCGATCGATGCGAGCAACGCGTCCGCCCGCTCGGCCGATGACGTGATCGCCCGGTATAGCGAGTCCGAGGCGAGCAGGTGGCCGAGCGTGCCTTCGCCGCGCGCGGCCCGGCCGACGATCGTGTCGAGCGATGCCGTCGCGGAGAGCATGCGTTCGTAGAGATCGTCCTCCCGCAGGAGTCGTGCGACCCCGCCTTCTCCCGCCGCGATCGGCCCGAGGACGGCGTTGAGGTTGTCGTTCAGCTCGACCATCCCCGTGTACAGGCCATCGTCGACCAGCAGCCGTCCCATGCTGCCCTCGCCGTCCGCGACCCGGCGCAGCGTCTCGGTGAGGTCTCCGGACAGGGTCGTCAGGCTCTCGATGGCGTCGGCGGCCTGCCCGAGCAGTTCCTCGTAGCTGATCGCCGGCGCCGCCGCCAGGGTGTCCCCCTCCGCCAGGATCGGCTGATCGGCGGAACCGGGAGCGATGTCGATGAGGCGGTCGCCGAGGAGACCCTGGGTCCGGACGCGGGCGCGCGAGTCGGCACGGATCTGGTCGCGGACCGAGACGTTCACGCCCAGCATCACCGCGACTGCCTCCCCGGTGACGGGACGCGTCTCCGGCGCGATGAAATCGACGCCGACGACCTGTCCCACATTCTGACCCGCCACCTGGACCGGAGCCCCGACGGAGATGCCGGCCGCGGATTCCATGAGCGTGATGAGTCGATACCGCTGGCCGAACTGGTCGCCCACGTTCCCGATAAAGAAGACCCCGAGCGCCAGGAGCCCGAGCGCTACCATGAGCACAAGGCCGACCCGGACCTGGTCCCATGTGATCGGCCTCGATCTACGCATGCGCTAGAAGCCTGTTGAAGAACTACGGCTGTGCCGCCGTAACCGTCCACCATGTTCGCCCACGTCATTCCTCATGATCGGCGCAGGGGGGTCGTGCGGTTGATCCATCGTCGTTCCTCCTCACCGTAGCTCAAGGCTACGACTCGTCGTCTCTCCTCGCCTGAACCGCTTCCAGCCCCGTCGGTGTGTCCATCCGTACCCCCGCGTTCGCCCGGACGAATCTGGCCCCGGTCCCCTCCACGGCGCTACGCAAGGAAAGCCTTCACGTACGGCTGTTCGGACGCGTGCATGTCCTCCGGGGTCCCCTTGAAGACGATGCGTCCCTCGTAGAGCAGAGCGACCTCCGTCGCGATACGGGCGGCCGACATCAGGTCGTGCGTGACGACGACGGCGCAGACATGGAGCTCGCTGCGGAGCTTCAGAATGAGCTCGTCGATGGTGTGGGTCGTGATCGGGTCCAGCCCGCTGGTCGGCTCGTCGAACAGCAGGATGGGTGGCTCGTGGACGATGGCGCGGGCGACGGCGACCCGCTTCTTCATGCCTCCCGAGAGCTCGGCCGGGAGGAGATCGAGGACTTCATCCGGATCGAGGTCCACGAAAGTCAGCACTTCGCGAACGCGGCCCTCGATCTCGGCATCGCCCAGCCGCGTGTGCTCGTAAAGGGGAAACGCGACGTTGTCCCGCACGGTCAGGGAGTCGAAGAGGGCGGACCCCTGGAAGACCATCCCCATCCGCTCGCGGATCTCGAGGACGTCGTCGTGGGACACTCCCGTAATGTCGCGGCCCTCGATGAGCACGCGACCCTTCGTCGGGCGCAGCAGCCGCAGGATCAGCCGGAGGATCGTGGACTTGCCGACCCCCGATCCCCCGAGCACGCAGAGCGTTTCGCCTCGCCGGACGTCGAAGCTGATTCCCCGCAGGACCTCGTGGTCGCCGAAGGCGAGGTGCACGTCATCGAGGCTCACCGTCGGGCCCGCCCCCGCTTCCTGCTCGGGGAGCGTCCCGATCTCGCGTCGGATCTCGGCGCGCACCTCCGCCCGGAGGCGCTCGGGGTCCATGTCGCCGGCCATCGGGTCGGTCACACCGCCCTCGTTCAAAGGAGGAAGGCGATGATCAGCTGGGTCATGAAATAGTCCGAGGCGAGGACGAGGATCGACGTCGTTACGACAGCCTGGGTCGTCGCACGGCCGACCCCCTCGGTGCCACCCTCGGTGCGGAGGCCATAATAGCAGCTCGTCAGCGCCATGAGAGCGCCGAATACCACGGGCTTGCCGAGACCCTGGATGAGATCGATCGGGATGTAGCGGAACAGGAATCCGTTGTCCGCCAGCGTGGCGTAGACGGACTGCATGTAGAGATCGGTCGTCAGGTCCAGCTTGACCACGGCGATGAGGAGGCCGCCGAGGATCGCGATCACGTCGGCGATCACCGTGAGCAGCGGCATCATGATCAGCGCCGCCGCGAACCGCGGCGCGACGAGCTTGCGGACGGGGTCGACCCCCATGGTGCGGAGCGCGTCGACCTGTTCGGTCACCTTCATCGCGCCGATGGCGGCGGCCATCCCGGCGCCCGCGCGTCCCGTCACCATGAGCGCCGTGAGTACGGGGCCCAGCTCCCTGACGGCGCTCGCCCCGACGAGACGTCCGATGTAGATGGTCGCGCCGAACTGCTCCATCTCGACGGCGGACTGGAGGGCCAGGACCATCCCCGTGAAAAAGCCCGTGAGGACGACGATGAAGAGCGAGGCCACCCCGATCGTGTCCATCTGCTGGACGAGGTCGCTCGTGTAGAAAGGTCGGGTGACGCACGCCCGCAGGAGTCGCGCGAGAAGCGCGAAGTACTCCTGAACGGCGAGCGCGATCCCGAGGAAGGCGTCGCGCGCCAGCCGGGCCGCGGTGCGCCCCGCGGAGGCCTCGGACATGCGTTATTCTTTGGCGCTGTTCGAGGGTTCGTCGTATCTTCGCGCCCGGTCGCTCCCCTCGGATCCGACCGCGGGGTATGCCCCCCAGCACCCCTTCCGGGACCTGTCGGGCGGAGGTTACCGGACCGTACCGACACGATGCAAGGAGAGGAGTTCGGGCTTGAGTCGATCCGGATCGATCCATACCGACCGAGCGCCGCAGGCCATCGGTCCCTACTCGCAGGGCTTCTGGGCGGGGGAGCTGTTCTTCTCCGCGGGACAGGTCGCGCTGGACCCCGAGACCATGGAGCTGGTAGGAGACGATGCGGCGGCGCAGGCGCGACGCGTCATGCGGAATCTGGCCGCCGTGCTCGAAGCCGCGGGACTGTCGTTCTCGAACGTGGTCAAGACGACGATCTTTCTCGCGTCGATGGACGATTTCGCGGCCGTGAACGAGGCGTACGCCGAGCCCCTGGAGCAGCCGTTTCCGGCTCGCTCGACGGTCGCGGTGAGAACGTTACCGAAGGGCGCGCTCGTGGAGATCGAGGTGATCGCTCGGGCGTAGGCTGCGAGCGGGGGAGACGACGAGGGAGCGGATGGTGACTGGTGTCGCCTGCGGTCTTCAAAACCGTTGCGGGGCGTTCACGCGTCCCGGGTGGGTTCGATTCCCACACGTTCCCGCCATATCCGGTCGGGTACCGGTCGCCGCCGCGGGGCTGTTGGCAGTCGTGGCGGCGGTCGGTCCCACGGCCGCGGCGCAGGAACGCCCCGCGCCGCCCCCCGACCCGGTGTCCGCCCGAACCGACACCGTCCCCCCGATCAGCTCGCTGGGGGCCTTCGGCCGTTCGATGATCCTGCCGGGCTGGGGTCAGGTCGAGGTCGGGAGACCCGAACGGGGGGCGATCTACTTCGGGGCAGCCGCGGCGAGCCTCTACATGGTCGTGAAGAGTCAGGCGAAGTTGAACGCGGCGCGCGACATCGTCCCCGAAGACGAGGACCTGATCGACGCGCGCACGCGCCAGCGGGAGAACTGGATCGTGATGTCGGTGTTCATCGCGTTCGTCAGCGGGCTGGACGCGTGGGTCTCGACCCACTTCTGGGACTTCGAGGCCACGATCGACGCGCCACCCGACGGGACCGCGGGAGCCTCGATCGGTCTCAGCGTGGCCGTTCCGTGAGCGACGACGCGCCGATCGGAGTCTTCGACTCGGGCGTCGGCGGTCTCACGGTCCTGCGAGCCATCCACCGCGCGCTGCCGGACGAGTCGACCGTCTACCTCGGCGATACGGCGCGTGTGCCCTACGGTCCGAAGTCGCCCGAGACGATCCGCCGGTACGCGGATGAGGCGGCCGGCTTCCTCCTCGAGCGGGGGGTCAAGGCGCTCGTCATCGCGTGCAACACCGCTACGGCCCATGCCTGCGCGGGTCTGGAGGCGCGACTCGACATACCGGTCGTCGGTGTGGTCGAGCCGGGCGCGCGGGAGGCCGTGAAGACGACCCGGTCGGGCCGGGTCGGGGTCATCGGGACGAGGGGCACCATCGAGAGCGGCACCTACGAGCGCGCGATACGGGCGCTGGACGCCGACGTATCGGTGCTCTCCCACTCCTGCCCTCTATTCGTCGCTCTCGCCGAGGAGGGCTGGGTCGACGGCGACGTCGCCGAGCTTACCGCGCGCACGAACCTGACGGGGCTTCTCGGCGAGGGGATCGACACGCTGGTTCTGGGGTGCACCCACTATCCTCTCCTGAGCCCCCTGCTCGAGCGGATCGCGGGGACGGACGTCCGCCTCGTGGATTCGGCCGAGGCGACGGCACGGCACGTAAGGGCCCTCCTGGCGCAGGGGGTCGTCCGGTCTGCGGCGCGGCGTCCGGCACGTCGGTATTACGTGACCGACGACCCCGAGCGCTTCGCGGAGACCGCCGAGCGGTTCCTCGGTGCCCCGGTCGAGCGTCTCGAACGTGTGGCGCTCGATGGGTGAATCATCAGGTGATGGCGGCCTCCTCGACCAGCTCGATCTCCTCGGGTGTCACGACGGTGTAGCTGGAGTGGTTCGTCCAGTCGCCCGAGTTGAGGTAGAACCGTCCGTCTTCCACCTCCACCAGCCTCGGGTCGTGAGTGTGGCCGAAGATGACGAGGTCGAGGTCGGGCCGATCCGAGAGAAGCGCACGCGCGTGCCGCTCGAGCTCGTCGGAACGGGGCGAGGTGTTCGGACCGCCGTCCCTCGCGCGCATTTCGGTCCGGCTGGCGCGCCGGGCCAGGGGAATGCCGAGATCCGGGTGAATGACACGGAAGGCCCACCGCACCGGGGCGCTGCGCAGTGTCCGCCGCAGGGCCCGGTACCGCCGGTCGCCGGCTCCCAGACCGTCTCCGTGGGCGACCAGGGCGAGACGACCGCCGACGCGGATCTCGGCGGGATCATCGATCACTTCGAGGCCCACCTCGTCTGCGAGAAAGCTGCCGGCCCACGCGTCGTGGTTGCCACCCAGAAACCGGATCGTCATTCCGGAGCGTTTCAGCTCGTGGAGGGCCGAGAGCACGGGAAGCTGACCGCGCGGGATCACCTGGCCGTACTCGTACCAGAAGTCGAACAGATCGCCGTTGATCAGCAGGTCGTCGGCGAGGTCGCCGACCCGGTGAAGAAACGAGAGAAACGCGGTCTCGCGGTCCGGGGGGATCGCGCCGAGGTGGATGTCGGAGATGACCACGGTCCGCTGGCTCATCGGCGGAAGCTCGCGTCATGAGGCGTCGAACGTCAATCGACGAGCCGACGGGGGCGGTGCACGCGATGGAGGTCCGCGTCCGGTACGCGGAGACCGATCAGATGGGAAGGGCTCACCATGCGAACTACCTGGTCTGGTGCGAGCTGGGGCGGACGACGCTGATGCGGGAGCACGGAGTCTCGTACGCGCGGCTCGAGGAGGAGGGTGTGATCCTCCCGGTCGCGAGAGCCGAGCTGGAATACCGCGCCCCGCTGGTCTACGACGAGCTGTTGCGGATCGAGACGTGGGTCGAGCGGGTAAGGAGCCGCGAGATCGTGTTCGCGTACCGGATGAGACGGGAGACTGGAGCCGTGGCCGCGACGGCCCGCATCACGCTGGTGAGCGCCGACCCGGAGGGGCGACCGGTTCGACTCCCCGAGGCGACGCGCGTCGCGCTCTCGGCCCTCGCGCGCGCATGAGACGGGGTGCTCGCTCTCGAGCCGCCGCGCTGAGTCTCGCGCTCGCCGGGTGCGCGAGCGGCGTCCAGCGCGGCGAGCCCATCGCCGACCCGGGACGGATCGCCGCGGAGGCGATCGACGCGACGGGGGCCTCGGCGCCGGTGCGGATCGTCTTCGAGTGGGAGTACGCGGACGACCGGGGCCGTCTGCGCGGCGATGGTGCGGCGCGGATCAACCCGCCCGACCTGTTTCGACTCGATCTCTTCAGCACCGCGGAGGGGTCGATGCGCGCGGCGCTCGTCGACGACGTGCTCCGCGTCGCCGGACAGATCGAGGATGTCGAGCTTCCACCCGCGACGTATCTGTACGCGATGACCGGGGTGTTCCGGCCGGGCGACGCCGGGCCCGGCGAAGGATTCCGTAGTGGAGCTCTCGATGTCCTGGCCTATCCCGTGGACGACGGCGGCGTGCGATATTTCTATTTTGGCGACATGCGTCTCCAGCGAGTGGAGGAGCGTCGCGGTGGCCGTATCATCCGGGGGATCGAGCTCGAGTGGGGCGAGGATCCCACGTGGCCGCGCGAGGCTCGTTACCGGGACGACCTGACGCCGAGCGTAGTTCGCTGGGAACTCGACCGCGTGGTACCGCAGGAGGAGCGTTTCGCCGATGATCTATATGTCATCCCGCCCGTCCCGTAGGCGCGGCGTCCGGGCGTCGGGTGTCCTCGCGTCGCTGATCGGCGCGTTCCTCCTGTCGGGGTGCTACAGCTTCTCGGGAGGAGGGGGCCTTCCGAGCCACATCCGGACGGCCTACGTCCGGCCCGTCGACAACCTGAGCACCAAGTTCGGGCTGGCGGAATCGCTCGCGGACGAGCTGCTGACCGCGGCACGTCAGCGTCTCGGCCTCCGCCTTGCTGCCGAAGAGGAGGCGGACGCCATCATCACGGCGACGATCCAGCGCTACTCGGACGCGGCCGTGAACTTCGAGGCCGTGGAAGGGCAGGGAGCCGACGTATTCCAGCGGCGTGTGACGATCACGGCGCAGGTCGAGATCCTCGATCGGCGGGAGAACGCGATTCTCTGGCAAAGCGCGGGCTTGAGCGGCACAGGCGAGTACGTCCCGGGGAGCGAGACGGAGGATCAGGGCTCGCTGGTCGCGATCGAGAACCTCGTTCAGAAAGTGGTGGACGGGGCACAATCCCAATGGTAGGGGAAGGGGGGACGAGGATGAAGAGGGCGCATGGGGGACAGACGGGAGCCAGCCGGGTCGGGTGTCTCCTGGGTCTGCTTTTGCTGCTCGTCGGGGGATACGCGGCGGTCCAGTTCGCGGGCAGCGAGTTCAGGTATCGCTCGCTCGTGGATGTGGTTCAGCGTGAAGCGAACCTCGCTGCCGAGCAGGACGACGAATCCATCCGTCAGACCATTGCCGAGGAGGCAGCTCGGCTTCAACTTCCCCCCACCGCGGGCCGGCCGACGATACGTCGGTTCCCCGGCGGTCGGATCGAGATCACGATCCAGTATCCGGATCCGGTGGAGTTCTTGGGTCGGTGGGAGTGGGTCCTCAACCGGCGAATCCAGATCGACCAGACGTACTGACAGCGAGACGTTCTCGATGCTCGGCACTCCTCGACAGGGTCGTGGTGCGCCCCGGTGCCGCCCGTGAGGTACACGGTTGGTTTGATCGGTGCGCTCACGCTCGCGTGGGTGCTGTGGTCGTGGCACTTCACGCCCCTGCTTCTCGCGCTCGGCGTCGCCTCGATACTCTTTGCCTACTATCTGTCGCGACGTATGGATCTGCTCGAGGGCGGCCCCGATCCGGTCATGCTCCCGCGGCTCGTCGCGTATCTGCCGTGGCTTTTCCTCGAGATCGTCAAGTCGAACCTCGATGTCGCGGCCCGTATCCTCAGCCCGCGCCTGCCGATCGCTCCGCGGATCATCCGGGTGCATGCCGGGCAGCGAGGTGACGTCGGGCGCGTGATCTACGCCAACTCGATCACGTTGACCCCGGGCACCGTCACGGTCGACACCGACGGGGACATCCTCACCATCCACGCCCTGACGGCCGGCGCCGCGGAGGGCGTCGAATCCGGCCAGATGGACCGTCGGGTCACGCGGCTCGAAGGACGTGAAGCCCGTTGAAGAACTACGGTGGGCCGCGCACAGGGGTCTCACGCGGTTCGGCCGGGGAGAGACGACGAGGGAGTAGCCGGAGGCTGCTTCGAGGAGGAATTGCGATGGATCGCCCGCGTGACCCCCTCGCCCCGATCACGAGGAGTGGCCTGGGAGACCACGGCGGACGGGTAGGGCGGCACAGCCGTAGCACTTCAACGGGCTGCTAGTGTTTGCCGCGGCGCTGGCGGGAATCCTCGTTACGATGGGTCTCGCGCTCGTGCGCGCGGGGCGGGGGCCCACGGTGTTCGACAGGATCCTCGCCCTCAACATGTTCGGCACGAAGACCGTCCTCCTCATCTCGGTCATCGGCTTCCTGACCGGGCGACCGGACTTCCTCGATCTGGCGCTGGTGTACGCCCTGATGAACTTCATCGGGGTGATCGCGGTGCTGAAGTTCTCGTGGTACGGGCACTTCGGCGATTCCGAAGAGGGCTCACGAGCCGGCTCTACGGAGATCGTGCGGTGATCGGCCAGCTCGCGGACCTCATCGGCATGGTCTTCGTACTGAGCGGCGCGCTGTTCGCGATCGTCGGGGCGATCGGTCTGCTGCGGCTGCCCGACTTCTACTCGCGGATCCACGGCGCGGGGATCACCGATACGCTGGGCGCGGGGCTGGTTCTCACCGGTCTCATGCTGTACGCCGGCCCGTCGCTGGCCGCCGTGAAGCTCGTGATGATCCTCCTCTTTCTGTGGATCACCGGGCCCACGGCGACGCACGCGCTGGCGAAGGCCGCGCTCGCCAGCGGGCTGACGCCCCGTCTCGCGGAAGACTCGCCGGGTCCGGAGGGTGAGGAGGTGACCGGGTGACGACGCCGCTCGTCAGCTTCGAGATCGAGCTCGTGACGATCATGATCCTGACGCTGCTCGCGGCGACGGCCATCGCGGTCGTGCGGATGCGAGGGCTTCTCGAGGCCGTGATGCTGATGGGGATCTACAGCTTCCTCGGGGCCTCGTGGATGCTGCTGCTCGACGCGCCCGACGTCGCGTTCACCGAAGCGGCCGTCGGGGCGGGGGTATCGACGGTCCTGGTCCTCGCCACCCTGGCGCTGACGACGACCCGCGCGAAGGCACGGGAACGCACGCCGGTGATCCCCCTGCTCGTCGTCATCATCACGGGGGGCGCGCTGGCCTACGGCACGATCGACATGCCGCCGTTCGGCGCCGCGGACTCGCCGGCGAACACCTACCCCGACCCATCCTACGTCGAGCGGGCGGAACACGACATCCACGTGCCGAACGTCGTCACGGCCGTGCTCGGCAGCTACCGTGGCTACGATACGCTCGGCGAGACCGTCGTGATCTTCACGGCGGGGATCGGCGTGCTGGTCCTGTTGCGCGGCAGTCGCGCGAGACCCCCCGCCTCGACGGACGAGGAGGAGGGGGCGTGACCGGGCTCACGATCCTCAGGGTGATGGCGAAGACGGTCATCCCCTTCATCCTCCTGTTCGCGCTCTACGTCCAGTTCCACGGCGATTACGGCCCCGGCGGAGGGTTCCAGGCGGGGGTGATCTTCGCCGCGGGGCTGGTGCTGTACTCGCTGGTCCACGGACTGACACCGGTCAGACGAGTGGCCCCCGAGCGACTCATCGAGATCCTGGTCGCCGTCGGCGTCCTGATCTTCGCGGGGACCGGGGTCGTCACGATGCTTCTCGGGGGCGCCTTCCTCGAGTACGGGGCCTTCACCCCGGACCACCCCGAGCACGGGCAGCACTGGGGGCTGCTGGTGATCGAGTTCGGGGTGGGCGTCACCGTGGCATCGGTGATGATCACGATCTTCTCGACCTTCGCCAGCCGGGGCCGCGGATGATCGACACGCTGATCGGCAGCTACAACTACTGGATCGTGATCTTCCTCATGATGACGGGCTTCTACATCGTCATCTCGCGTGGGAACCTCATCAAGAAGGTCATCGGGCTCAACATCTTCCAGACTTCCGTCTTTCTCCTCTATGTGTCGATCGGGAAGATCCGGGGCGGCACGGCCCCGATCATGAGCGACGATTTCACGCTGTATTCGAACCCGCTCCCGGGCGTCCTCATCCTGACGGCGATCGTCGTCGGGGTGGCGACCACGGCTGTGGCACTAGCTCTGGTCGTGCGGATTCGAGAGGCGTACGAGACGATCGAGGAAGACGAGATCTACGGTCAGGACTCCGCGTGATCGGACAGCACCTGCCGGTCCTCCAGATCATCGTGCCGCTGATCGCGGCGCCTCTGTGCATCCTCCTGCACCGCCGCTCGCCGGTCATCGGCTTCACGATCCTCGTGTGCTGGCTGACGTTCGGCGCCTCGCTGATGCTTCTCGAGCGGGTGCTCGCCGAGGGATCGATCGTCTACGAGATGGGGGGGTGGGCCGCCCCGTGGGGGATCGAGTATCGGGTCGATGCGCTCAGCGCCTTCGTCCTGGTGTTCGTCTCGGCCATCGGGGCGATCGTCATGACCTACGCGCCCCGTTCGCTGGTCTCCGAGATCCCCGAGGCCCGCCACTACCTCTTCTGCTCGGTCTACCTGCTGTGTCTGACCGGTCTGCTGGGTATCGCGATCACGGGCGACCTGTTCAACCTGTTCGTCTTCCTCGAGATCTCGGCGCTGTCGTCGTACGTCCTGATCGCGATGGGGGGCGACAGGCGGTCGCTCCCGGCGGCATTCCAGTACCTGGTCATGGGGACGATCGGGGCCACCTTCATCCTGATCGGGATCGGTCTCATGTACATGACGACCGGTACCCTCAACATGGCCGACATGGCGGCGCGGCTCCCCACGTCGGGCGTCCGAACGGTCCTGGTGGCATTCGGGTTCCTCACGGTGGGGATCAGCCTCAAGATGGCGCTGTTCCCCCTGCATGTCTGGCTCCCGAACGCCTACGCGTACGCCCCGTCGGTGGTGACCGCCTTCCTGGCGGCGACGGCGACCAAGGTCTCCGTCTACATCTTCCTGCGCTTCGTGTTCAGCGTCTTCGGGTCGGAGTTCGTGTTCGGCGCCCGGGCGCTGGACGCGATTCTGATGCCGCTCTCGATCGCGGGCATCTTCGTGGCGTCCACCGTCGCGATCTTCCAGACCGACATAAAGCGGATGCTTGCCTACTCGAGCGTGGCCCAGATCGGCTACATGACGCTCGGGATCAGCTTCGCCAGCGTGACGGGGCTCACCGCCGGAATCGTCCACCTCTTCAACCACGCGTTGATGAAGGGCGGGCTGTTCATGGCGATGGGGTGCATCATGTTCAGCCTGCACTCGGTGCAGCTCGAAGACATGCGAGGGCTCGGGCGCCGGATGCCGTTGACGATGATGGCATGGGTCATCGGCGGACTCGGGCTCATCGGGGTCCCGCTGACCGTCGGTTTCGTCAGCAAGTGGTATCTGATCGAGGCGGCCCTCGAACGAGACTGGTGGTGGGTCGCCGCGTTGCTGCTGGCGAGCAGCCTCCTCGCCCTCGCGTACGTCTGGCGGGTCGTCGAGACGGCGTACTTCAGGGAGCCGCTCGACCACGACGGCGAGGTTCGGGAGGCGCCTCTCTCGATGCTGGTGCCGACCTGGATCCTCATCGGGGCGACGATCGTGTTCGGGGTCATGACGACGCGCTCTGCGGGCGTCGCGAGACTGGCGGCCGAGGTCCTGCTGGGAGGCGCGCCATGACGCCCGGGTCGGCCCTGTGGTGGGTGCTCGCCCTCCCGCTCGGGGGGGCGCTCGCGATCTCCCTCCTCGGACGGCGGCCCAACGTCCGCGAGGCGGCCACGCTGCTCACGGGCGTGGCCCTGTTCTCGCTCGTCGTGTCGCTGGTGCCGCATGTCAGGGCGGGCGAACGCCCGAGCGTCAGCCTCGTCGAGATGTTTCCGGGGCTATCGATCGAGTTCACCCTCGAGCCGCTCGGGATGCTCTTCGCCCTTGTCGCCTCGGGGCTGTGGATCGTCACATCGGTCTACTCGATCGGCTACATGCGGGCCCACCACGAGGCCAATCAGACCAGGTACTACGTCTCGTTCGCGATCTCGATCTTCGGCGCGATGGGTGTGGCGCTGGCCGGCAATGTCCTCACGCTCTTCGTCTTCTACGAAGTGCTGACCCTCGCCACCTATCCTCTCGTGTCGCACGCCGGCACCGAGAAGGCGATGAAGGGGGCGCGGACGTACCTGACGGTCCTCATGTCCACATCCGTCGGGCTCCTGCTGCTCGCCGTCGTCTGGACATGGATGGTCGCCGGCACGCTCGACTTCACCGAGGGCGGGATCCTCGCCGGGCGGACGAGCGATGGGATGGTGGTCGTGCTGCTGGTCCTCTACGCCTTCGGAACCGGCAAGGCGGCTCTCATGCCGGTCCACCGCTGGCTTCCGGCGGCGATGGTGGCGCCGACCCCGGTGAGCGCGCTCCTGCACGCGGTGGCCGTCGTAAAGGCGGGCGTGTTCACGGTGCTGAAGGTCGTCATCTACGTTTTCGGTCTCGACCTCCTGACCGGGACGGGCGCGAGCGTGTGGCTGATGTACGTCGCGGCGGCGACCATCCTTCTCGCTTCGCTCATCGCCATGCGCCAGGACAACCTCAAGCGCCGGCTCGCCTACTCGACCGTGAGCCAGCTCTCGTACATCGTGCTCGGCGCGGCGCTCGCCAACGCCTCCGGCATCATCGGCGGCGGGATGCACATCGCGATGCACGCATTCGGGAAGATCACGCTGTTCTTCTGCGCGGGGGCGATCTACGTGGCCACGCACAAGACGGAGATCAGCGACATGCGCGGGCTCGGGCGAGCGATGCCCATCACCATGGGGTGCTTCGCCATCGGCGCCCTCAGCGTCATCGGTCTGCCGCCCACGGGCGGGACCTGGAGCAAGTGGTTTCTCGCGCTCGGCGCCGCCGAGACCGGAGAGCTCGTGCTGATCGCCGTCCTCATGATCAGCTCGCTGCTCAACATCGCCTATCTCATGCCGATTCCGATCCGCGGCTTCTTCTCGGCCGCGTCGGGCGCCCCGGAGCGACCGGGGATCAGGGAAGCGCCCCTGTTCTGCGTGCTGCCGATCTGTTTCACGGCGCTCGGCTGCGTGGTGCTGTTCTTCTTCGCCGATGACGTCCGGGCGCTCCTCGCGCCGCTGGTGGGCGCATGAGCGACCACGACCGGGGCTGGTTCGACGAGCCGCGCAACGTGACCCTCCTCGTGAGGATTCTCACGGTCGTGTGCGTCGCGCTCGTCGTCGCCGACCTGTTCTACCACAAGCACGTCCACTTCGCCTGGGAGGAGTGGTTCGGAATCTACGGCTTCTTCGGTTTCGCCGCGTTCTTCTTCATCGTGATGGCGGGCCGGGAGCTCCGGAAGGTGCTGATGCGGGATGAGGACTACTACGATGACTGACCTCCTCCTGCGGCTCCCGCCGGCGTCGATCCTCATCGTGGGGGCGCTCCTGGTCCCGTTCGTCAGGGGTCGTGCGAGGACCGCGTACGTTCTGGCCCTGCCGCTTCTGAGCGCGCTACAGCTCTACGCGTTCTTCGGTCTACCCGAGGGCGCCTATCAGCAGCTCGAGCTGTTCGGCGTGACGCTCACGCTCGCCCGGGTGGATCGGCTGGCCCTCGTGTTCGGGCTGATCTTCCACATCGTCGCCTTCCTGTCGGTGCTCTACGCGGCCCACGTGAAGGAGGCCGTGCAGCATGTGGCGGGGGTCGCGTACGCGGGCGCCGGGATCGCCGCCGCGTTCGCGGGTGACCTCATCACGCTGTTCCTCTACTGGGAGCTGACGGCGATCGCTTCGGTGTTCCTGATCTGGGCACGTCGCACCGAGCGGTCTTACCGCTCGGGGATGCGTTACCTGCTGGTCCAGGTCGCCTCGGGGGTGCTGCTTCTGGCGGGAACCATCGTCCACTACCGGACGACGGGCTCGATCGCCTTCGATCACCTGGGACTGGGGTCGCTCGGGACGGACCTCATCTTCATCGCGTTCGGGATCAAGGCGGCGTTCCCCTTCCTGCACAACTGGCTCCAGGACGCCTATCCCGAGGCGACCGTCACGGGGACCGTGTTCCTCTCGGCCTTCACGACCAAGCTCGCCATCTATGCCCTCGCCAGGGGCTACGCGGGAACCGAGATCCTGATCCCGATCGGGGTCACGATGACGATCTTCCCGATCTTCTTCGCCGTGATCGAGAACGACCTGCGTCGCGTGCTGGCATACAGCCTCAACAACCAGCTCGGGTTCATGATCGTCGGCATCGGGGTGGGGACCGAGCTCGCGCTCAACGGAACGGTCTCGCACGCCTTCGCCCATCTCGTGTACAAGGGGCTCCTCTTCATGTCGATGGGTGCCGTGCTGTACCGGGCGGGAACGATCAAGGCGTCCGAGCTCGGTGGGCTCTACAAGTCGATGCCGCTCACGGCCACCTTCTGCATCATCGGGGCGATGTCGATCTCGGCGTTTCCGCTGTTCAGCGGGTTCGTGACGAAATCGATGATCATCTCGGCCGTGGGCGATCAGCACCTCCTGTGGACGTTCATCGGCCTCACCTTCGCGTCGGCCGGCGTGATGGAGCACTCCGGGATCAAGATCCCCTACTTCGCGTTCTTCGCGCACGACTCGGGGATCCGCTGCAAGGAGGCCCCGACGAACATGCTGCTGGCGATGGGGGCCATGGCGGCCATCTGCATCGCGATCGGGGTCTTCCCGGCGCCGCTGTACGCTCTGCTGCCCTACGAGGTCGATTACCAGGCGTACACGGCGACACACGTCATCACGCAGTTCCAGCTCCTCCTGTGGGCCGCACTGGCCTTCGCGGTTCTGGTGAGGACCGGGCTCTATCCGTCCGAGATGCGGTCCACGAACCTCGACTTCGACTGGGTCTACCGGGTCGTGATCCCGCGCACCCTTTCGGCGCTCGGACGGGTCGGGGGTCGCGTCCGGGGGGCGATCGACGAGCGGGCCCTGGCCGCGGTGCGTGGCGTCGTCGACCGGGCGCACCGGTATCACGGGCCATCGAGCATCTGGGGCAGGACCTGGTCGACGGGTTTGACGGTGCTGTGGGTGGCCATCCTCCTCGCGGCGTACCTCATCGTCTACTACCTCGAATGATCCCGCGAGGCGCGGACCCGGATCACGTGGTGATCGGGTCGCGCAGGTCGCGGCTCGCTCGCATCCAGACGCGTCGCGTCG